>JBBTSA010000011.1:0-22430 GCA_038064895.1 Patescibacteria group bacterium
TAAAGGGTGAAAAATCTATTCTCGCATTTGGATTTTGGGACGAAATTTTTTCAAAGACTTCAGTAGCCCAAAAGTATTCAACATAAATTTCATCCTTTTTCCGTTTGTTTCTTGTGAGGTGTGTATTTGGTCTCTTCGCTCTACTTGCTCAGATATTTCTATTTCGTGCTCTAAAGGAGTCTCTTCAACTTCTCTTTGCAACACATCACCGACAATAAACCCCGAGTCTTCATTAAATTCTTTTTCCCTTAAAGTTTCGGGTATTTGTTTGGCTACGGATTTAAGGATTGCAGAACCACTTAATAAGGCTGCGTCGCTTCTTATCTCTTTTGCTCCTGCAAAACAAACACTTTTGATTTCCAAATCCTGCTCTAAAATATCAATTTTAGGAAAGTGCAGGAAAGATAGTTTTGACATCCAAGAAAAAGAAAGAAGCTCGCTTTTAAGTTTCTTCAGTTTCTGACTATCGTAACCATAAATCAATATTTTGGATGGTAGCGTCTCAACAGATGTAAAAGTTAAAAGTGCTTTTTCAATATCCAGTCCTAGATCGTCAGATCTTTTTACTACCTTACTCCCATCGAATTTGCCGGCCCTAGAAACTGTAACAACTGAATCATCTTTTTCAAATCCTACCAGGATAGCAGTCGTGGGTACACCATCTTTATCTTCTAAAAAATGCAGCAAAGCATGCGAAGTTGCAACATAAGCCATAGGAGAAAGCTCCAAATCTTTAAATAAACTACGAAGCAGTTTTAAATAATTTTCTTTTAGATCATCTTCTGCTAACCACAAATCAGGAACCCCAAAAAGAATTTTTTGGGGTTCAACTTCATAAGATGCCAAAACACTATCCAATAATCTATCTGTAGTTGTTGTAATCTCATCTAATGAGGAGTATTCAGAGGATGTAGTTTGCAAAATCTGCAAATGTTTTCCGACAAGCATCCAGAGTGCTACTGTCAAATTTTGCTGCCCTATATTTAGGGCAAAAAAATACTCTTTTTCTTCTTCTTTTTTACCAAAAGACAGAAGGTTAGTTACTTTATCTAAAAAACTCATGAGATAAAGTTATCTTAACACAATTTCAGCTCTAATTCGACGGATTCCAGCTGAAATTGCTTCTTCCTTAGTAATTTTAATTTTTCCAATCTCTCCTGTATGTTCAACATGAGGACCGCCGCAAAATTCCAAGGAATAATAACCTCCTCGCACTCTTTTGTCTTTGGCATCTTTATCCAGTTTATATCCAGATCCTATACCATAGATTGAAACCTTGCCAGAATACTTTCCGTCAAAAAGTCCAATAGCATTCATTTCTTTTGCTTCATCCAGTGAAATAATCATATGGTCCACTGTCAAATCCTCCTCAATTCTTTTGTTAATTAAAGCCTCAACTTTTTTAACCTCCTCATCAGTCATTTTTCTATCAAATGAAAAATCAAACCTTAGTCTTTCTGTGGTAATATTTGACCCTTGCTGAAAAACAGTAGGTCCCAGTACGTCACGAAGTGCCTGATGTAATAAATGTGTAGCAGTGTGGTACTTAATCTCTGTTGCAGAATGCCCAGCCAATCCCCCTTTAAACATTCCAGAGGATGCGGTTCTTGAAAGTTCTCTATGTTTTTCAAACTCTTTCTTAAATTGTTCCCTATCAATTTGCTGATTTCCTTTCTGTCTAAAAAGTTCTTCTGTCATCTCATATGGAAACCCAAATGTCTGGTAAAGATCAAAAGCAACCTTACCATTAATTTCCTTTAGTTTGTCGATTTCTTTAAGCCCTTTTTCTAGATTCTTAAGAAATTTATCTACTTCATCCCAAACAACTTTCCTAACTAAGTCCTGAGATGAATTAGTATTTTTAATGCTAAATAGTCCATCGTAAAGCCGTAATACTTCTTTACATACCTCAACTAAAAGGGGGAGAAACGTATAATTTCTGGTGAGCTGATATGTTTTTAAAGCAGATCTCCTTAATAACCTTCTTAAAACATACCCATGTAATTTATTAGAGGGAATAATATTATCAATTATTAGAAAGGTTGCCGCCTTTAGATGGTCAATAATAATACGGATATATTGTTTATTATGTTCTTGGGAATATTCCCTACCAGCATGTTTTTCAATAATTCCTATTAGATTCTCATTTAAGTCAATCCGAAAAATATCTGGATTATCATTAACTGCTGCTGTTATTCTTTCTAATCCTCCGCCAAAATCAACATTTTTTTGAGAAAGTTCTTTTAAAGACCCATCTTTTTGTTTTTGAAATTCTATAAAAACAGAATTACAGATTTCTAAAAATCTACCGCAATCACAATTTGGATGACATTTATCACCAAATTTTTTATCATGTTCAACATTTGTAAACTCATAAAAAACTTCAGAATCTGGACCACCAATTTCTCCTTCTGGCATTTTATCTGGAGGACCAGAACGTGACCACCAATTTTTCTCTACTCCATAAAAATGGATCTGCTCTTCATTAAGTCCTAGACTTTTCCATATTTCGTATGACTCATTATCTTTAGGAACAGCATCATTACCCTCAAAAACTGCTACGTGTAATTTATCCTTATCCAAACCAATTTCCTTAGTTAAAAACTCCCAACACCATGCTAGCTGTTCTTTCTTAAAATAATCTCCTAAAGACCAGTTACCTAACATTTCAAAAAAAGTTGTGTGGCGGTTATCTCCAACTTCTTCTATATCTTCTGCTCTAAAACAAGGTTGAGAATTAACAAGTCTTTTTCCTTCAGGATGAACTTGACCTAAAAGATATGGAACAAGTGGCTGCATTCCAGACGAAGTAAATAAAGTTGAAGGATCATTTTCAGGAACAAGTTTTGACGGAGGTATTTGTTTATGATTTTTATCAATAAAAAACTTTATATATCTATCCCTGATTGTTTTTGAATCCATGAAGCTATTATAGCTTAAAGTACCTTTTTGTAGAATCTTTTTGATTTTGGTTTTGGAAGTTTTGGTACACTCTTTACAACTCCAGTTACTATTTTTGCCAAATTTGCTGCAGCCCTTCCTCCGGTTTCTATACCCGTTGTAATATTTGACATAAGTTTTGCTGGTTTTTCAATATCTTTTGCTATATCTTGCGAAGTTTCTAAAATTTTGTCTAAACGCCTTAAGCTTTTATGTAAATCTCTTAAAATAAAAAATACTTGAAATCCTGCAATTGCCAAAAATATGGAAATTAAAAGTATTAAAAATATTAAAGCAACTTGTAAGAAATCCATCGTGTTAATTCTATCTTAAAAATACTGTTCTTTCCACCTTTGATACCTTCCCTAATTTAGAAATAGCAGTAACTATTATGGTATTTATACCGTCTGATAAGCTGACTTCTTGAGAAAATTTCCCAGACAGATCACCTTGAATTTCCTGATTATTTATTGAAATTTTTGAGTCGGGATCAGCCCTACCGGAGACTAGTACTGAAGGGGTATTTAATGTTTGCTGATTAACCGGTTCTGTAACTTCCAGAAACGGTGCCTCTACCAAAAATTTATATTCAAACCAAAGATATATGAAAAAGGCAATAATCATCCCTAAAACTACTGTCCCTAATAATTTAGGAGGAGTTAATCTAAATTTATTTTGACTGACAGGATTGCTAAAAGATTCCAAAATTCTTGGGGGGAATTTTGCATCGGAAAATTCTCTTCTAAAAAGTGCCAAAAGTTTCTCTGTGTTAAGATTTAAAAATTTTCCGTAATTTTTTATAAACCCCTGAACAAAGGTAGGTGGAGGAAGCTTGTCGTATTGACCTGCCTCCAAAGCTTCAAGAAGTTCCTTGCGAATTTTTGTTATCTTCTCTATCTCATCAAGAGTATAAAATTTTCTTTCTCTTTCCTCTTTTAAATGTTGTCCAACAGTTTTCATGCATGATGCATTATAACTTGAAACCCCCAATTCTTAAAATAGTGGGTATGCCATCCTTGCTTAAATTAACCAGAGTGGATACTTTTGACTTAATCCTTCCTCCGTCTATGTAAAAATCCACCATATCTCCAAAGTATTTTTTGGCTTCCTCAATTGTTTCAGCCGGTTTTTCTCCTTCTATATTAACGGACGGGGCCACCAGAGGCCCAACTTCTTTTAATAGTTCCAATAATTCTTCATTTTTTGGCATTCTAAAAGCCAGCGATTTTTTGCCTCTATGTAAATAACGAAATTTTTCAGATGTCACTGGTAAAGCAACTGACAATGGGTTAGGCCAATGTTTGGTTAGGAAATCTTTTTGGGCCTGGGTCAACTGGATTCCACATTGTTCCAGATCAGAGAGCTGGGAGATTAAAATTATAAATGGTTTATCAGAGTTTCTTTTCCTTAAAAGATAAATTTTCTCTACTACTTTTTCGTCAAGTGCAGACCCAACAATTCCATAAATAGTGTCTGTAGGAATTACTCCAACTTTTCCTTCCTGAAGTAGTTTAACTATTTGAGGACTCATTCTGCAGGTTTACCTTGTTGGGCAGCAAAGTATTCTTCGGCATTTCTGACTAGAACATCCCGCGGTTTGGATCCTTCACCCGGCCCAACAATTCCTAATGCTTCAAGTTCATCCAAAATTCTTGCAGCTCTGGCATAACCAACTTTTAATCTACGCTGAAGAAGTGATGCTGATGCCCTATCGTATTGACAAACAGTTCTTACGGCATCCTCAAAAAGTTCATCTTTTTCTCCCCCATTTCCACCCCTTCCACCCCATCTACCCAAAGGCATTTCTGTTACCTCGGCTGTATAATCTGGAGCAATCCCTGTATCTTTGAGGTATTTTATTAAGTTATTTATTTCAGAATCCTGTACCAAAACCCCCTGAATTCTTATTGGCTTTGAAGCATCTGGAGGTAAAAACAACATATCTCCTCTTCCTAAGAGTTTTTCTGCTCCAGGCCCATCCAAAATTACTCTTGAGTCAATCATTGATGAGACGTTAAATGCAATACGGCATGGAATATTTGCCTTAATTAGTCCCGTAATAACATCCACTGATGGTCTTTGTGTTGCAACGACAAGATGTATACCTGTTGCCCTTGCAAGTTGTGCAATACGGGTTATTGCATCTTCAATTTCAACAGGCGCAAACATCATAAGATCTGCAAGCTCATCAACAATAATTACAATATACGGAAGGGCTTGAAATCCTGACATGTCATTATAACCCGTTATATTTCTTACCCCAACAGATTGAAAAAGTTTATAACGTCTATCCATCTCTGCCATGGCCCACTTTAGAGCTGAAAGAATTTTTTCAGGTTCAGTGATTACTTGAGTTAAAAGATGAGGTATACCATTATAGTTTGTCAGTTCCACTCTTTTTGGGTCAATCAATATAAGTTTCATCTCATCTGGTGAGTTTCTAAAAAGTAACGAGCCGATAAAAGCATTTATCAAAACTGACTTACCAGAACCGGTTGTACCGGCAATTAATACGTGTGGCATTCTATCTAAATCAACTATCACAGGTTTTGAGGAAGTATCACGACCCAAAGCAACAGCCAGTTTAGATTTAAATTTAGACATCTCTTCAGATGCTAAAATATTTTTTAAACCTACAATTTCAAGTGAGCGATTTGGTACCTCAATACCAACCAAAGATTTTCCGGGGATTGGAGCCTCAATCCTAACAGTACCTGTAGGTGTAGCTAAAGCTAAAGCCAAATCATGCTGCAGATTGGCAATTTTGGAAATCTTGGTTCCGGCAGAAATCCTTAATGCATATTGTGTTACTGCAGGGCCACCATTCACTTCTGCAACTTCTGCTTGAATTCCAAACGAATCCAATGTTTTCTCGATAATATCTGCATTCTTTTTTACATCTCCACGTTCGGCGGCTGCTCCAACTTTATCTGACAAAATAGATAGGGACGGATACTTCCAAATCTTTGTCTGTCCCGCAATATTTTGTACCAAAGTATCAGATATAACAACTTCTTTTTCTTTTAATGGAATTCCTTTAGCACTCACGCGCTCATCCATTCCTGAAACTTTAATAGGGATATGTTTCGCTTCAAAAGCATGTGGTCTTACAAACATTGGTTTCCAAATTTTATCCCTAAATAGTTTGAATATCCAGACAAAAATTCCAAAAATTTGACCTAAGGAAGTATTGAAAAATACAACTAGTCCGACTAGGAAAATAAGTGTCAGAATTAAAACAGCTCCAACTGCTGTCACAAATTGCTCTAGTTGAATCCATAAATTTTGTCCAATTAAACCTGCATCATCCGGCCTTATGGCAGCAGTTAAACCTACCAAAGATAAAACAATAAGTATTAAACCTAAAAGAACATTTGTTTGGGCAAAGCGCCATTTAAGTTTAGATAGAACCAAGCCGGATGCTAAAAATAGAATTGGAGCAAAAAAGGAAGTCCATCCAAACAGGGAGAATAAGAAATTTCTCCAAAAAGATAATACTTCCGAAGATGTAACTAAAGCTACAGTCGATAAAACTGCCAAAATCAATGCAACCAAGGAACCAACCGCAACAATTGTGCGTTGTCTTAATTTAAGTCTTGGTACCCGATAAATCGATCTACGTCTAGCCATAAGTATAATGGTTATAACAATTATAGCACACTATGGGTTTTATACTTCCACTACTACCGGTAGTATCAGTGGTCTCCTTTCTGTAATCTGATAGAAATATTTATCCAAAGTATCTTCAATAATTTTCCTTAAAAATCTCCAATCCGTAGTTTTATGGGTATGTTTTTCTAAACTCTCTAAAACCTTAGCTTTAGCTTCATCCATAATTTCCTTTGCAAACTCCTCAAAAACAAAACCTCTAGAGATAATATCCGGCTCACCGGTTATTTTACCTGTATGTTGATCCAACGATACAACAACCACAACAACTCCTTCTGCACTCATTTTTTGTCTATCTCTTAAAATAACATGCCCAACATCTCCTATACCCAATCCATCAACATACACATTCTGCACGGGAGTCTTACCGGCAAATCTCACATCATCTTTTTTAACATCAATTATATCTCCATCTTCTGGCTCTAAAATTTTATCCTTAGAATAGCCCATATTTTGAACCATCCCAGAGAATGATCTCATATGCCTAAAAGTTCCACCTATTGGTATTAAAAATTTGGGCTTTATAAGGTTAATCATAAGTCTTAACTCCTCTTGTGCTGCGTGCCCGCTAACATGCAAATCTGATGTTACTGCAGAGTAATATACATCTGCTCCAAGTCTTGTTAAAGAATCAATCAATGCATTTTGAGCAGATTCAGTAGAGGGAATAGGATCTGCCGAAAATAATACACTATCACCTTCTTTAAGTTTCACTTGACTATGTTCTTCATTTGCAACCCTAACAAGTGATGAGTCTGATTGACCTTGGGCACCAGCTATCAAAACAAGTACTTTATTTGGAGCAAAAGATGAAATTGCATCAGGAGTAATCACTATACCAGCCGGTACATGTAAATAACCCAAGTCCCTTGCTACTTGAAAATTATTCTCAAATGAACGTCCTACAACCGCAACTTTTCTTCCTAACCTTTGAGCTACATTAATTGCTTGTTGCATCCTTGAAACATTTGAAGAAGTCATTGTAATTAAAAGTTTTCCTTTTGTTTCTAGTGCTGCTTTTTCAAAAGAGGCTTCAATAGATTTTTCGGATTTATTAAACCCTGCCTTATCAACTCTTAGACAATCAATTAGTAAAAGTAATACTCCTTCACTACCAAGCCTACCCACTTTCCCGACATCAGTTACTTGCCCGGATACGGGAGTCCAGTCAATTTTAAAATCTGCCTGATGAATTATTGTGCCTATTGGAGTTCTTAAAACAATTCCCATAGAATCAGGAACCGAATGAGACACTTGGTAAAAGCAGACCTGAAATGATCCTAAATTAAGGTTTTCATCAATTTTTACCTCAATGATTTTATTTTTAGGCAAATTATGTTCTGAAAACTTTGCCCGAATAAAACCGGCAGTTAATTTTTGGGTATATATTGGAACTTGAAGTTCCGGCCAAAGAAAGGGGAGTCCTCCTATATGATCTTCATGTCCATGAGTGATAATAATCCCTTTAATTTTTTCTTTTTTATCTCGAAGATAAGAAATATCCGGAATAACCAAATCAACTCCCGGCATTGCCTCATCAGGGAAACCTACCCCACAATCAACAATTAAAATATCATTGCCAATTTCATATATGTACATATTTTTTGTAACATCTCCAACTCCTCCAAGGGGGATAATTTTAAGCATTTAAATATTCTCCTAGATTTTCAACTTTAATCTTAAATGGCCCGCTCTCTCCTTCAACAATTTTTCTTGCAACTTTTCTTACTGCCTGTTGTATTGTTCTTTGTAAGGATCTAATACCACCATCATATCCTAGAGGTCTTATTATCTGGGGCCAGATTGCATCATCAAAATTTAAAACACCATCTTTGATACCCGCTTCGAAAATTGCTTTTGGTAAAAGATAACTTTTACCAATTTCGATTTTCTCTTCATCAGAATATGAGGGCATTTGAATTGGTTCCAATCTATCCAAAACAGCTGTAGCAATATTACTGGTGTTATTTGCGGTTGCAATAAAAAGCACTTGAGATAGATCAAACGGAAAATCTAAGAAATAATCTAAAAATGCATGGTTTTGAGCAGGATCCAAAAGTTCAACTAAAACTCCCATGAGATCTACTCGGGTTGTTTCCGCAATCCTATCTATTTCATCCAAAAGTATGATGGGGTTAGAAACTCCTGATATTTTTATTGATTTAATAATAAGTCCCGGTTCTGCTTCTGGTTTAACTTTTGATTGTCCTCTTAAAGCTGCTGGATCACCTAATCCCCCAAAAGGAATCCTTTGAATAGACCTACCTAAACTCTCGGCAATCGAGTAAGCTAAAGAGGTTTTACCGATTCCAACCAAACCAACAAAGAGAAGTATCGGTGCGTGGAACGGTTGAGACTGTTCCTTCTGTTTGTGCAATATTAAAACTGACAGATACTCTATAATCCTATCTTTAACTTGAGATAAACCGAAATGATTCTTATCCAAAATTTCTTTAGTTCTTTTAATATCCAATATATCCGTAGAAAATTTCCCAAATGGAAGGGAAATCACCAAATCAATATAGGTAAGTAATCTTTCAAACTCTCCTCCAGAGGGGGGAAATTTTAAAAGGTTAAGGAGTTTTTCTTGTACATCAGAAGGCAGCTGTATTTCTAAAATTCTTTTTTTAATTTGTTCTAAAGTTTGGGCAGAATCCATAAATTATAAATCAACGGTCACCAGGACGCCTTCTATCAAAGGGGGGCCTTGAACCTCTTGATCTACCCGTTTCTCCAGAGCGAAAGCGCGTCGAGCCATATCCACCAGTAGATGATCTCCCTCCTCCACCTCTTCCACCAAATCCACCACTTCTAGGTCTGTCACTAAATGGACGTCTGGGCCTATCACCAAAACCTGGCCTTCGTCTATCTCCAAAAGAAGATCTCGGTCTAAATCCACCTTCACTTCTACCTCTAAAACCTCCATCCCCAGATGGTCTGTTTTCTGAATCAGGCTTAATATCTACCCCAAAAAGCATTGAAAGCCCAATTTTTCCCTCAGGAGTAACATCTGTAACCCTTACCTTCACCTCTTGTCCTTCAGATACAACATCTCCTGCTTGTTCTACATGACCAGGTGCCATTTGAGAAATATGTACGAGTCCATCCTTTCCAGGGGCAATTTCTACAAATGCACCAAATGGAGCAAGGCGGACAACTTTTCCAATCATTTCATCTCCAACATTAAAAGTTTTAAACATTCCCTGGATTGCTTCAATTGCCTTATCAACCCCTTCTGAATTTGTTCCTGAAACCATAACAGTCCCATCATCCTCAATATCAATAGAAGCACCTGTTTTTGCAATTATCCCGTTAATATTCTTTCCTCCGGGCCCAATTAAAAGACCTATTTCTTCCGGTTTAATATGTAGAATTTCAACTCTTGGTGCGTGTGGAGATAAAGGACCTACAGATGGAACAACTTTTTCCATTTGTTCTAAAATTTCTATTCTTGCTTTTTTACCCTGCTTTAGTGCCTCTTCTATAATTTCAAAGGTTAATCCTTCTAATTTTGTATCCATTTGAATTGCGCAAACTCCATTCTTTGTTCCAGCAACTTTAAAGTCCATCTCCCCATAAAAATCCTCAACAGCCCTCATATCTGTTACAACTTGAGTCTTTTTGTCCGAAGAGAAAAGCCCCATGGCAATACCTGCAACAGGAGAGGCAAGAGGAACGCCAGCATTAAGTAAAGCCAAGCTAGCAGAACAAACAGAAGCCTGGGAAGTAGAAGCATTAGCTGCTAAAACCTCAGAAACAACTCTTATAGCATAAGGAAACTCCGTTTCTTTTGGTATAACAGGTGTAATAGCTTTTTCAACTAAAGAACCATGACCAACATCACGCCTGTTTGGAGGTCCTAATCTTTTTACCTCACCCACAGAGAAAGGATTAATACTCATATTATAATGATGCATAAATCGTCTCTTTCTTTCCCCTTCCATTCCATCTAAAGTTTGTTCTAAGGATGGAGCACCTAAAGTTGTTACAGATAGAACTTGAGTATCTCCTCTTTGAAAAAGAGCAGAACCATGAGTTCTAGGCAAAAGCCCTACTTCCATTGAAAGAGGTCTTATTTCCTCCATTGCTCTTCCATCTACTCTTTTACCTTTTTCTAAGACTGTTTCATGTAAGATTTCCTTGGCAACTTTATCAAATATTCCAGAGATAATCTGGGGGGTAAGGGTTTCTGCATACTGTACGCTTAAATCTTTTTTAATGAAATCTGCCGTTGCTTCATGCCAAGGATGTTCCGTATCAAAAAGTGCAGCTTCAATTTTTTCTTTGACAATTTTGGAAACTTCCTTAAGAAGTGCCTCTTCTATATCCTCTTCCAGGTGAGATATAACTTGTTTTTCTTTTCCTGCTTCTTTAGTAAACTCTTCTATTAAAGAAATAATCTGTTGAGCCTGTTTGTATGCTTCCTTAATACCTATCAAAACCAAGCTGTCATCAACCTGATTACCAGAAGTTTCTATCATAACCACTCTTTCTTTGCCTGAGGCAACCAAAAGATCCATATCAAGGTGTTCCATCTCCTCTAAAGTAGGGTTAGGAACCAATTTGCCATCTTTTGCTCCAATTCTTACTCCAGCAATAGGACCTTTAAATGGAACTGATGAAATAGACAGCGCTGCTGAAGCACCAATTAAACCTACAATATCAGGATCAGAATTTGCATCAAAGGATAAGACAGTTAAGATTACTTGAACTTCATTCATTTTAAATTCTTTTGGGAATAGTGGTCTTATGGATCTATCAACTAATCTTCCTGTGAGAACTGCCTCATCAGTGGGCTTACTTTCTCTTTTTATAAACTTTGAAGAAGAAATTCTACCTCCTGCATAATGTTTCTCAACATACTCAACAGATAGTGGAAAATATCCAATATCCTCTAATAATGGCTGTGTGGCAACAGTGGCTAAAACAACTGTTTCGCCCCATGAAACCACAACCGATGCGTCTGCTTGCAAAGCTAATTTACCAGTTTCTAATTTAAGTTTACGACCATTTAGGTCAATTTCTTTTGTTATAACTTTTTTAGTCATCTATATTTGTAGGGGTTATTTAGTTAATCCTAATTTATCAATTACCATTGTATACCTTTCATTATCCTTTTTAAACAAATATTGCAAAAGTCTTCTTCTTTTGTTAACCATTGACAGAAGACCTCTTCTTGAATGAATATCGTGTGGATGTTCCTTAAGATGTGCCGTTAAATTTTTAATTTGTTCTGTTAATAGGGCAACTTGAACTTCAGGAGAACCTGTATCCCCACTCTTTGTTGCAAACTCCTTAATTATTTTCTGTTTAACTTTTGGATCAAGTGGCATCTTATCCTTTCTTGGAAAAACTTCGGTGCCAAGAAGTCTCCCTTAAATTGTTGTGGGTATTTTAACAGAAACTTTAAAAATATGCAAGCTCTAACCTAAAGAAGATCCTTTAAAGATTTTGGGGGTGAGCCAGTCTGGTTCTGGAGTTTCAGTCACTACGCCTTCTTCTAAAGGACGCTCTTCTGGTGAGGGTTGTCCAGAAACAGCAGATATATAATCATCTCCCACTGATACAACAGGTGGTGTGGTAAATTCACCTATTGATTGTAAGACAGGCTCTTTGGGTAAAAGTGCACTTAAATCAGGCTGTGGTCCAGCTATGCCGGAGGGCCCAACTCCCATTGCAATAGAAGGTTTTCTCCCCCCAACGCGCAAACAGGTTGCAACAGCCATATAGGTTTCTGCTGCAGTTTTTGCATCAGTTAGGTTTACTGTTGCATCAAAAATCCCTGCCAAAAGATTACTTGCGCTATCCTGATCCAAATTAAATCCTAAATCCCCAAATAGATTTACCACAACTTCTGAAATAGATGAAGCTTGGGTATCTAGTATATTAGTCTGACCAAAACCTGTGTTTGTACCATCTTGCGAGATATTGACTATATGGGTTCCTGAAAAAGCTTGTTGATTTTGTGAGTAAATATTTCCTAAAGTATTTAAATTAGCTGCACCTATCACAAAAATTACATCAAAACCTGAACCTTGGTAATGTGGGACTATTTTTGCTGGTTGAAACGTTTGACCAGGTAATACATGGAATACTAAATTTAAATTGCCATTTTGGGCATACCAATCTAATTTTTCCAAAGCAGGAACTGTATTATCAGAAGATGCTACACCCTCTAAAGTTAAAGTTAAGTTACCACCTTCTGTCTGAGAAAGAGTATTTTGAATATGATTCACTCCAAAAAGATAAGCTTGACCAACCTTTATTAATTCAGAGGTTACAATAGAAACTTTTTTTCCTGAAGCAGTTAATACCAAAAATAGAGCTAAACCAGCAGCTAATTTATCAATATTAGCATCAGTTGGAAGAGCTATAAGAATATTTTTAGTATTTGGCAGTAAATTTTTAAGTTCAGTAATCTGATTATCGTATTTAGCCATAAAGCTAAAGGCAATTCTACACTAATATCCCATAAAAATCAAGTCTGCCGTTAGATAACTCTAAAGGATTCCACCGTATCTCCAACTGAAAAATCAATAGGTGGATCAAATAGCATTCCACATTCATTACCTTTTTCAACTTTATTTACTTCCTCTTTTACCTTCCTCATAGATTTAAGTTTAGTCTCACCTAAAACTTCCTCTCCCCGAACTACTCTGATTCTGTGACCTTTGGCAATCTCACCCTCTAAAATCCTGCACCCTGCAATTTTTTCTGTTTTACCATGTATAAACTGCGCCAAAATCTCTGCTTTGCCTATTACTTCTTCTAGCTGGCCAACTTCAAGTAGAGTTTGTACAACCTCCTCAACATCATCCAAAAGCTCATATATAATATTGTAGGTTCTTATTAAAACATGTTCTGTCTCTGCTAATCTTTGAGCAGTTGGAGCCACCTTTACATTAAAGCCAATCACTATTGCACCGACAGTTGAAGCCAGTTTCACATTTTCCTCACCAATATTCCCGGTTCCCGTAAAGATAAAATCCACCACCTTAGCCTCTTCGTTAAATTTTTCCAGAGAGTTGTGAATTGCTTCTATTGACCCCTGTTTATCAGCCTTGATTATAACTTTTAAAGTTTTTGTTTCTTTTTGTTTAAGCCTATCCACTAAACTTGTGAATTGCTTCTCACTTTGCACTTCTTCTGGCTCATGGCCAAGTATTGCACCTACCACAGGCACAGATTCCAATCCCAAAACTTCAATAGGATTAGATGGCCCGGCATCCTCAACCGGTTTACCATTAAAATCAAACATCCCCCTGATTTTTCCTTTTACCCCACCCAGAACTATTTGGTTTCCCTTTTTTAGAGTTCCGTTTCTTATAAGTAAGGTTGCAACTGGACCTTTGAATTTGTCCAAAGCTGCCTCAATAACAACCCCTGCAGGAGCTGCTTGAGGGTCGCCTTTTAGCTCATGAAGTTCGGCTACAAGCAGAATTACCTCCAAAAGTTTATCAACACCTTCTCCTGTTTTTGCAGAAAGTGGGACCAAAGGCACATCCCCACCATATTCTTCCAAGTTTATCTTTCTATCTGATAGTTGTTTTTTTATTTTCTCCATCTGTACTTTGATGTTGATACCAGGAAGATCAATTTTGTTTACAGCAACAATCAGGGGTACTTTAGCTTCTTGAATGTGATTTATAGCCTCAATTGTTTGAGGCATAATTCCATCATCAACTGCCACCACTAGGATAGCTATATCAGCTGCTTTTGCTCCCCTTGACCTCATTTTTTCAAAAGCTGCATGACCAGGGGTATCAATAAAAGTGATTTTGCTAATAGCAAAATCATCCCGAGCTCCTCGAGGGATCTCTATTTGATATGCACCAATGTGTTGGGTAATTCCACCATGTTCTTTTGCAGCAACTGAAGTTTTACGGATAAAATCTAAAAGTGTAGTCTTACCATGATCAACATGGCCAAGAATTGTAACTATAGGTGGTCGTACTTGGTTCATAGTTAATGGTTAATAGTCTATGGTAAAACATACTAACCCTGTTTTTTGTCAGTTTTTTCCATATCTTCTTCAGAAGTCTCCGCTGGCACAGTTTTTGTATCATCGGATGGTGCTGTTCCACTTTGTGGCTCTTCCTTCTTTTCTCCAGTTCCAGCTTCTTCTGTTTTTATTTCTTTTGACTCATCACTTTGATCTTTGTTACTCTTTTCCTCAACTACTTCAGGCTCTTCCGCTCCCTCAATATCTATTTTCCAACCAGTTAATTTTGCCGCAAGTCTTACATTTTGCCCGCCTTTTCCAATTGCCAAAGATAGCTGGCTTTGCGGAACTGTAGCCGTAGCTACCTTGTCAGCCTCATTTAACCTTACTTTAACCTCTTTTGCAGGAGAAAGTGCTGCTGCAATAAATCTTTCTGGATCTTCAGAGAAAGCTATAATATCTATTTTTTCTTCTCCCAACTCACTGATTACAGCCTGCACCCTTACGCCTTTTTGCCCAACCAAAGATCCAACAGGATCAATACCTTCTTGGGTAGAGATAGCTGCAACTTTACTTCTTGACCCAGCTTCTCTTGCAATAGCTTTAATTTCAACGTTGCCGGATTGAATCTCCGGTACCTCTAAAGCAAATAAACCTTTAACCAAACCTGGATCTGATCTTGAAACAACAACTTCAGAACCTCTTCCACCCTCTCTAATTTCTTTTACAAAAAACTTTAACCGCTGATTTTGCTGGTAGATTTCGGACTGAACCTGTTCGGAAGGTGGCAAAACCCCCTCTGCCCTCCCTAAATCTACAAAAAATGTATTTCCCTCCTGCCTTTGAATTGCACCTGACATAACTGTACCTACTTTGGTTGAATATTCGGAAAGAATGGCATTTCTTTCTGCCTCATTTAATCTTTGTAAAATAACCTGTTTTGCAATTGATGCTGCAATTCTTGCAAACCCGGGAGGGGTAACGTTTTTTTCCTTATGGAGTATGGAAATCTCTCCGGTTACAGGATTAACCTCGGAAGTATACTCTTCAAAATCTTCGGGAACAGGTTCATTTCTTAAAACCAAATCTTTTTTATAAGCAGCTAAAGCTGCAGCCTTGATTGCATCTAAAACAACTTCAACCTCAACCCCTTTTTCAGAGGCTATTTGATTTAAAGCTGCTGCAAATTCTGTTCTAGCTTGTGCCACGTTTTTGTTCCTTTCAAAAAGGCAAGGTTCTGATGACCGAGCAGTAAAATTATACATACTGCGAGGACATCAGGTCCTTATAAGTTTAAAAAAGGTGGGACTAGCCCACCTTTCCAGTTAATTGGAATATTAACCGTAAATATTTTACCTTTTTCCCAAATTGAAGTCAAGCTGTACAGCTAAAACCAGCCTTTTTTCTTGCCTGCTAGATTATACAGCTCTTCATATAGTTGTTTTTCTTGTTTAGATGGATTTTGGGGGACATCTAAGTTTACCCTGACATAATGATCTCCATGCCCATGAGCACCTAATCTTGGGGCTCCTTTGCCTTTAAGCTTTACCAATGATCCTGGTTGGGTGCCTGGCGGCACCTTAACTTTAACTTTTCCTTGTACTGTTTCTACTTCAAACACATCCCCCAGTACAAGTTGTGGAATATTAACTGTAATTTCTGAAAATATATCTGCTCCTTCCCTTAAAAACTCATGGCTTCTTGAAACATTAAACACAATATCAATGTCCCCAAACCTAATTCTCGTCCCATTATCAACTCCAGCAGGAACTTTAATTTTCATTCTTTTTCTAATAACCGAACCTTGAGTATTTCTTGTCTCAACCTCTACATCCTTTGTTGTTCCGCCAATTGCTTCATCAAAAGTAAGACTCATCTGATAAGAGGGCCTTCTTCTGAATGCAGATCCAAATGGGGAAGCACCACCAAAAATCTGTTCAAAAAGCTCAAACGGATCTTCAAATCCTCCAAAATCAAACTGAACATTTGGATTCCCACCTCCTGAAGACCAACTGTAAGTTCTAAATCCACCTCCACCACCAAATGGATTTGCTCCTCCAAATGGTCCTCCTGCTCCAGCTCCTCCATGCTCAAAGGCTGAATGACCAAATTGGTCATAAGCAGATTTCTTTTGGGGATCAGATAAAACCTGGTAGGCCTCCCCAATTTCCTTAAACTTTTCAGCAGCTCCAGGGGATTTGTCTATATCAGGATGATGTTTTCTTGCCATCTGCCTATAAGCAGACTTTATCTCTGCCTCAGTAGCTCCTTTTTTAACTCCTAATATTTCATAATAATCTCTTTTTGCCATAAGTTAATTGTATAGTATAGCAGTCTACAACCAAAAGTGCTAGTTTGGATTGTGGTATAATTCTTGTATGAAACAGTTGCAAATTGTCTCTAATCCGGAAATCTTAGGTGGTAAGCCAGTTATTGCTGGAACAAGAATCTCTGTGGAACTAATTTTAGATAGAATAGCTTCTGGAATGAGTGTAAAAGAGATATTAAAAGATTATCCTCACCTGGCAGCTAATCAGATTCAGGCTGCTATCACTTATGCAAAGTGAAAAACTGGAACTTGAGAGGTTGGTTTTAATTTTTTCTGTTCTCCTTTTTCAATAACTTCTTGAACTCTATCTACAGTATCCGGGGAAAGATATGTTTCTCCACATTGAGAACATACTAGAGCTGGTACATCACTAACTACATAAACTTTACCCTCAAGTTCCTAGGTATAAGTAATCTTTTTTTGTATTAAATTTCCTTTACAAACAGAGCATTTATTCATTTTTTCCTCCTAGTTTTTAAATCTTTCTCCCATTCTATCAAATCTGGCTCATAAACAGTAATAATATCAACCACTTCTTGTAATGAGCAAAGTATGTGCAAAGACTTATCTTTTTCTATTTTACCAAGAAGTAAACAAGCCGGACCATAATGATGATCAGGATAATCTTCAATTATCTCACCACTTTGTATTGCCTCTTCTATCTCTTTTCTTTTAAGCCTTCTGGAAATTCTCTGTTTGGCTCCATGAATAGTATATCTATACTTTCCATCTTTCACAGCTTCCCTGATATCGGTATGTTTCCTTAATAATCCGACACTTCTTCTAAAAACTGGTTAGGTGTTTTTAACCCTAATCCAAGATGTGCTCGTCTAGTATGATAATACACCAAATAATCAGATAATTCCTTCTCCAGCTCAGGTAAGTCTCTTTTGGTATATTTACTCCATCCCAGACATTCTTTCCTTAAGGATCTGTTAAAGGATTCAATGAAAGATTGTTCATTCTTCTTGTATGGAGCTGATACTCTAAATCTATCTGCATACTCAAGCACATGTTGTTTAAATTCAGCTTTAAATTCAGGTCCACCATCTGCTTGAAGCAATTTTGTATGATTAAATCTGGAAGTGAAAGAGAATGTCAGAAAGTCTAATCCATCTTTGGCTGTTAAGGATGGATATAGCTTAACAGATGCTTCTTTGGTAAATATATCTACTCCTGTAAAGGCAAGAGTTGACCAAAGTCTACTGTATCCATCTGGATTACCTCTCTAGGGCTTTGAGCATGAGGAATTGGTCCTCTGAGTTGGTTCTTCTTCCATTTACTCCTTAACTGATATTTTTCTCCTAATATTTTGTATATAGCTTTGATGCCTAAACTGACTCCATAATCCCTTTTTAAATACTCTTGAATCTTTTGACCACAACAATCTCTGTTTTCCTCCCTTAATTTCCAGACTCTAACCTTTAAAAGTCCATCAACTTTCCTCTTGGTCCTTTCACCCTTTTTGGCATTGATATAGCTGTCCATGAACTCTAAAATCCCAAGTTCATCAATAGCTTTGATCCATAGGTGGATTGTTTCTCTGTGCACATTTAACCTGCTGGCTATATGGACTTTTGGGATGCCTTCTTCATGAAGTTCCCATGCCAGTGTAATTTTCGTTAATTGATTCATATCCATAGTCTAATCCAGACTGTCGGATATTAAAAGAAAATATTTTGGATATGTTTTAATTTATCCCGAAGCTGTTTAGCCATTACAGATTAGATATATTTTACTACTTTCTTTAATAGATTACCACAGGCAAATCCAATGCTCTTGTTAGACAATTGCAATATGGTACAAAGGTACGCTATAGCAGAGGTTTGTCCCAAATAAACGCAGATGAACCGAGGCGTCAATAGAAAACCGCTCCCATATCGGAAAGGGGATAAATCCTCAAGACACGCCCGCTAGAGAGACCGCGAGGCTATCACCTCGTAAGTTTGTTTTTCTACCAACGCTTCCTCCTACGTTCTCCAGTCCTCATCCGCTGCTTCAGTATCCTCCCCAACTCAATCTCAGTATTAGTAACTTGAAATGTCCACAGACCACTTTCTCGATCTCTTTGAAGTACCACAAGGTCTTGGTGGAAATGATAGTAGGTAGGACCTCCTCCTCTCTCCGCAATAGAATAATCGTGAACGCCAAATTCTATACCATTGAGGCCAACGACTCCATATAAAGTTCCCTCAAAATAAGGATGCGCTTTTCTATCGATTGGTAGCTCTACCAAACGCTCTGCTTTTATTCTCTCACCTGTAACCGTTCTGATTAGTCCAGCGATATCTTTTGCTGCTCTTCTTCGAAGTTCTTCGCTGAGTTTTTCTAGTTCTTTTTCTTTTCTTTCCCTTTGTTCCTTCTGTTGTTCAAATGTTCCAATGACTCTCTCTATCCAACCCATATGCAAACCTACGTTTCTATCTCATAATACTAACATAATTTACTTGTAATTTTAACAAATTTTTTGTAAAAGTATTTAATTTATGTCTTTCTTTTAAGCCTTCTGGAAATTCTCTGTTTGGCTCCATGAATAGTATATCTATACTTTCCAGCTTTCACAGCTTCCCTGATATGTTTTAATTTATCCCGAAGCTGTTTAGCCATTTAAATCCTAGATATATTTTACCACTTAAAGGAGTATACTTAAATCATGTACTTCGATTTCACTCAGTATTCTAAACAAAAAGGATTTGCTCCAATATTAATTTTGGTTGGGATTCTAATAATAACTGCTATTGGTGGAGCGGTTTGGTTTAATTATTCGAATGAGGGGAACCCTCCTGTCTCCGACAGTAATCGAACAAAACCAGTACAAAATCCGGTAGTAACTTCAACTCCCCAACCAAGCCCAACTTCATCATCAACCACTCTTACAACTAAAAGTAATACAGACAGTTGTGTACTCGTCAGTAATTCATCTTTTCGTTCAACAAAACAATATGACGGCGGCATGGGACCTAATGGTCGTACAGCATTAGCATATTGGAATATACATCTTAAAACAGGTAACACTTTATCCGACTATGACAAGCCAACTTTTGAATGGACTCACACTGATATTTCTGAAAGTGGTTCTTATACATGCCAGAATAATATTTTGGAGGTTCAACTTTATAACCGTACCTTAACAGCAAATTACAACGAAGATAAAGAAATACTTACATGGGATGGCGTTGAATACGAAAGAGTTAAATAGAATTTACTCTGGCTTTTTTTCTTCTACTACTTCTCCTTCTACCGCTTCCTCTGTTTTTGGAGAATCTTTTGGCTCTTCACTCACCTCGGAGGAGTCACTTCCTTTGTCAGTGCCACCATCCGAGGTGTTAGCTTGGTCTGTTCCAGGCTGCCCGCCTTGAGAACCATACATTGCTGAGCCTATTTTTTGTAAGCTTTCTGACAGCGCATCTATTTTTGGTTTTAGATCCTCAGCACTGGCTGTTTGAATAACGCCTTTTAGCTCAGATAATTTTTGCTCCACATCAGTTCTAACATCTGCAGGAACTTTTTCTCCCCCATCTTTTAAGGCTTTTTCTGCTGAGTAAACTAAAGTATCCGCAATATTTCTAGTTTCAATTCCCTCCTTTTTCTTTTTATCCTCTTCTGCATGAGCCTCTGCCTCTTTAGTCATCTTTTCAACTTCTTCTTTATCTAAACCTGTGGAACCAGTAATAGTTATTTTTTGCTCTTTAGAAGTAGCTTTATCTTTGGCAGACACATTTAAAATACCATTAGCATCAATATCAAAAGTAACCTCTACTTGTGGCACTCCTCTTGGAGCTGGTGGAATTCCATCAAGCACAAACTTACCCAGGGTTTTATTATCAGAGGCCATCTCCCTTTCTCCCTGCAAAACATTAATCTCTACAGCAGGCTGATTATCTGCAGCTGTTGAGAAGGTTTCAGATTTGCTGGTTGGAATTGTAGTATTTCTGTTTATTAAAGGAGTTCTGACTCCACCCAATGTCTCTATACCTAAAGTTAAGGGAGTTACATCCAAAAGCAAAACATCTTTAACTTCCCCGCCTAAAACTCCACCTTGAATTGCAGCTCCAACTGCTACAACTTCATCCGGATTTATACCTTTGTGTGGTTCTTTGCCAAAAAAATCAGTTACAGCTTTCTGCACTGAAGGCATTCTGGTCATACCACCTACTAAAACCACCTCATCAATATCTTTTGGATCATGTTTAGAATCTTTCAAAGCAGCTTTTACAGCCTCAAAAGTCTTATCTATTAAAGGCTTAACCATAGCCTCAAGCTTGGCTCGAGACAACTTTGTTTCCAGATGCTTTGGACCAGATGAGTCAGCTGTAACAAAAGGAATAGAAATTGCAGCTTCCATACTGGAAGATAATTCAATCTTGGCTTTTTCCGCAGCATCTCGAAGTCTTTGCAGAGCTTGTTTATCGCTTTTAAGATCAACTCCTTGTTCTTTCTTAAATTCATCTGCCAGCCAATCTAAGATTAACTGATCAAAATCATCTCCACCGAGGTGAGTGTCACCATTAGTAGATTTAACTTCAATAACTCCATCTCCAAGCTCAAGAACTGAAATATCAAAAGTTCCACCACCCAGGTCATAAACAGCAATTGTGTGAGCGTGAGATTTATCCAAGCCATATGCTAATGCCGCAGCAGTTGGTTCATTTATAATTCTTTGAACATTTAAACCGGCAATTTCACCTGCTTGTTTAGTAGCCTGTCTTTGTGCATCATCAAAATAAGCAGGAACTGTAATAACAGCATCTGTTACCTTTTCTCCTAAATAGCTTTCTGCATCAGCTTTTATTTTTTGAAGGATTTGGGCAGAAATTTCCTGTGGGGTATAATCATGGCCTTCAACTTCAACAACAGCCATGTCATTTTTACCGGATTTTATAGTATATGGAAGCCATTTAATATCTCTTTGAACCTCGGAGTCTTTAAACTTTCTTCCCATTAATCTTTTAATGGAAAATATAGTTTCTTTAGGATTAACAACAGATTGTCTTTTAGCCACCCTTCCCACAATATTTTTTGTAGGGTTAACAACAGAAGGAATAATATTTTCCCCTTCAGCGGAGTGTATAACCTTAGGCTTTCCACCCTCCATCACAGCTACACAGCTATTAGTAGTTCCTAAATCAATTCCAACAATTTTCGACATACCTTATTTACTCCTTTCTATAATTACCTGTCGAAAATTGACAGGTTCTGCGAAGCGAGCAGTAAAATTTCTCATACTGCGAGCGAGCATGGTCCTTACAATCTTAGCCATTTTGTCCTCCTTTATCTTTTGGAACAGGTCTTAATGATCTAACTATTCTTAAAGTTGCCTTATAATCAGCTATTGCTTCAACGGCCGATGCCAAACTCTCTGCAGTACCCAATCGTGGACGCTCATTAGCTATCCAGTGTCGTCTTACAAATTCTTGTTGCATATCTACAGAACCTCCACTCATATTAAGTTGTGTTTCTTCTAAAGTCCAATTTGTACCTAACGCTGCATGCAATGGATACCAAATACCTACTCTGTCCAGCTTAACTAAGGAAGCTTCTCCGAGTGGA
>JBBTSA010000012.1:0-4950 GCA_038064895.1 Patescibacteria group bacterium
AAGCGTTAGTAATTTTTGGTAAAATATGTTCGAGCGATATCATATAGTCGCACAGTCTGCCCGTTGACAAGTTGTACAAGGGTATGTACAATATATTTATGTCTAATTTAATTTCTATATCTTCTGCTCGTGCAAACCTTCCTGATCTTGTGGATAAGGTTGATAAAAATATGGATAGGGTAATAATCACAGTTAATGGACAACCAAAAGCTACTTTAATTAGCGCTGAAGAGCTTGAATCCTTGGAAGAGACTGCAGAGATTCTTTCTATTCCTGGTGCTCTTGAGGAGATTAAGGAAGGCCAAAAGCAAATTAGAAAAGGGCAGTTTGTGAAACTCTCTGATCTAAAATAATGCAGGTAGTCCTTTCTAAACTTGCACAAAAAAACTTCAGCCATCTTCCAAAGGTTGAGCAATCCAAAATAAGAAAGAAATTAGTTAATCTTGTCGGAAATCCCAGAATTGGTAAAAAATTAGCTGGAGAATTAGGAGGTTCTAGATCATTACGTGCCTGGCCTTATAGAATAATCTATAGAATTAATTCCGCTGAAAGTTTAGTGGAGGTTAGTCATATTCTTCACAGACAAGGTGCATACAAATGAATTTAAAAGGTTTAAACTTTAATTTTGTATCTTTTTAGATATTTTTTGCCCGATTTAGAGGTATAGGTGACCTCAAGTTTTCCATCCTTTATATTTGTATGATATCTGCAGACATTTTTAGAACATGTTCCAAACAAAAGTTCTGCACTTTGGCTGGATCCCCCAGCTAAATTAAGAGATCCCCCGGCTCCCTCCTGCTGTCCTCCCTGGCTGTATGTCAGGAAATAAGAGACTGATTGGGCATTTTGCAGATTCGAAAAATAAACATTTAATGCTTTTCTGTCGGCTCTAAGTTTTGGCGATACCCCAATAGTTTTTCCGGCAGTTTTTACAGTAGTTGTTTTCCCACTCTTTTTGGCTTGAGGTAAAACTTTTGCCTCTACAGTTTCAGACAAAACAAATAAAGAGAAGAGAACTGCCAACACTAAGCTTAATATTTTCATATATTTATTAGCATACCATGTTATACTGATTAAGTGTATAAAAAATTAATTTTACTGGCTGTTATTTTAATATTGATAACAGGAGTCATTTTTGTTCTTAGAGGTTCACAAAAGAGTTCATTACAAAAACCCTCACTAAATACATTTACTAAAGAAGTTCAACCATCAGAAACTTTTATTGAATATTCAGATCCATCCGGTTTTGCTTTCAGCTATCCTGACAACCTGTCTATTACTAAAGGTGAAACAGATGAAAATACTTATGCAGATTTGCAGCTTTTTTCAAAGGAGGTAAATGGCAGTTTGTCTTTCAAAGTTTCAGACAGCAAGTTTAAAACCCTGGATGAGTGGGTTAATTTAAACAAGGGGGAAGTAAGGCAAGTAAATTTAGGGACACTGAAGGCAACTGAAATTGAAACATCAGACAGACTTCTTTTAGGAGCTTTGGATCAGGGGATATTTTTTACCATAGAGATGCCACTTATTGAAGAGGCTTTCTGGATGAAAGTTTACAGTAAAATTTTATCTGATTTTTCATTTGTTGCTCCTCAAGTGGAAGCAGATTCTTCATCTGAAGTTGTTTTTGAAGGTGAAGAAGTGGTTGAATAACATACAATATATAGTATATTGACATTTAGGTCTGCTCTACATATTATGAAATAGGTATTTAGCGAACAGGGTGTAAATCCTTGACTGTGCCGCAACCGTGATAAAAAGAAGTCGGGCCGCCTAAATATCTTTTATCCTCGAGCCATGAACTAGAAAAATATTCAGTTCATGGCCATGAAGTCTTATGTACTTCATGGCAAGGAAAATATGAACATAGAAATATCTAATCCCCAAATTTCCCTATCTGAAATTGCCCGAATGCCTGAACATACAGTGGAAATAGAATCAAAAATGCGTGTTGGCTCATTTGGTCAAGAATTATTTATTCGAACGCATCAGACTGATCAAGGAATAGTCAGAAAAATTGCTGGAATCAGCTTACCTTATCCTGTGGGAGTAAAAAGAGAAGATGTCATAGACATTATGATGCTTGCCACTTCTGCTCAAGATTCAGAAGTTAAAGGTTGGGATGGGCTTAAGAAAGGAAGAATAGAAACCTTTGCTGTGGATAGACCAAATAGTCTTGATCCAGCGTTTGAAATTAAAAGATTTATATGGGCTTCCAAAACTATTTTAGAAAAAAGGTATGGAAATACAGATGCAGAAAGAACAGATGATATGAATAAGTACTTTGACCTACTTGATGTAGCATGGAGTTTTGCAGATGAAGCTGCTAGAGACGTTGAGAATATACTAAACAACCCGTCCAATACGGGCTGGAAGGCATTTAATGAAAGATATTTTGGGAAGGGACTGATTCTTGTTGAATGTATTCAAGTGGATGGGGAAGTTTATGGGAATCCTCCTTTTGGAGGAGATCCGGTTTTGCTGAAAAATATTGCTATAGATGAGCCTCATCAGCTTTGGCTTGAGGATGGCTACATTGCAGAAGTAAATTCTGCAAATGGAGATAAAATTATAGCTGATTGTGAAGATACTGAAACTGTGGGAGGTCCAGACGGGGGATGTGCAGGTACACCTACCTGCTCTGTTTTTTTTTCTTTGATGGAAAAGGGATTAGAGACAGCTAAATTAGCTACTAATCAAACTAAGAGTGCTTTTATTAAAGTTATTGATACTTGGAGTGGAATATATTATATTTGTTCCTCTTGCCATAATAAAAAGGAAGACTGCAGCTGTGGAAAGATTTAAAGAAGAAGCACATAGGGTTTTAAAAACACTTGGGATAGTCAGATTTACAAAAGAGGTTACCCAACATGAACCTGAAGTTATTAAACCCAATGAAGTTATTAGGGTAAAACACTCAAGAAGTAAAAAAGAAATTCTATTTGCAACAGGAGCCGGTCTGTTTATAGGAGGAATTGCCGGTATTATTTTCCAAAGATCCAAAAGGCCAAGGTAGTCCTATGAACTTTTGCGCGCCCAGAAGTCCTAGTTCCGAACACCCTGTTTGACAGCTTACTCAAAACCTACAATAAACTAATCGGGCTAAACTTTACTATTGACTTTCGGGTAATTTATGGATTAAAGTAAAAATATGACAGACGAAATTACCAAAATAGCTATTTTCAGAAAAAAAGAGATTAGAAAGACTATTTATAAGAATGAATGGTGGTTTTCGGTTGTAGATGTTATTGAAGCTTTAACTGATAGTGTGAATCCTAATGATTATTGGTTCAAAATGAAGATTCGAGTCAAAAGTGAAGATGGTATCGAACTATCGACAGTTTGTCGACAGTTGAAATTAAAGGCGGTCGATGAAAAACTAAGAGAGACAGACTGTGCCAACACAGAATCCATATTCCGAATTATCCAGTCAATTCCTTCTCCAAAAGCAGAGCCATTTAAACGCTGGTTGGCAAAAGTAGGTTATGAGCGAATTCAGGAAATTGAGGATCCAGAATTGGCTCAAAAAAGGGCGAGAGCTTTATATAAAGCTAAGGGATATCCTGATGAATGGATTGAAAGGCGGATGAGAGGTATTGCCATCCGTGAAGAACTCACAGACCAATGGCAAAAACATGGAGTAGAGATGCCAAAAGAATATGAAATTCTTACTGCTGAAATTTCAAAAGCTACTTTTGGTGTTACCCCAGGAGAATATAAGAAACTTAAAGGTCTTAAACGTGAGAACCTTAGGGATCATATGAATGATTTAGAATTATTATTTTCTCAACTTGGTGAAGCTGCTACAACAGAGATAACAAAAACGGAACATCCCCAGGGTTTTGAAAAGAATAGGCATGTTTCTAAACGTGGTGGAAAAATTGCGGGTGATGCCAGAAAAAAGCTAGAAATTGAGTCAGGAAGAAAAATTGTCACAGAAGAAAATTATTTGTCTAGTTATAGACAAAAAAAGATTAAGTGAATGCAATTTATAGGATAAATGCGCACCTAGGCCCCACTTTCTGGAACACCATGTTTGATAGCCTCATTCGTGCCTACAACAAGCTTATTAAGCTAGGCTTTACATATTATATCGCATCGCGATACAAGAAGCGAAGCGATGTAATCGCAAGCGATTATAAGCGAAGCTTGATTTCTTCACCAGGTTCAGAAATTAACGAAAAAGTTGCCACATTTTAGTTCTTTCCTAAAGGAGAATAATGTTAAAAATAGTTTCGGATTCATCTGCCTACTAAGCAGGTAGGAATATTATACAAAAAAATTAGCTTAAATTATCTTTTCAATCCAAATGCTTGTATTAACAAGGATGGTTCAGCTCTGTAAGGAGATTGTCTGCCTTCAAAAAAGAAATGCTGCCTAATAAGATGTGGCAGAAGTCCAGTAACTACCACAAATAAATTTGCAGAATCAGGAGTCCTATTATAAAAGAAATCGCTTACCGCAGAAGTTATCTCTTCTCTACTTTCCTGAAATGTTTCAGTTCTAGCTATAACGCCTTCTGTTAGACCCCTATCAGTACATTTCCATGGACACCCTTGTTCTCCTAATACCTCTGTACGTATATCTTCTATCTCCCACTTTGATCTGTACTCAAATCCTGGTGCTAGGGATCCCCCACCTTTTAATAAATCCATAAGTGACTCACCAATGCGGCCGTGTGTTGTACCTAAATCTACTACTGTAACCCAATCCGAATGTACTACTTCTAATAAACTTTCGTCCTCACCTAGAAAACCAACTTCTGAGGCATGATCAGGTTTCATTCTTAGTTCTAAACCTTGGACTGGGATTCCCCAAGTTAAATCAGCTACAAATTTTGGATCATCAATTTCTCTCATAATTGTTACAAGTTTAACATAAAGTTATCTACAATTTAACACGAGTTTCGCACTTAAGCAATAGTTAATTCACATTTAAGTTGTTGGGCAA
>JBBTSA010000013.1:0-26073 GCA_038064895.1 Patescibacteria group bacterium
GACTTCGACGGTGAGCCCTTCGGCAGTGAGCTCAGGGCCGAACTGCTCAGTCGAACCGCTCAGTGTAAACTCCGTCGAACCGCAAATTTTAGGACTTTCGTGAAATATTATATAGCAGTGCTATACTTTATTTATGAAAATTAATTGGAAAGAAATTTTTAAGTTTTTATCTGGAGCTACTTTTGTTGGAGCAGGTGCAAACTTTTATTTCTACTCTTCTTCTACTTTGGGTATTTAAAAAAGTAATTTTAGCTAGATTTTTAAGGTGTATTGACAAAGTAAAATACTTTTGCTAAATTAAATTGTATGTCACAAATTACTGATGATGTTAAAAATGCTTTAAGCTCTGTTGTTTCCGGTGTTGGTGATATTGTCTCTTCTGCTCAAAATGTAGCTAAAGAAAATGTAGTAAAAGCAGTGCAAGGAGCTGGAACCGTTGCTGTCTCTGGTATGCAAGCAGTAGATGAGGTTGTAGGATCTGGCATTGAAACACTCTCCTCAACAGGGTCAGCTCTAAGTGATGGTGCCACTGGCCTTGTAAGAGGGGCTGTTGATGGTGCAAAGGAAGTTGGGGTTGGTGCAACAGAGGCAGCAGGTGAGGCAGCATCTGTTGCTATAAAGACTGCTCAAAGAGTCGGTGCGAACATTGGTGAGGTTGCCATATCCTCAGTTAGGGGTTCCATCCAAGCAGCAGGTGATATTGGGGAAGACTCTGGAGAGCTTGCTAAAGGTGCGGTATTGGGAATTATTAGAGCTGCGGATGATATCGGATCTGAAACAGGATCTTTGGTTAGGAAAGCACTTCTTAATGCTGCAGCTTTACCTCATGATATAATAGATGCTCTGCTTCAGGGTAAAACCGAATAATTTATTTTTGCCTATTAAAATATTCATAAACTACTCTTGAAACCTCAGCAATTCTCTCTTGTGCACCCAAGGGAGATTCACTTTCTGACAAAACTACAATTATATAATCTCCCTTGGGTGTAAATACTATCCCCGCATCATGTTTAAAATAGCCAATCTCTCCGGTTTTATGTGCAACTTCTATGTCTTTTGGGAGGTACTTCGGCAGGCCGTCATTAAGCTGTTGTTTTTTTAAAAGGTCTATCATCCTTCTTGAGGAATCCGGACTTACTATTTCACCAATGTATAGTTTTTCAAAAAATAAAGCAATGTCTTTGGCAACTGTTTCGGGCGGCTTACCTAAATCCGAATCATTAAAACCATTTTCTTGCATAAACTTTTTCATTTTAGAGTTTCCAACTTTTTCAGTTAAAAGCAGTGCTGCATAGTTGTGAGATATTGTAATCATCTGATTTAGAGCGGAAGATATGGTCATTGTAACTTCCCCCTCGGTAAGTTCTGTCTCTTCTTCATCAATTTCAAATTTTTTATTTAAAATTTCTATTTTTTGGCTCAAAATTTCATCCTCTTTTATTTCACCTTTTTGGATTGCCTCAAAAACAGTACCCATCAGCCATAGCTTATATAAGCTTCCCGGCTCAAATACCTTATCCTGATTTAATACATAATTTTTCCCATTAGACATATTTTTAATAACTACTGCATATGCACCCTTTGTCCCATCTAAAGCATTGGTAATAACTTTCTCAAATGATGCAGATGGCAATATACCAGCATCACTAATTAGTTGAGGTTTAATCAGCTGGTCATTTTGATTAAAAAAATTAAATACAAAAAATGCAAAGGTTACCAAAACAAAAAAAGTTATTAAAATCATTCCTTTCTTCATCGGTATCCTGTAAATTTCTCAATTTTTAAATTTTGATCTTCTATTCCTATTCTTTTTAGCTCTTCAACAACCGCATCCGTCATAAGAGGCGGCCCAACCACCATATAGTATGGAGCTTGTAAATCCTTTGTGTATTCTTTTATAAACTGCCCATCAACTTTCTTTTTTTCTCCCACCCATTCATTATCTTCAGTCATTGTAAGAACTAGCTTAAATTGGGGTATTTGCTTTGTAAGATGTTGTATTTCTTTTAAGAAGGGGGTCGAGCCCTGATTCCTGTTTGAATAAATTAAGGTTATGTTCACAGGCAGTTTCTCCTCTGCAATAAATCTTAACATGCTAATATATGGGGTTATCCCGATACCTCCTGCAATCAATACTAAAGGTTGATTAAAATTTTGAGGTAAAACAAAAACCCCTGCTATAGGACCTACTTCCACTTCCGTCCCGACAGGTAATTCAGATAAAGTTTTTTTAAAACCGCTTCCGGTAATCCTTGTTGCCATAGATAAAATTCCTTTCTCATTTGGAGAATTCACTATAGAAAAATGTCTCCTGGGACCTTTCTCATCAGGATAAAGTAATTTTGGAAGTGTAATAAAAAAATACTGGCCTGCGCTAAACTGGAGCTGCTCTCCCAAAAGATCAAATGTCACCATCAAGGTTCCTTGAGCAATTTCTTGTTTTTCAATTATTTTAGCTTTAGCTTTCATATATAATTTAGACCTATTATAGTATACTCGAGTAAGAAAAATGTTAAGAATATACCAGGTACTTACTGTAATAGTTATCTTAATTCTAATATCCTATGGGCTCCAAATTTATGGTTCGAGAGACAAGATAAATATTGTAAATAATCAACCTCTTACAACTATTGCTAGCGGTTTAGAAGTTCCATGGGCTCTGGCATTTTTACCCGATCAAAATATTTTGGTAACAGAAAGAGCCGGAAGAGTAAGACTTATTAAGGATGGTAAACTTCAGGAAAAGTCTGTTGCAAACATTTCTGTAAAACAAATAGGAGAAAGTGGATTACACGGCATAGCAATCCATCCGGAATTTAATACAAACCACTTTGTGTATCTCTATTACACATATTCCGCAGGTAACAATAATTCCTTAAATAGAGTATCCAGATTTATCTTTGAAGACAATATTTTGAAAGATGAGCAGATCATTGTCGATAAAATTCCGGGTGCAGTTTTTCATGATGGAGGAAGAATTAAATTCGGACCTGCTTCGCAAGGCGAGCCGGATGGACATCTTTATATAACTACAGGGGATGCATTAAATCCATCTTTAGCACAGAATAAAAATTCTTTGGCAGGAAAAATCCTACGGTTTAAAGGTGATCAGGTTGAAGTATATTCATACGGTCACAGAAATCCACAGGGAATTACCTGGGATAACAATGGGAATCTTTGGGAAACGGAGCACGGGCAAAGTGCAACGGATGAAGTCAACTTAATTGAAGCTGGTAAAAATTACGGTTGGCCTACTATCCGTGGGGAACAAAAACAACAAGGTATGCAGGAACCAAAAATCCAAAGTGGATCCGACACATGGGCTCCTGCCGGTATAGCATATTATAATGGTTCTCTTTATTTTGCAGGACTTAGAGGACAGGCACTATACCAATTAAACATTGCAACTTTAGAGCTAAAAGAGCATTTTAAAAAACAACTTGGAAGAATAAGGGATGTAGTTTTAGGTCCTGATAATTTGCTCTACATTACAACTTCAAATAAAGATGGCCGCGGTTCCCCATCACCGGATGATGACAAAATCATCCGTATTAACCCAGAAAAACTGTAATAATTGTGTTATATTAGGAAGATGAAAAAGGATAAAATTACATATTCCCAAGTTGGAGATGATTATTCTACAAAAGACCCTATTAAAAAATTAGCTCTAGCAGCTGCTGCTTCCACTGCAAAAAATCTCAAAAATGATTTTGAAGAAGTTTCGGAAACAAGAGGTGAATCAGCATATGTTTGGAAGCAAGGTGATATTTACATGGCATCAGTTATTGAAGGACTTGGAACTAAAAATTTAGTGGCAGATCAAATGAGAAAAATCACCGGTAAAACATACTATGATGTTATTGCTAATGACACTATTGCCTACATTATAAATGATCTAATTACTGTCGGGGCAAGACCTCTTGTTATCCATGCTTATTGGGCTATTGAAGATAATTCATGGTTAAATGACCAAGACCGAATGGAGGATTTAATTAACGGTTGGAAAAAGGCTTGTGATTTATCCGGAGCATCCTGGGGAGGCGGTGAAACAGCAACAGATAAAGGAGTTATTGAAAAAGATACAATTGATCTTGCAGGATCTGCGGTTGGAATAATCGGAGGCAAAGACAGATTAATTACAGATAAAAAAATGCAATCAGGAGATAGAATCTTACTTATAGGGAGTAACGGCATTAATGCATCTGGTATATCACTTGCTCGAGCTGTTGCCAAAAGAGTGCCAAAAGGATATGTGACTAAACTGTCTGATGGAACGTTGTATGGCGAGGCAATCTTAACTAAATGCAATATTTATGCAAGATTAGTGAATTCTTTACTAGATAATAATATAGATATTCATTACATCTCATTTATTTCCGGACACGGAATGAGAAAAATAATGAGAGCAAGACAACAGCTTACTTATGTAATTGAAAAAATATTTGAACCGCAGGAAGTTTTTAATTTTATCCAAAAACATGCAGGAATTGATGATTATGAGATGTATCAAACATTTAATATGGGGCAGGATTATGCTATTTTTATTTCACCGGCAGACGTTGAGAAAGCTCAGCAAATTATTTCTCAAAATGGTTTTGAAAGTTTAGACGGCGGATATGTAGAGAACGGACCAAGACAAGTTATCATTAAACCAAAAAATATAATCTTTGAAGGTAAAACTTTAGATTTGCGCTAACCCGACGAAGCCGGATTAACTTCTTTCATCGTAAGTCCTATGGGCTTTAGGAATTAGTTTTTCACTCATGGATGAACCATCATGGATGCATTTAATTGCTTCTGCCAAAAGTTTAGCTATAGAAATTATCACTAATTTTGGATTATTTTGCATTTCTACCCGCAGTGGTACGGAGTCTGTTATAAAAATTTTATTAATTGGTGCAGTTTTAATCCTCTCTTGTGCTGGGTCAGAAAAAAGTCCATGGGTTGCTGCAACAGAAATACTCTTTGCTCCTCTATCTTTAATCAAATTTGCTGCTTCAACGATTGTCCCTCCAGTATCAATCATGTCATCAACAAGTAAGACAACTTTACTCTTAACTTCTCCAATCATGCCTAGAGCTTTACTCTCATTATTTTTGGAAACATCTCTCTCCTTAAAAACTATGGCAATTCCATCTGCATTTAAAAGTTCTGCATAAAAAGTTGCCCTTGCCACTCCGTTTTTATCTGGTGATGCGACTATCAAATTTTTAGGGAATTCTTTTTTTAGAATGGGGAGGAACGAATAAGAAGCGTATAAATTATCCCAGGGTATTTCTACAAACCCAGGCTCTTGTTCAGAGTGTATATCAATAGTCAAAATTCTATCTGCTCCTGCGTACTCAATAAGCCTCGCTATAATTGAGGCTGAAATTGGGACCCGAGGTCTGTCTTTGCGATCCTGCCTTGAATAACCAAAATAGGGAATTATAGCAGTCACTTCAGAAGCAGAGGATCTTTTTGCGGCGTCAATAATCAAAAACAACTCCATTATGTTTGAATCAACAGGAGGACAAGTTGGCTGGATTATGAAAACGTCCCTTTTTCTTAAATTTTGGGGAATTATAATTCTTTTTTCTCCATCTGCAAAACTTGTTACAGTTTCATCAGCATTTTTTCCTAAAATTTTAGCAACATCCTGGGCCAATTTTAAATTGGCAGTGCCGCTTAAAAGTACAAAGCCGTTACTATTAGGCATATGGTTTTAGATTATACCAAAAGATTGCAGATTTTTCTTGATACGAACATTCACATTTTTGCTAATATCAGCAGTAAATTTTTTACCTGTTATTTTTTCATAAATTCCCATATAAAGAGCGCCCATTTTAACAATAAACTGCGGTGGCATCTTGGGTGGTTGCCCATTTCCCATGTATCCATGCTCCTTAAACCAGATTCTAAGCGGCTCCTTATCATAGCTTTCCGGCTCCAACCCCTTTTTAAATCTTTGCATGTATGTTTTTTTAACCCAATATCTTGAGGAGTCCGGAGTATGAATTTCATCAATAAGTATTAACTTACCACTATCATCCAACCCAAATTCATATTTTGTATCAACCAAAATTATTCCTGCCTTGCTGCATATTTTTTGACCTCTTTTAAAAAGATCTAATGCTGCTTTTTTCATTTGATTCCAGATTGCAGGATTCACTAATTTCTTTTTTAAAATTTCTTCTTCTGTTAATCTTTCGTCATGGCCTTTTTCTGCTTTTGTTGTGGGGGTAATAATAGGTTTTGACAATATTTGATTCTTCTTTAAACCATCCGGAAACTTTATTCCGTAAATGACTCTTTCCCCTTTTTCATAAGATCCCCATATTGATGTCTCGGTAACTCCGGTGATATATCCTCTAACAACCATTTCTATCGGGACCAGTTTGCACTCTTTTACCAGTAAAGTATTTGGGTCTGGCACAGAGATTAAATGATTTTGAATAATATCTTTGGTTTTTTTAAACCAAAAAGCTGACAAAGAAGTGAGAACTTGTCCTTTAAACGGGATATATCCAACTATCCTATCAAACGCAGATTGTCTGTCAGTTGTGATAAATATTCTTTTTCCATCAACTATATAAATATCTCTAACTTTTCCTTGAATTTTTTTACCCAAGCTTGGAATATTAACTGTTTTTAGGGCATTTGGAATATTTTCTATTATTTTCTGCTTGCTAACCATTGCTCAAATTCTTAGCCTTTTCTTCTACATTCTCTGCTAATTTCTTTTTGTATTCTTTTAGAATATCTTCCAAACCCTTATCTGATGTTGCTAAAATCTGAATAGCTAAAAGCCCAGCATTTTTTGCATTATCTATTCCAACAGTTGCAACAGGGATACCAGAAGGCATTTGCAATGTTGCAAGTAAAGCATCTTGTCCTTTTAGTGGTCCGCCTCCCAAAGGTATTCCAATAACAGGGAGTGGAAAATGAGCAGCAACAACTCCAGCTAAGTGTGCAGCTAGTCCAGCACCACAGATAATTATTTTCCCACTTTGGTTGGCAAAGTCAGAAACCAATTTTAATGTTCTTTCAGGAGACCTATGGGCTGAAGAAATCGTCAGCTCATTCTCTACCCCAAACTCATCTAAAACTTTTACTGCTTCCTTCATAGTTTCTATTTCAGAATCAGATGCTGAAATGACCAAAACTTTGCTCATAGATTATGATAACTTAGCAATTCTTTCTGCAATTGTCAAAGCTTTACTCTTTGCCAACCCTGTATGATTTTTTGCATCCATTAGCTTTTTAATTTCTTCTGGCTTTAAATATTTTCCAATCTCTGAATTACTCTCCAATAAGTCTTCCATGGGATTAGATTTTCCCTGATGCATATCTTGCCAGGCTTTCATAGAGATCTCTCTCAAAACTTCATGCATTGTTTGTCTGTCTGCACCCTTTTTAACCGCCTGAACAATTATTAATTCACTTGCTGAAAACATCCAGAAAAATTCTAAATTTTTTCTAATTACTTCTTCATTTATTAAAAGACCATCAACTATATTAGTGGCACTAGTTAACATTTCATCTATTGATAAAAACATTTCTGGTATAGCAATTCTCCTATTGGCAGAATCATCCAGGGTTCTTTCCAAAAGCATATTGGAGGCATTGTCCCAGGAAGTCCTGGAAAGGTTTACAACCAATCTTGCCAAAGAACAAATTTGTTCCGACTTCCAGGGATTTTTCTTAAAAGGCATGGCAGATGAACCAACCTGGGACTTACCGAATGGCTCCTGCCATTCTCCAAAATTAGCTGACTGCATAATCCTTACATCAAAAGCAAATTTATTTAAAGATTGGGCAATAGATGAAAGCAGATCAGAAACCCAAACTTCTATTTTTCTTGGTGAAGTCTGATTTGTTATTTCAAATACTTCTAATCCTCCTAATCCCTCTAATACCTCTTCCTCCATCTGACCTGCTTTTTCTCTTCCCATTAGGCTGACATAACTTGCTGATGTCCCAACTGCTCCTTTCATACCTTTGCCTTTCAAATTCTTTTTAACAAATTCCAAAAGCTCTAAATCCATTAATAAATCTTGAGCATAAAACGCAAATCTATAACCTAGGGTAGTTGGTTCTGCAGGCTGAAGATGTGTATAACCCATACAGACAAAATCTGCATATTTTTCAATTTTTTTACAAAATATCTTAAGTAAATTAATTAACTTATTCTCCACAGTTCCAAGTGCCTCTGAAATTCTAATAGTATCGGCATTATCAACCACATCCATACTTGTTGCGCCTAAATGAATTTTTCCGCCACCTACTTTGGCTTTTTCAGCAAACTCCTTTATAGCTGCTACCACATCATGACGAGTATCTTTTTCAATTTCCCAAATTCTTTCAATATCTACTTCATCTTGGTATTTTTCCAAATCTTCTAACTCCTCTTTTCCTACTAATCCTGCTTTTGCTTGGGCTCTTGCCAACTCCACCCAAATCTTTCTCCAAAGCCTGTATTTATTCTCTTCACTAAATATTCGTCTCATTTCTTCTGAACCATATCTCCAAGAAAAAGGAGACTCATAATTTTGCCTTTTGACTTTTGAATTTTGAATTTTCATATCAGTGTCTGAATGCTCTCCTCCCTGTAAATACCATGGTTATTCCAAGTTGATCTGCTGCATCAATTGATGCCTTATCATTAATAGATCCTCCCTGTTGCAGTACTGCAACGATTCCATGTTTTGCAGCCAGTCTGATACTATCATCAAATGGAAAAAAGCTATCACTTATAAGAATACCACCTTTTGTAAAATCACCTGCTTGTTCCAAAGCAATTTTTGTTGCCCCAATTCTTGATGTTTGACCTGAACCAATTCCGCGCGTCACAGGAATTTCTTTATCGATAACAATTACAGAATTTGATTTAACTGCTTTTACACACTTTATTCCAAACTTCATCTGCTCAAGCTGTTTTTCAGTAGGCTTTTTCTTTGTCATAATTTTCCAGTTCTTAAAACTATCCTCTATATTGTCATCAAAATCCTGCAGGAGTACTCCTCCGGCAAAATATTTAATATCCCATTTTTCAGATCTATTAATTGGAATCTCACCAAAAGTATAAATACCCATACTTTTTCTTATACTTTTTAACAGTTCTAATGCTTCATCAGAAACTTCTGGTACTGCCACAATATCAATATTTCCTTCACTTTCCTTTTTAAATCTTGCCACAATTTGGGCAGTTTTTAAATCCAGTTCCCTGTTTATGACAATTACTCCACCAAAGGCTGAAACAGGATCGGCCTTAATTGCCCTATCCAAAGATTCTTCAGCATCTTTTCCAAGTGCAATTCCACAGGGGCTAAGATGTTTTATAACTGTGGCAGCTGGCTCTTTGAACTGTCTGACAGTCTCAATTCCTGAATAAATATCTCCAATATTTGTTCCTGATAAATCTCTTCCCCAAAGTTTTTTTAAATTTCCCAAAGGAGAATTTGTTTTGGGCAAAACATATAGGGCTCCTTCTTGGTGAGGATTTTCTCCATATCTTAAATCTTTAAATTTTCTAAGAGGAATTGTAACCTCTTTCGGAAATTTTTCGGCGGAGAAATAATTTCCAATTAAGCAGTCATATAAAGACAGGTGATAAAAAGCTTTTGCTGCCAGCTGTTTCCTTAACTGCCCATCTATTTCCTTATTTTCCATCTTTTCCTTCACCATTTTGTAATCTTCCGGATCCACCACTACCAAAACATTTTCATAATTTTTAGCAGCAGCCCTGATCATTGTTGGTCCACCAACATCAATATTTTCTATATTGGGTTTTTCTTCAAAAGGATATAAATTACAAATAACAATATTAATCTGTGGAATTCCTAATTTTTCAGCTTCCTTAACATGTTTAGAATTTTTTCTGTCAAATAAAATTCCTCCCTCTATTTGAAAACTTATGGTTTTCATCCTGCCATCAAAGCAGTCTCTTGGATTGCCAGTTATTTCTTCAATCGGTATTGCATCTATTCCATCCTTGATCAGTGCTTCGTATGTACCACCAGTTGAGATAATTTCATATCCTAACGCAATCAAAACTTTAGCAAAATCTGAAATTCCCCTTTTGTCATATACAGATAAAAGCGCAAATTTTTTCATAGTACATACCTTTCGATCACATCCGCCACACCATCTTCCTCAACAGGCGGAGCAATATAGTCTGCGATTGCTTTTATATTTTCTACCGCATTCCCCATTGCAACTTTTAATCCGCAAGCCATCAAAAGTGGAAAATCAGTATAACCATCGCCAATACCTATAATTTCATGTGTATCAATGCCTAAAATCTTTGCCACTTCTAAAATTGCATGTTGTTTTGTGGCCGATGCATCTGTAATCTCAAGACCTATCCAACCTTTAAGTTCCTCGGTTCTCCATAAAAGAATTTCATGCACAACTATTGTAGGTATTTTGGAAAGCTCGTTTTCAATCTTTTCTCTATCAGTCGGATTTGCAAGTATAAAAATATTCAATGGATTTTTCGGAGTAAGTTTCTTGGAAAACGGAATATCTATACCGTTATCATTTACAACAAATCGTCCTGTACGATATTTGATAAGAATATCGCAAATTTTTGAATAATCCCTAATCTTTAGTGGATGTTGAACGAGAACTTTCTTAGATGGGAAATCAATAATTTGCGCCCCTCCATCAATAATAGATGGGCCTGAAAGAGAAAGAGTATCGATTATATGGTGAAGTTCTACCAGAGGGCGAGATGTGGCAACTCCTACATGCAAATATTTACTAGCCTTGGTGATTGCTTTCTTGACTTTTCCCGATGGAATACCAGGGAATGCGTTAGGAATTAGCGTACCATCGCAGTCAATCATTAAAGCTTTAAATTTCCTATTCATGTTAGAATTTTTTTTAATTCTCCTTTTTGTATAGCTTGCTTAATTTCCATTGCAACTCTTTTGCCCATAGAAATATTTTGTCCATGCAAATATCCGCTATATGGTGTTGCAAAAATTCCAGGACTTCCGGGCATTCTTGGGGATACATCAAAAACAATAATTTCCTTTTTAGGAGGACCAGGAGTTATCATTGTCTGCAAACCAAATGGACCAATTACTCCTGGAGTTTTCATTTCATTGGCTGCTTTTACAAATTTTTCACCCATCTCAAATACCTCTTCTAATAAGGACTCTAGAACAGTAACTGCAATGTGGCCCGTTTCTTCATACTTAATTCTTCCACCCAAATCACGAAACTGGTTTTGATATTCTGGAGACAGTTTTGATAAACCCTCGTGATTAGTCTGACGTCTTGTGTCAGTTCCCATTAATTCAAGCCGTTTATTAATTGGATCATAGAAAAAATTAAAGTTTACCTGAACCCCGACGATAAACTCTTCAATAATAGCATCTTCCAAATCTTTCTCTGTAATTTCTCCCTTTCTTATTCTTTTTTCTGATTTCTTAACATATTCCTTATAACTGTTTACCATGAAAAATGCCCTCTCAAATCCTCTTTCTTTTTCTAGAACTTTAACGATACAAAGCCTATCTATCTCTTTTGGGTCTTTAAACTGCTTTGGATATCTCATACTTGCTTTATCAAGCAGATCATATTGGTTTGGTTTTTCATTTCTTTCTTCAAATCTAAGTAGAAACCTATTTCCAAACATTGGAACTTTGAATCTTTTTTCAATAGCATTGTAGTCATTTATATATACTTCAAAGGACCTGTGTGGAATAAATATGCAGTTTTTATCAATCAATTGTTTTTGAACTTTTTCACTTAAGATATCTGAAAATTTATCCAATTCAATAATTTCATCCACACATCCTAAACCATTCTGTGATTTAAAATATCTTGAATAAGTCTTATCTCTTCCTTTTTGCACAATAACCAAAGTTTTAAAACCCATATCTTTTGCACCACGACAAACATCAAGTGCTGAATGACTTCCTAATACCGCTATTGTGTAATTCATTAATCCAAAACCTCCTTTAGCTTGTTTTGTTTGATTGCATTTTTAATTTCTCTTGCAATTCTTCTGCCTGTTGACATTGGTTCAGAGTAATTTAAATACGTGTAGGGTGAACCATCAATGAAGCAATTTGTTCCGGCAACAATCCTTGCAGAAATTTCTATAATATAAATTTCCTCAGTTGAAGTAATAATTGTTTCTAAACAAAATGGACCAAACAATCCCTTTTCTCCTATTAAATCTTGTGAGGTTTTAACTACTCTTTCTGCCATCTCCACTGCCACAGCAATCATAGATTCCCTAACAGCCATTGGAATATTAGCTACCACCTCAAAGCTAGGTTCTATATTTAAACCTCTCTGATTTTTGGCTGGAATTCTACCTAAAGAATCAACATTAGTTTCATATCTTTTATCAACGCTCATCAACTCTACTTTTCTAGTTAAAGGTGAATAAAAGAAATGAAAATAAACCGGCACTCCAATAACATATTCCTGTACCATAAATCGCTCTTCTGAAAAAGTTTTTAATTTTTCATCTAATTCTTTTTGGGTTCTGGCCACAAAATATCCTTTTCCTCCTGCAGCTCCATATGATTTAACAATCACCGTCCTATCTATCTTATCGCCTTTTCTAAACCTGTGAGGAACTTTAATACCGCTTTTTTCCATCCATTCCCTTTGCATTTTTCTATTTTCTTCCCAATCTAATACTTTTTTATTCCCAAAATAAGGAACCCTCATTTTTTTATTTTCATCCAATCCCAGATATGCCACAAAAGAGCCGTGTGGGATAATGATTGAATTTCTTTTTATTAAATCTTTTTCTAATTTTGGAAAAAAAGTCCACTTCTTAATAATAATTATTTCATCAATAAAGTTTAAATATGAAGAATAAAGAGTTTTTCGATCAGGAGTACAAACAACTAGTGTTTTAAACCCTTCATCTTTTGCCCCTTTGAGGATTTGCAGGGCACTGTGAGAACCTAGAGTTACAATTGTATAATTTATAGTTCCCATAGCTCATTATATAAAATAGACTATCAAATGTCAAAAATGCTACAATAACTTCCATGGTTTCAGTTGTTATTGGGACACAATGGGGTGATGAAGGAAAAGGAAGAATTGTAGATCTACTGTCAGAAAACGCAGATTTTGCAGTAAGATTTAACGGTGGAAATAATGCGGGCCACACGATACAAGTATCCGGTAAAAAATATCCTTTTCATTTAATTCCATCCGGAATTTTACATCCAAAAACAACAGCAGTTATTGGCAATGGAGTTGTTTTGGATTTAGAAGTTTTAACCTCTGAAATAAAAGTTCTTGAGGATGATGGAATAAATCTTAAGGACAGATTTTTTATTTCTGAAAGATGCCACTTAATTCTTCCGTACCATAAAGCGCTAGATTTGGCTTATGAAAATGCCAGGGGTGAAGGAAAACTTGGGACAACTGCAAGAGGTATTGGTCCCGCCTATTCTGACAAAGTCAGTTACAACGGCATCAGAGTTTATGAACTTATAAGATGGGCTCTGTTTGTTGATAAATTTAGCTTCCAGACAAAGATTAAAAATAAGATTTTAAAAACTTTTGATGTCCCGGAAATTGATATTAAAAAGGAGTTGAAAAAATTTGCAGGGTTTAGAAAAATAATTCTTCCGTATGTTACAGATACTTTTGCTCTATTACGAAAAGCCTTAAAGGATAACAAAAAGATTTTAATGGAAGGGGCGCAAGCAGTGATGTTGGATTTGGATTTTGCTGCATATCCATATGCAACTGCATCAAATACTATACCTGGGGCGATAAATGCAGGAGCCGGCATTCCTTCGCAAAAAATTGACCGAGTAATAGGAGTTGTGAAAGCATATACATCAAAAGTTGGCAGTGGTCCATTTCCTACAGAACTTACTGATGAGATTGGTGAACGAATAAGAGATATAGGGAAAGAATATGGTACAACAACAGGGAGACCAAGAAGAATTGGTTGGCTGGATTTGGAAGCTGTGAAATTTGCCTGTGAAGTTTCAGGAATTACAGAAATCGTAATTACAAAGATTGATATTTTATCCGGAGTTAAAAAAATAAAAGTTGGACTGGGATATAAGTTAGATGGCAAAAACATCACATACTCTTCTTCAGGTTATGAAGAGCTTTTTAAAGTTAGTCCAGTTTATAAAGAATTTTCAGGCTGGTCTGAAGATATATCAGGAGTCAGAAAATTTCCTGATCTTCCAAAAAATTGCCAAGCATATATAAAGTTCATAGAAAAATTCTTAGGAGTAAAAATATCTATTGTCTCAGTGGGTCCCCAAAGAGAAGAATATATTATTCTACAATAAGTCTTATAAGAAATGGGAACTCTTTATAAGGTTGGTGGTAAGTATCTGAACCCATATGACCTTCCCCTTTCATAATAATTAACTTTCCTTTTCTAGCTTTATCTAGCATGTATTTTCCTTCTATATCATTACAGCCCCAGGGATCATTGTCAGAGTTTATAAATATACAATCTTCAACATTTTCTCTTATCTTTTCCCAATTATAATTTTCCTGAAGTATTGGTTCTGGTTTTGGATCAGATCCTTTTGGTCTAGCATAACCAGCTACCAAAATAGCTTGTTTAACTTTAACATCTAAATTTTCCAAAACACTTAAGATTAAAGGTCCTCCCGCTGAATGACCAATAATTATGGTTTCTTCTGTATAGAGTTCTTTTAGCGCTACTGGTAGCCAATTCTTTAAATCTGGGTGATCGGCATCAGGCAGAAGCGGAATGGAAACAGAATATCCTTTCTTCTCAAGTTCGGCTTTTATATAAGGAAACCAGAAAGATTGTTCTGTTTCCGATGTTCCATGTAGAATAATTGCTTTTTTCATACTTATTCCCATTCCATTGTTGCAGGGGGTTTGTTGGTGATGTCATAGACCACACGGTTTACTTCAGGTATTTCATTTACTATTCTTGTTGAGATTTTATCTAGTAATTTATAATCCAATTTTGCAAAATTAGCAGACATTGCATCTTTTGCTTCTATTGCTCTGATGGCAATAGTCTCACCATAAGCTCTCTCATCTCCTCTAACTCCTGTTGTTTTTATTCCGGTAAAAACTGCAAAAGCCTGCCAGAGTTTTAAATTAGCTTTTTCAATTTCTTCTTGAACAATTTTATCTGCTTTTCTTAAGATTTCTAACTTATCTTCAGTTACTTCCCCTACTATCCTTACTGCTAACCCAGGGCCAGGAAAAGGTTGCCTCTCTGTTATTGATTTAGGAAGTTCCAGAATTTCTCCAATTTTTCTAACCTGATCTTTATAAAAATTCCTTAAAGGTTCTATTAATACTAAATTCATATTCCCTGGCAAACCTCCAACATTATGATGGGACTTAATTGTTTTTGCATGTTTGCTGCCAGCTGACTCAATGACATCAGGATAAATTGTTCCTTGTACAAGAAATTTTGCTCCAAGCCTCTTGGCCTCTGCTTCAAAGACTTCAATAAAAGTTTTACCAATAACCTTTCTCTTTTCTTCAGGATCTATTATTCCTTTTAAAGCTTTTAGAAATATATCTTTAGCATCAATAATATCTACATTCATTTGGTAATGCTTAACAAATACTTCTCGTAAGGTATCTGTCTCACCTTCTCTCATTAATCCTGAATCAATATAAAAAGAAGTTAGGTTATCTTCTATTGCTTTATGAATAAGCAAGGCAGCTACAGATGAATCAACCCCACCTGAAAGAGCACAAATTGCTTTTTCATTACCAATAGAATCTTTAACATCTTTTATTAGATTTTTTACAAATTCTTCATTAATCTCAACCCTCTTAGGAGTAATTCTACAAATCTTTAAAAAGTTTTCTAAAATTTGTGTGCCAAACTCTGTATGAACAACTTCTGGGTGAAATTGGATTCCATAGAATTTACTGGACTCATTAGAAATTGCTGTATTTATATGATCTGCTGTTTTTGCGTTCTCCACAAAACCCTCTGGAAGTTTGGTCACTTCATCTCCGTGTGAAAACCAAACAGTTGATTGCTCAGGTAATCTATTTAGTAGTTTATTAGGTTTAGATATTTTTAAAACTGCTGGTCCAAACTCCTTTTTAACTCCGCTTTTTACTTCTCCACCTTTTAAAAGATAACCCATCAGTTGGTGTCCATAACAAATTCCTAAAACTGGAATTCCTAGATAGAATATTTTTGGATCAATAGTTATCCCATCTTTAGCAAATACATCCCCAGGTCCTCCGGATAAAATTATTCCCGCCACCCTGTCATCCTGAGGCCGAAGGCCGAAGGATCTAATCATATCTAAAGCTTCGTCTGGAGTAACCATTACACATTCTGCTCCAAGCTCTCTAATTCTTCTACCTATTAAATGTGCTGTTTGTCCTCCGAAATCGACAAGAACAATTAGTTCTTGTCGTCCTGAGCGAGCGTAGCCCCTCGGTCCTGAGGACCTCGGGATCGAAGGACGAGTCGAAGGACCTTGTTTTATCATTTAGACTTTCTCCTCCTTAACATAATTTACCATATCTTCAAAGATAAATAGTCCATGAGGCTTATCAATACTCTCTCTTCTCCAGTTTGGATATTGGGTTGTATCAACAAATTTTTCAGGATGAGGCATTAAGCCTAAAATTCTACCGGTTGGGTCGGATACTCCGGCAATTGCATTTAGCGACCCGTTTGGATTATCCGGATATTTTTGTGTAGGATTTCCATTTGCATCAACATATCTAAAAACTACAAGACCAGATTGTTCCATTGTTTTAATTGTTTCATTGTTTGCAAAAAACTTACCCTCTCCGTGGTTTACTGAAAAATACCCAACCGGCCCGCTTTCCTGTAAAAATACACATTTACTTTTTTCTAATTTAAGTTTTATCCATCTGCATTCAAAATGACCACTGTCATTAGGAGCTAAGGTTGTATCCATTACACCCAACTCACCAAAAGGCAAAAGTCCGGTTCTGACTAACACTTGAAATCCATTACAAATTCCAATAATTAATCCTTCCTTTTTTCTAAAATCTTCAATTTCTTTTCTTAGAAAGCTTATTAATTCTATCGCCCAAATTTTTCCGGATGTCACATCATCCCCATAGGAAAACCCTCCAGGTAGCGCCAGGATATCAAAGTCCTTAAGACTCTTAGACTTATCCCTAAGTTCATTAACATGAACAAATTGAGGAATTCCACCTGCCTTTTTAAAGGCATAAAATAATTCGTTATCACAATTAGTCCCATCAGATTGGAGAATACAAACTCTTACCTGTCTCATGAAAATATCTCCTTCATTGGTTTACTCCATGCTTTCTGTAATAGGGCTACATCTATACTAAATAACCCATCAACTGATAATTTTTCCTCTTCTGTTGTTTTTCCTAAAATCTTAAAAGGAACTCCTGCGAATAATCTTTTAGCAACTGTCTCATTTTCCACTTCAACAATAAAACATCCTGCAGTTTCTGCAAATAAAAAGTCGTACACCTCCGAGGTGTGATTTTTCTGCAACATTTCTTTCACCTCGGAGGTGAAAATCTTTGCTCCAACATTTCCTCCCACACACATTTCAAATACAGAAGTTATTAGGCCTCCTTCTGAAACATCATGGCAAGATAAAACTTTTCCTGAAACAATTGCCTTATGCATTACATCCAAAACTTTTGGCAAAAGTTTTAAATCAACTCTTGGCACACCTTCGAGGTGTAGCTTAGTTGCAACTTTTCCCTCACCTCGGAGGTGAATGTTTCGACCAACCAAAAATATTGTTGACCCAACTTTCTTAAAATCAGAAGATACTGTTTTTTTAACATCCGGTATTTTTCCAAAAATAGATATGCAAACGGTTGGTGGGCTGTAAATTACAGTTCCATCTGATCCGCGATAAGTTGCAGACAAACTGTCTTTTCCTGAAATCACTGGAATCTTTAAAGCTTTCATAAAGTCAACTACTCCATCCACAGCTGCATCCAGTCTTCCTAACCATTCCTCATCCGGAAACGGCCAAATGTAGTTATTTATCAAAGAAGCATTTTTATAATCTCCTCCAACTGCAACATAATTTGAAATTGCCTCTGCTCCCGACCAAATAGTTCCCCAATATGGGTCGGCACTGGTTAACTTAGGATTGAGTCCGTGGGATACAACCATACCATAAGGCTTATCCGGCAAAGGCCTAATTACAGCTGCATCATTTGGCCCATCCATGCCAACTCCAGCAAAAGGAGAAAGAGCATTTGTTCCTTGAACTGTATGGTCATATTGTCTTAATATCGGCTCTTTAGAATTCACATCTCCACTGGATAAGGTTTTCTCCAGAAGTTCTATCCACTCATTCTCTTTCTTTGGTTCACCTCGGGGGAGCCCTTCGGTCACCCCCGAGGTGGCCGAATGGACTCCTCGGGGGTGGATTGCTTTCATTACCCTTTGCGGTAAACCTCCATAAAGGAATTTCATTTCCAAACCCCCTACTTTTTCTTTTCCATAGAAGACTTGCAATCTTTTACTTCCATCAAACCTTGCAATTTCAGTTGCCTCAACATTATATTTTTTACAAATTTGATAAAAACGTTTTAAATTTTTGGGGTGTAAAATTATCAGCATTCTTTCCTGTGATTCCGAAAGAAAAATTTCCCAAGGAGCAAGTCCCTGATATTTAACCGGAGCTTTTTCCAGATGAATTGTTACACCCAACTTTACTCCCATTTCCCCAATTGCGGATGAAAATCCACCTGCTCCTAGATCTTGTACAGCCCTTATTAAATCCTGATCCCTTGCTTTCAAAATTGCATCAAATACTCTTTTTTCCTCAATAGCGTTTCCAATTTGTACTGCAGTTGCATTAACTTCCATAGTTCGCTCACTCATCTCACCTGATGAAAATGTTGCCCCATGTATCCCATCCCTTCCTGTTCTTCCACCAATTACAACCCCTATATCACCAATTTCTGGTTCACCTTTTTTAGCTTTTGCTTTTGGCAACATTCCATAAGCCCCTATTAAAACTATTGGCTTTGCCCTAAAGTCTTCATGGAAATGAAAGGAGCCGTTATTGGTTGGAATTCCGACCCTGTTGTCATAGTCTCTTATTGCTGCAACAACTCTTTTCAAAATATAATCAGGCGGTAATGTTCCGGTAGGAAGTTTATCTATAGGAAGATCAGGTGGAGCAAGGCAAAAAATGTCAGCTGACATTAAAACTTTCGCTCCCTGTCCGGTTGCAACAACATCTCTAAACCCCCCACCGCTTCCTGTCATAGTTCCTCCATAAGGTTCTATTGCTGATGGGGCATTATGAGTTTCTGCTTTTCCATTAATTGCCCATCCGTCATAAAAATCCATTGCTCCTGCATTATCAACAAATGCTGAAACAATATTTTTGTTGTATTTCAAAGCTTCTTTTTTAATTCTTGTAAAAAGAGGTTCTTTAACTTTCCCATCCACCACAAGCTTGGCCTTAAAAGTTTTATGGGCACAATGCTCACTCCAGGTTTGGGCCAAAGTCTCAAGTTCCAAGTCAGTTGGATCCCTTTTGATTTTTTGAAAATAATTTTGAATAACTTTCATTTCTTCTAAGTTTAGGAATAATTTATCTTTTGATAATTCCAAAAGCTCACTATCACTCATCCGGCGAAACCGGATTATTTTTGTTTTGCCCGGTGTTCCTTTTATCAAAAGAGTTTTTGGCTCTTCAGTTACAATATATTCAACCATGGGATTAAAAAGATCTCTTAAAACATCTTTGCTTAATGGTTTCAAAAAACCATATTCATGAGAAGAATCAGCTGCTACTAATTTAATTCCTAAATCTTCAGATGCTTTCATTATTGATGCCACCTCCGGATTCATCACTCCAGGTTTGTAAGCAATTTCTATTACACCTCCGAGGTGTAACTTAGTTGCAGCATTTCCCTCACCTCGGAGGTGAACGTTTAGAATGGGTTCATTTAAAGTATAAGTTTGAATAAGACTTTCACAGAAAACTTTTTCTGCAAGTCTCCTAGCATCACCTTCAGAAATTCCTTCAAGTCTATAAACTTTTGCAACTTCTATATCACCTTTTCTTTTAATATTTTTAACCCTAACTGTTTGTATCATTTTTTCATCCTTTTTTACCCGCCGAAGCATTATTGCGAAGGCGGGCCATATCACGCCACCCAATATCAGTACGATAATGCAGATTGTCTCCTTCAATATTTATTAGCTTCATTGCACTGTATGCTTTCTCTCTAGCTTCTATAACATCTTTTCCTTCTCCCACTACATACAAAACTCTACCTCCATTTACTACATAATCTCCATTAACTCTTTTTATTCCTGCTCCATACACTTTAAATCCAATCTTTATAGCCCTATCAATACCGGAAATCTTTTTACCTTTAACAGCCTTGTAATCAACTGGATAACCTTTTGCAGTTGCTGCCACAGCTACCCTTACTTTTTTATCAATATTAAGTTTTAAACTTTTTAATTTTCCAAATATTATTGCATCTGAAATTTCTATAAAATCATTTTTAATTCCTGGAATGATTACTTGCGCTTCAGGATCTCCCCATCTTGCATTAAATTCAATTACATAAACTTCGTAATCTACAACCATTCCTCCTAAATATAAAACCCCCATATATGGTCTTCCTTCTTTTCTTAATCCGTTAACTGCTTTTCTAAAAATCTCCTCAACTTGGCTTTCAATATTTTGATCAGCTATCAAAGGATTTGACACACAACCCATGCCACCAGTGTTTAGTCCGTTGTCTCCATCATTAACTCTTTTATGGTCTTGGGCATATCCAACAACTTTGAAACTACTACCATCACAGAGAGCAAAAGCAGAAAACTCCTCACCAACCAACCATTCTTCTAAGAGGATTTTCTCCCCAGCCTTTCCAAAATTAACCATTTCCTTTATAGCATTAATTACTTGTTTTTTTGTTTCTCCAGGTAATACCCCTTTGCCTTCAGCTAATCCTGAAGCTTTTACGAACCATTTCCTTTCAGAATCTACAAAGTTTATTGCTTCTTCTTGAGAATCAAAAACATGATACTCAGGCGATGGGATATTATTTTTTTTCATAAATTCCCTGGCCCAAGCCTTATCCCATTCTATCCTCCCAGCTTCTCTTGTTGGTCCAATAACAGGAATACTATTCATCATTAACTCATCAGCCAATCCTGCTTCAACTGCATTATCTTGTGCAACATCAACTAAATTCACTTTTTCTTTTTTGCAAATATCTACAATTTCTTTTACCGAAGTAGTTTTTAAATCAGCATAAGTAGTAACTGGTTTTTTAGTATTTATCTGCATTAAATCATTTCCCGGAACAACTAAAATTCCGCTTACATTTTGTGACTGTCCATATTTATCAACCAGTGCTGCTCCCCTTCCTCCTCCATCAACTACTAAAACTGTCTGGCCATTTTCTTTTGTAAGTCCTGCTAAAACATCTACATACAATCTATTTTCTTTTACTTTCAACCTTGTATACAATGAATCAACCGTATCTCCTTTTTTAATTTTCTCAAAACATCTTCCAAGAACCTGTCCAAAGTCAAATTCATGACTTAAAAAATGATTTGTGCAACCTGCATATGTTGCATTATTATCCAAAAAATTCTGCATTGCCTTATCAGTCATTTTTCCTTTATTCCATACGGCATTTGTTCCATCAGGATTTTTAACAACTCCATCCAGAGTATCCGGAATAAGTCCGGGATGAGTATTTAAAATTCTGTTAGGATATGCATCCATTACTTCATCTAAAATTATTTGTTTCCATCCTGCAAGACAAATATAATCTGGATTTAATTTTTTGAAGATAGATAAAAGTTCTTCTTTTTTTGGAACTATTTTAATAGGAATTTTGTGTTTTCTTGCTCTTTGTAAACCGAGTGCATCAGGCGTATCGGATATTACTGTAGCAATTTTTGCAGAAATTTTTCCAGATTCAACACCATCTATAATTGCTTGAAGATTTGTACCGGTTCCTTTATTAGAAATTAAAACTGCAATTTTTTTCATGATCAAACTTTTGCATAAGCGGGTTTGTAATTTATCTCCTTCTTCCTTTCTCCAATATCTATCGGATAATCACCAGTAAAACAGGACGTGCAAAGACTATCTTCAGGAAGTCCTATTGCCTTAAGAAGTCCTTTATATGAAAGGTAGTGAAGACTGTCAACTCCAATTTCTTTTCTTATGCCTTCTAAATTTTTATAAGATGCAATTAGCTCTGTTTGCCTTGGGGTATTTATTCCATAAAAGTCGGGAAATCTCACAGGAGGAGAAGAAATTAAAAGGTGCACTTCTTTTGCCCCCGCATTCCTTACCATTTTTACAATTTGCCTGCAAGTTGTACCCCTTACTATTGAATCATCAATTACAATAACTTTTTTACCGGCTATTATGTGTCTCATTGGATTAAGCTTAAGCTGCACATTTCTACCTCTAGTATGCTCCTCCGGAGAAATAAAAGTTCTGTGAATATAACGGTTTTTTATAAGCCCCATTTCAAAAGGTATGCCGGACTCTCTTGAGAAACCAATGGCAGCCGGAATAGCTGAATCCGGTACTGGAATAACAAGATCGGCTTTAATATTATTTTCATTTGCAAGTTCTTTCCCTAGGTTTTGTCTTACTTGATCAACGCTTTTTCCAAGAAGATAACTATCCGGTCTTGCAAAATATACAAACTCAAAAATATCCAGTTTTTGCTTACCTTTTTTTATTTGAAAACTTTTTAGACCGTCTGTAGACGCTATAACCATTTCCCCAGGTTTTACTTCCCTTATAAACTTTGCACCAATAATATCCAAGGCACAACTTTCCGATGCAAATACCCATCCACTATTTAATTTCCCTATGCAAAATGGTCTTATACCAAATGGGTCTCTGACTGCTACAATTTTTGTTTCATCCATTGCAATCAAACAAAATGCTCCGGTAAATAAAGGGTATGCTTTTATAATTGCTTTTTCTAAAGTTAAACCATCCGAAACATAAGCTGCTATTGCATGAGTGATTAGCTCTGAATCATTTAATCCCTTTGGGGATATTTTTTTGGATCTTAAGAACTGTTCAATTTTCTTTGTAGTTGGAAGGTTACCGTTGTGACCTAAGGCAATATGTTTACCACCAACTTCAACTACAACGGGTTGTGCATGCTTATCCCAAGCATCACCGGAAGTTGAGTAGCGATTATGCCCAATTGCCAGATATCCTTTTAGATTACGTAGATCTTCTTCACCAAAAACGTGAGCTACAAGTCCTATACCTTTTTTAATGTAGAATTTTTTACCGTCGGATGAAACTATTCCTGAAGATTCTTGGCCTCTGTGTTGAAGTGCCCAAAGGCCTGGATGAACTAAACGGGCTGCCTCAAATCCCTTTCCGTATACTCCAAATAACCCACATTTTTCAGTTATTTGACTTCCCATATCTTAATATAACTAAATTTAGGCTCAAAGTCAAGGGACAATCGGTTTTCATGATATACTAAATTCATGGAATCCAAAAAATTTCATGTTCTTTCATTCAAATATGCATTTAATGGAATTCTCTATGCTTTAAAGGAAGAGCCAAATTTAAAATTTCATTTTCTTGCAGGATTTTTAGTAATACTTCTTTCATTCTTTCTTAATATTTCCAAGACTGATTGGATGATCGTTATTATTCTAATTGGTTTTGTTATAGCAGTTGAACTGACTAACACTGCTATTGAGGCAGTTGTTGACCATGTTGTCCAAAGTGAGCATCCTGGGGCAAAACTTGCAAAAGATATTTCTGCAGGTGCTGTTCTTGTATCGGCACTTACAGCTACTATTGTCGGAATTTTAATATTTATTCCATACATCTCCTAAATGATGGACCAAATAATGATTTTTGGTGCAGAATATGTAATTTATCTGACATTCATCCTGATATTTATAGCAGCTATAAAAGGGCAAGTAAATGAACGAAAATCCTTAATACTTTTCCTTTTTTCTCTCCCTTTATTAATATTGCTAATAAAAATAATACATCTATTTATATTCGAACAAAGACCATTTGTGGAACAGGACATAATACCTCTGGTAGAGCATGTGGATGATGCTTCTTTTCCATCAAGGCACACATCTATTATGGCGGCAATTGCATTCTCATTTATATTCTTTAAATCTTATTGGTATCTTTTGCTAATACTTTTGACTATATGGGTAGGGGTCTCAAGAGTTTACGTAGGCGTTCATTATCCTATTGATATCCTGGGTGGATTTATCGTCGGCTTAGTTTCCGTAGTACTAGCTTGGCAAATCATTAAACTTTTAAAAGCAAAACTACTTTAATAATTGCTCAAATTTATCCTTTTCCTTAAAAGGTCCTACTATTTGAAGGTTAAATCTTTGCTTTTGAAATAATTCTCCTGCAACTTTTTGTACATCCAAAGCAGTAATTGCGTCAATTTTTTTAAGGTATTCTTCAAAGGTTTCAATTTTTCTATCAAGCACAAACTTTGTCCCAAAATATTCGGCTAGAAAATTTGTGGATTCTTGCCAGATTGCTAACCTTCCCCGGATCATTTCCTTAGCTTTCTTGAGTTCATCTTCTGTAACTTTTTCGGAAATAGTCCGTGTAATTTCAGCCAAAATCACTTCCAGTCCTTCTTCAATTTTTTCCAATTTTAACCCGGCATAAACTGTGAAAATACCAGTATCCATATAAAATCCGCAGCCGGCACTGATATGATAAGCCAAACCTCTCCTTTCTCTTACCTGAAGAAAAAGTCTTGAAGACATCCCTTCTCCTAAAATAGTTCCAAGCACAGAAGCTCCATATCTTTTATTATCATCTCTTCCATACCCCTCAACTCCCAAAATCAGATTGGCTTGATCGGTTTTTTTATAAAAAATATTCAGCTTAGGTTTGGTCTGTTTTTGTTTTATATAACCTTTCGCTTTATACTGGCTTCTTTGCGGAAGATCCAAGAAATATTTCTCTGCTATTTTTTGAATATCCGAAGGCAGCTTACCAGCAAAAACCAAAGCCATATTTTTGGGAGAATAAAGACTATCCATATAAGTAATAAAATCATCCCTTATAAGCTTCATAATAGTTTTTTCATCTCCTCCTATATCCCAACCCAAGGGTTGATCCCCAAATTGTAGCCTCATATAAAGTTCCCATATATAACGTTGAGGGTTATCACGATACATACGAAGTTCCTCAACAATTACTCCCTTCTCCTTTTCGATCTCTTCCTCCACAAGTAATGATTCCTTAATCATTGAGGATAAAATGTCTGAAGATAATTCTATATGCTTACTGGATGATTTTATCCAATAATAAGTAATCTCTCTGTCTGTTGCAGCATTATTAATAGCGCCAATCCCATCAACTAATGTTGCAATTTGCTCTGCAGTTGGATATTTCCTACTTCCTTTAAAAAACATATGTTCCAAAAAATGAGAAATGCCGTTTACCGACTTGGTTTCATATCTTGATCCAGCACCTGCTGCAACTAAAGTTGTTACTGAATCAAGATGAGGAAGATTAATTGTTATTAATGTCAGGCCATTTGATAAGGTCTTGATATTGTGCATTTTAGCTTCTTCTGTCATTCCGATCCGGCTTTGCCGGGGAGGAATCTTCCCATTCCATGGAAGATCACCACGCTAATCGCTCGCGATGACATTTCCTTTTATATGTTTTAACATTTCCTCTACAGTTTGTTCAACAGTTAAATGTGAGTTATCAATAACAGCGGCTCCGTCCGGAATTCTTAAAGGAGAAACTTCTCTTTCGGTATCTTTTTTATCCCGATCTTCCATATCTTTTAAAACTTGCTCATATTTTATACTTGGATCTTTTTTAAAAAGTTGTTCAAAGCGTCTTTTTGCTCTTATATTAACATCCGCTGTTAGATAAAATTTATGTTTTGCATCCGGAAAAATTTCAGAACCTATATCACGGCCTGTCATTACGGTATTTTTTATTTTTGATAAATCCCACTTGATAGGTTTTGCTGCTTCCCTTACTTCTTTTATGGCAGCAACTACAGGAACAATTTTTGTAACATCACTACTATGTAAAATGTCAGTTACATCTTCATTATTTGCAATAACTTTAAAAGAACCATTATCATTTTTTA
>JBBTSA010000014.1:0-9861 GCA_038064895.1 Patescibacteria group bacterium
CTTCCGGAGTACATTCTTGCTTACGACCCATATCATTTTTTGTATTGTTGATTATACATCTCTTCTAACTCTTTAACAGTGGTTGCATCCTCTGCTTTTTTGTCTGCCTCTCTAAATTTAATAAGTCTTGGAAATCTTAGGGCATAACCAGGAGTTTTTTCTCCAGATGCTGAGCTTGTCGAAGCACCAGCAGTATGGACTGGAGATCTTGTTATTTCATCTGCTAGAACTTCAATTACAATTTCAGGAGCAATCCAAACAGAAGGGGTTAAAATAGAATTAATCCTTGCAGGTTTTTTATCCACTTTTATTTTATCTGCTCTTTTGTGAATTTCTCTCCATTCTTCATCTGTTAAGCCAGTTCCTATTTTAGAAACTGTCACAAATTCATCTTGCTTATTATCATACACTCCTACCAAAAGAGCTCCTGCCCCAAAAGAGGCTCTTTTTCCCCTGCCAAAAATATATCCCAAAATCACACAATCAATTGTATCTTTAAGTTCACCAGATGAATGTCTTTTAAGCTTAATCCAGTTAAAATTTCTTCCTCCTGCTTCATACAAAGAATCGGGCCGCTTGGTTATAACTCCTTCTAATCCTTTAGTCAGCGCATCATCAAAAAGCTCCTGCAACCTTTTGGCATCTTTTACCATCTCCCCAGGTTGCGGAATTAAAACTTCATCACTACTAATCTCTGATTCTAAATTCCTAATTCTTTCCCGAAGCGGTGTATCCATCAAAGACTTACCATCCAAATACATCACATCAAATACAAAAGCCTTCAGAGGTAACTTTCTTGTCATTTCCTCTATTCCATATTTTCTTCTTCTTTTGGTAGTTTCCTGGAAAGGTAAAAACTCATCAGACTCGGGATTAAAAGCCAAAGCTTCTGAATCTAAAATTATTGATCTGGCTTTAATTTGTTTTAGGACACCCTTAACAATATCCGGAAACATAGGAGTAGTTTCTTCTAAATTTCTGGAAAATAGCCTGATTCTACTTCCGTCCTTATGAATTTGTACCCTAAATCCATCATATTTATATTGGACATGAGCTACTCCTCCGTATTTTTCCAGGATTGTTTTAGGATCTGTGATCCTTTCACAAAGCTGGCTTCTTATTGGCCTGCCTACCGTCACATCTAATCCTTCTACTCCTTCTAATCCCTCTTTCCACAACGTTTCCCCTATCAACCCCAAATCAGAAATCCTGTTATATGCTTCCTCCAAAAGCTTTCTTTTGCTTTTATCACCTAATTTCAGCTTGGCAAAAGCATCTAGAATTGTAGGGTCACCTATTCCAAGCCTTGATACACCTAGTGGAATCCTTACCAGATGCTTAGCACCCACTCCATCAACTTTTTCCAAAAGCCCGACCAGAGTAGAAATTTTTTTCTCAACAGTTCCATCCCCAGTCATTTTGGCTATAGACCTTAGGATCTCAAAAACTTCATTAGTTAAAAGTTCCCCTGATTTTTTCTTTTTACTCAGTTTCAAAGCTACCAACCCCAAATCCCCCAACTTCCCATACTCTTTCAGTACTTGTTCACGATCAACCCCATAAGCTCTGGCAATTGAAGCTGCCACCAACTTCTCACTCATTCCAATTTCAGTAGCCTCATAAAAAGGTGCAACTCTGCCTTGAAGCAGATATACTATTTGTCTAATTACCTGTGGTGAGCTTGTCGAACCAAATAATTCACAAAGAATATCAATTAATAAAAGCCTGGATGAAGTTTCTTCCAGTTTTTCAAAATATATGGAAAGCTCTTGAAACGTCATGGTTTTCGGACAGGAACTAAATACCGCCTTTCAGGATGGTCAGGAACTGGTTTTAGCTTAAAGAATGGTTTGTATTTTTCTTCAATTCTAATTAGTCCAATTGGTCCCGGTCTTTTAATTTCAGTTGCTGACTTTCCTTCTTCATCATCCCATCTTGCAAGACCAAATTCAGTCTCAGACAAACCTAGCTTGCCAAGAAATATCTGAAAGGTGCAATTTTCAGCTACATTAAAACTAAAGTTAAGAGGTCCAAGCGTTTCTGAAAAAATGAATCCCTCTTTTCTTGCATCATTCACTTCTTCCAATGTATGAGTCTTTAATGCTTCTGCACTAAAAACCCATTCCGGAAAATTCTCCTTGATTACACGATCCATGATATAGGGATCCTGACCTCCTCCTGGAGGATATTCTGATGAACCAATCATCATTAATTCCCAACAACTTAATGCGTCCCTGGGAGTAAGAGGTTTTTGCTCAGCGATTGCTTCTTTTTGAACCATATTTTCCATTATTCTATTTTAATATTCTATCATTTCAAAACATATGTTGCTTTTTTGGTGCCGCCTATTTTTTTGATAAGGCCTTTTTGTTTTAAAAATTTCATTTCTCTTAAGACTGTATCATCGGAATAATCAGGAAATATTTTTCTAAAGTCTTTATTTTGCATAGCCTTATGTCTGTGTAGATATTCCATAATCATCATCTGACGCTCATTCAAAGCAACCTGCTCCCCAAGTTTATCCTTAATATGTGCATCAGCAGAAATTCTTTGCACTTTTTCTTTAACCCTGTTAAGTTCAATAGCAACACCTTCCGTAAAATATTCAAGCCAGGAAGTTAAATCCCTTTCATGAGTATCCAGTACGAGCTGATTTGATACAGCTTGTAGTGTTAAATAATATTTAATAGGTTCCTCATCAAAATACTCTTCGAAAGAAAAGAATTTACGTATATCGTAGTTATCCAGAAACATCAGTAAAGTCGCAACAGCTCTTGCTATTCTGCCATTGCCGTCTGTAAAGGGGTGAATTCTTACAAGCTCATAATGGATAATTCCTGCTTTTATAACCGGATGAACTGCTTTTACCTCATCAGAATTTATCCAATTTACCAAATCCTCAACTAAATACGGCACTTCAACAGCCGGAGGAGGGGTATAAGAAATTTGACCGGTCTTTGTATTACGAATTACCACCTGCCTGATCCTAAATTTACCACAGGCTTCAGGAGGTAGAATATTTTCGGTGGTAAGTTTGTGTATTTCCAAAATAGTTTCAATTGTAAAATGGTAATTTCCAGATCCGCCGGCTTGCGGACTAATTTGGATATGAACACCGTCAATAAATTTTAAGACATTCCTGTAATTTAAGATTTCCTGAATATCTCTTTCCCTTGCAATAACTTCCTGACCATCTAAAACATCTTTTACTTCTTCTTCGGATAATGGATTACCCTCAAGGTGTGTCCCATGATGGACAGTTCTTTCCATTGCCTCTTTTCTAAATTTTGCCTCCCATGCTGGTACTAAAGGAGCATTCATTATTACCTCCCGAGCAGCTTCAACTACCCCAATGTCCTTTAAGATCTTGTTTGTTATTGTGTACTTAGGTATGAACATTACCGTCTTTTATTCCTTCCATATACTATTCCCAAAATCCATATTGCTCCTACTAACATAAATAATATAAATACATATCTACTGAATATTGTTAAGAATATCTTACCTAAAGCAAATATTAAAAGTCCCCATAAAATATACCAAACCAGGGTGGAAAGTGAAGCCAAGACAAAGAATTTTCTAAAATCAATCTTTAAAGCTCCTGCCGCCAGTGCCACCATTGCCCCAATATTTGGATGAATAAATCCCAAACTAAAAGTCTTCCAGTCAAACTTTTCAATCTTTAATTTTGCAACATCAACCATTTTCTTATATCCCATTTTTTCAAGTAACTGTCCAAAGCCAAATCTCCCAAGCACAAAATCCAACATATAACCTAAAATAGCACCAGAAGTTGCAGCAAGAATTACAAAAGTCAAATCCAAATCTCCAACTTTTGCAAAAATCACTCCAAAACCAACAGCTAAAACTCCTGGTACAAAAAAGTTTATGAATGCTAAAGCCTCAAAGAATGAACCTATTGAAATAATTTCATAACCAAAACGTCCATAAAGAGTTTCTAGGAAGTCAACCAGTTCTTTGCCGGATGGAAAAATACTTCTTAAAAGCAGTACAAATCCTACATATAAAATTATTAAAATAACAGGAATCATTTATTCTAACCTTTTGGCGCAAGCCAAAAGGCAAGGTTATGCGAGCGAGCAGTAAAATTTTTCATACTGCGAGCGAAGCATATCCTTATTTTTGCATATTTCCCGCAAAAAATCTAATTTATTACATACTCATCCCATGCTTTAATCTGTAAATCCTCCATTTTTTTGGAAGAAAAAGCTAAAATCAGTGTTTCTGCCGCTTCGAGATTAGTAATTAAAGGTATCCCTAAATCCACACAATTTCTTCTTATAATATACCCATCCGTCTCCCCTTTCTGGGAAATAATACCATCGGAAATATTGATGGCCATCTCCACATCCCCATCTCTTAAAAGATCCAAAACAGATGGATGTTTTTTTTCTGAAATTTTATAAATTCTTATGGTTTTTATACCCGATTCCATTAAAAATTTATGGGTATTTTCTGTGGCATAAATTTTAAAACCAAGTGATGCTAGTTTTTCGGCATAAAAAAGCATTTCAAGTTTATTCTTCTGGCCACCAATTGATAAAAAGACTGATTCTTTGGGAAGCTTAAATCCTGAAGACATCAAAGACTTAAGATAAGCTTCGTATAAATCATCTCCGAAACAGGCCACCTCACCGGTTGAGGACATCTCAACTCTAAGCCTTGGATCAGCCCCTTTAATTCTATTAAAAGAAAACTGTGGAGCTTTTACCCCCACATAATCTAAATCTATTGTCTTATAATCTCCATTAACATCTTCACCTAACATCACCCTAGTTGCCAGCTCAACAAAATTATTCCCTGTTACCTTTGAGACAAAGGGGAATGACCTTGAGGCTCTAAGGTTTAGTTCAATAACCATGATCTGATTGTTTTTTGCTAAGAACTGAATATTAAAAGGACCATTTATATTTAATTCGTAAACTATCTTTTTTGTGGTTGTCTTAATTCTTCTGACAGTTTCTAAAAACAATCTTTGTGGTGGTAAAACTATGGTGGCGTCACCTGAGTGAACACCGGCATTTTCAACATGTTCGGAGATGGCATAAATTAAAAGTTCTCCCTTTTTCCCCACACCATCAATTTCAATTTCTTTTGCTCCTTCTACAAATTTTGATAAGACCAAAGGATATTCAGCTGAAACTTCCGTGGCTTTTCTTAAATATTTTTTTAGCGCACTTGGAGAATAGGCTACATTCATAGCTGAACCTGATAAAACATATGAAGGCCTAACCAGAACTGGATAACCAATTTTTTTGGCAAATTTGATGGCTGATTCACTATTTTTAAAGCTTTGCCATGGGGGCTGCCCAATACCTAATTTATCTAAAAGAGCGGAGAATTTATTCCTATCTTCTGCCCTATCTATGCTCTCGGGAGAGGTTCCCAAAATCTTATAGCCTGCCCTAAAACAATCCATAGCCAGATTATTGGGAATTTGACCCCCAAAGCTTAAGACAAGACTTCCACCCTCTATATCATAAATATCGGACACTCTTTCAAAGGTCAGCTCCTCAAAATACAACTTATCCGCCAAATCATAATCAGTGGAAACTGTCTCCGGATTACAATTGATCACAACTGCTTCCAGGCCTTTTTGTCTTAAGGTCTGGGCAGCTGTAACAGAACACCAGTCAAACTCAACAGAAGATCCTATCCTATATGGTCCAGATCCCAGGACTATTGCTTTACTACTGTAATTCTGATCCGGCTTTGCCGGAGAAGAATCTGACTCCTCCCCATGGTATGTCAGATATAAATAATTTGTCTTGGCTGGAAATTCTCCTGCTAAGGTATCTATGTGTTTTACTTTTGGAATTATCCCATTTTTCTTTCTGTATTTCCTTATCTCTTCTTCAGTTTTATCCAGATATTTACCAATCACTTTATCTGAAAATCCCAACTTCTTTGCCTTTAAAATTACTTCACTTGTCATTCGTAGGCCGAAGGCCGAAGAATCTAATACTTTTTCAAACTCAACTATCTCTTTTATCTGATATAAAAACCAGGGGTCAATACCTGTTTCATGATAAATACTCTCAACTGATTCATCTTTTGACAACCTTTGGGCAACAGCAAAAAGCCTTTCGGATGTTGGAGTAAGTTTTGTATCATCAACATGGTTTCCCAAAAGACCATCCTGACCAATATCAAGCATTCTGACCGCTTTTTGTAAACCTTCCGGAAAGCTTCTTCCTATTGCCATGACCTCACCCACGCTTTTCATCTCAGATCCAATGGTTTCTTCTGCTCCCACAAACTTTTGTAAATCCCATCTTGGAATTTTAACCACCAGATAATCCAGGGCCGGCTCAAAAAAGGCGGAAGTTTTTAAAGTAACCCTGTTTTTTAAATCAGGCAGATTTTTCCCCAGACCTATTTTTGCGGCGATGTAAGCCAGAGGGTATCCTGTTGCTTTTGAAGCCAGCGCAGATGATCTGGACAGCCTAGCATTAACTTCTATTACTCTATAGTCATTATTTTCCGGATTTAGAGCAAACTGAATATTACACTCCCCTACAATTCCCAGATGTTCAATGACCTGCAACGCAAGCCTTCTCAACATATGGTACTGAAAATTATTTAGAGTCTGGGAAGGAGCAATGACAATGGATTCCCCTGTATGAATTCCTAATGGATCAAAGTTTTCCATATTACAGACTGTGATCTTATTTCCTGTATTATCTCTGACCACCTCATACTCAACTTCTTTCCAGTGTTTTAAATATTCCTCAACAGCAATCTGGGAAGTCTGCTTTAAAGCTGTAGTTGCCATCTTGGATAATTCTTGTTTATTCCCACAAACACCTGATCCCAATCCTCCTAAAGAAAATCCTGCTCTTATTAAAACAGGGTAGCCTATTTTTTCTCCAATCTCTAAAGCCTGATTTGGCGTCTTGGCAAATCCTCCTTTTGGAACTTTTATAGAAATTTCAGAAAGGCTTTTGGCAAAAAGTTCTCTATCTTCTGTTATTTCAATGCTTTTAACAGGCGTACCTAAAACTTGGATGTTATTTTTTTTAAATACCCCACTTTTTTCTAAAGCCAGCCCGCAATTTAAGGCTGTCTGTCCTCCAAAAGAAAGAAAAATTGCATCTACCTTTTCTTTCTCAATTACTTTTGTGACAAAATATGGGGTCACTGGTAGGAAATAGATTTTGTCAGCCAATTCTTTGGATGTTTGGATTGTGGCTATATTAGGATTTACTAAAACAGTTTTTATACCTTCCTCTTTTAATGCTTTCAAGGCTTGGGAGCCGGAATAATCAAATTCTCCAGCTTCTCCTATCTTTAATGCTCCTGATCCAAGAATTAATATTTTTTTAAACATATTTCAAAAATTCATCAAACAAAAATCCTCCATCAAAGGGTCCTGGATTTGCTTCAGGGTGAAATTGAACTGCCAAAAAAGGCTTAGACTTATGTCTTATACCTTCATTTGTCCCATCATTTAGATTTATAAACCACTCTTCCCACTGGCTGCCTAAGGATTTCATATCCACAGCAAAGCCATGATTTTGAGCAGTTTGTATAGCTTTTCTTGTAGTTTGATCTATTACCGGCTGGTTTTGACCTCTGTGTCCAAACTTTAATTTATAGGTATCCCCACCAGCAGCTAAAGCCAGAATCTGGCTACCCAGGCAGATACCAAAAGTAGGTATTCTTCTATTCAAAATCTTCTTAACATTAGCAATTGTCTTTTTCGCTTGCTTTGGATCTCCAGGACCATTGGAAATTAATACCCCATCGAACCGGATATCAGATTCTAATGGATCAAAATCCCAAGGCGCCCTGGTAACTCTTACCTTTCTTTTCATCAAGGATCTGATAATATTTTCTTTAGCTCCGCAATCAATAAGTAGAATATTTTTCTTACAGCTACCATAAGTTTCTACCCTATCCACACTCACATACGGCAATACATTCTCACTATTTGGATCATAAATGTCTTTTCCAGCTTCCAGCTTCCAGTTTCTCGCTTCGCGAAGCGAGCCAGTTTCCAGCTTTCCCAGCATCACCCCATGCTCTCTAAGCTTAATAGTTAAAGCTCTGGTATCTATCCCACAGAGTGCTGGAATACCTTCATCTTTTAACCACTCACCCAAACTTCTTTCTAATTCAAAATGAGAAGGAGAATCAATATAATTTTGGACAATTAATCCTTTTACTTGAATTTTTTCTGATTCCCAAAATTTTTTATTAGGTACTCCATAATTTCCCACCAGAGGATACGTTAAAACCAAAATCTGCCCAAAATAGGAAGGATCAGTCAAACTTTCAGGATATCCTACCATTCCGGTATTAAAAACCACCTCCCCGGAGGTGGAATTAGGAGATCCAAAACTTTCCCCTAAAAAATAAGTCCCATCGGACAGAACCAATTTCCCCTGCATAATTTACCTTTCCAATCTCAAAGTCTGCCTAAAACTAAAGCCAGTAAGGCTTCCCTGACATATAAACCGTTTCTGGCTTGTTTAAAATAAATGGCATTAGGATGAGTATCTAAACTGGCATCCATTTCATTAACCCTTGGTAGCGGGTGCATAAGTTTAACTCCTTTGTCCAGATATTTTTTGAAAGTTTTATCCAAAATAAAAACGTCTTTAATTTTTTTGTATTCATTTAAATCTGTGAATCTTTCTTTTTGTACTCTTGTTTGATATAGAAAGTTTACTCCATCCAAAGTTGCGGGCAGTTTATTCCAAACTTCAAATTTGACCTTTCTGTCCTTTAACAATTCAAGATATTCATCCGGCATAGCTAGTGAAGAGTGAGAAATAAAAATTTGTTTTACTTTAAAATGGGATAGGGCAATTGATAAAGCATGGACTGTCCGACCATATTTCAAATCTCCCATAAAGGCAATTGTTATCCCATCCAACTTCCCCGCCTCTTTTAGGATGGTATAAAGATCAAGCATCGTTTGTGTTGGATGCTGGTTTAGCCCGTCTCCTGCATTTATAACTGGAATATCAGCTAAATCTGCTGCTTTTTTGGCAGACCCTACTTCAGGATGTCTAATGACCAATACGTCAGCATACGACTCCATAATCCTGATGGTGTCATTAAAGCTTTCACCCTTATGCATTGAGGTAAAGTTCAGATCGTTAAATCCAATGATCCCCATTCCTATTTTTTGAGCAGCTGATTTAAAAGATTGTTCTGTTCTGGTAGAAGGTTCAAAAAATAAAAGTCCTGCTATTTTCCCTTGGGCAATAGTGTAATTAGATCTATCTTTTTTTACATATTCTGGGTCAAATTTTTTAGCTGTTTTTAAAATAAAAAGTAATTCTTCTTTGGAAAAATCATTTATATCTATAATATCTCTGCCTTTAAAACTTTTCATTTTTTTCAAAAAAAATCCCGCCTGGCGGGATAAATCACCCTATTAAACTAGTAACTTTTCTAATTCTTATCATTAAATTATTTGCTAGTTTAGCTAAATTACGTTATTATGTCAATATATCAACATGGCAAGTAGAGCCCAACAAGAGCGCTCATTCCGTAGAGAGCTTATTGAACAACTAATTACACTATCTACTTCCGGTTTTGGACTTGTAGCTGCTTTGGCTTGGAATGAAGCCATACAAACTTTTGTTCAGGATTACATCCAGAAGTTTTATCCTAACCAATCAGGAGTACTGTCTAAATTTATTTATGCCATCTTAATAACTGCTTTTGCAGTTTTAATTACCTATCAACTCTCCCGTCTTGCATCCCAGTGGATTCATGAAGAAAGCAGCAAAGATTCTCGTTCGGAGGAAGATTCTCAATAAGTGGTATATTTAAATTAGTGAACCAAAAAGGTTTGGCTCCAATACTAATAATAATTTTAATTGC
>JBBTSA010000014.1:9961-61969 GCA_038064895.1 Patescibacteria group bacterium
TCCACCTTTAGATTCCTACCATAGTTTTTTCTTCTTTTATTAGAAGTTTTTAAGGATACTTCTCGCTAATCGCTCGAAGAATAATTAGTAATCTTACTATTCTCCACCCTTAAAATTCTGGCTGAATTTTTTTGTTATAATCAAAGCTAAAGTGAAATACAAATCTGTTTTAGGTAAAATGGTTGAGCTTACATCCGAAAGAAGAAAGCATATCATTTCCAAGCATCCAGAAGTTAAAAGCCATATCAAGAGAATCTCTCAAGTGCTGGCTTCACCAAATGATATCAGAATAAGTAAAATTGATGAAAAAGCATTGTTATTTTACAAATATTTTGCTACAATCAAAGGTGGAAAATATATAAATGTTACAGTTAAAATAAATCAGAGGAATTTTATCTTAACTGCCTATATTACTGATAGAATAAGAGCAGGAGAAAAATATGAAAGCACAAAAGAAACTTAATATTTATTACGACAAAGGGGCGGATGTTTTATATGTTTCTCATGGTAAACCATCTGCTAGAGATGAAACATTCGAAACAGAAGATGAAATTGTAGTGAGAAAGAATCCAAAAACAGGGGAGATTAGAGGTTTTACTATTTTACATTTCTTAAAGCGAGGAGTTAAAGACCCATCTATTGCACTTCCTTTTCAGTTCTCTTTCCAATAATGAAACAGGCAGGCCAGACAGGAATTTTAATCTTGGTAGGGATTTTAATTATTGCTGGATTAGTTGGTGGAGTATATTATCTGGGAACAAGAAAACCAATAACTGTTGTTCCATCCCCTTCTCCTACCCCATCTAACACTAGCCCTATACCGAATGATACTGGAGAAACTGATAATTGGAAAACATATACAAATAATTATTACAGCATTATTTTTAAATATCCTCCAGAATGGAAAATTGGAACTCAGATTGGTACTGATAACAGTTCTTTTTTCATTACACTCTCAGCACCTGTACAACGAAGTCAATTGGGTGACAATATTAATATTGACATACATGATAACAAGGCAAATCTGTCGATGGAACAATATATTTTCAAAATAGCTGGTAATGGTCCTTATCATTATAAAGAAGTTGAAATTAATGGGATACAAGCCAGAGAATATTCAGATCTTCCTGAAGCCTCATATGTAAGACGTCTCTATATCAAACATGGATCATACATTCATGAAATATCTATACAGAGTGATAGCGAGGACCACCTTGAACCATTTGAAAAATTACTTTCCACCTTTAAATTTACTAAATAGCTATCAGCTTTCAGTCTTCAGCTTTCAGAAAAAACAGTCTGACGACTGATGTCTGATGACTGATGACTATTCTTTAATTTCTCCATCCTCTATTCTTAAAATCCTGGCTTGGGCCAAAAATTCTTTGGGGATGTTTTCCAGTTCTACTGTGGCAATGATAGTTTGCTGTTTAGAAACCACTTCTACAACATGAGCCCTATGATTTGTATCAAGCTCTGAAAATATATCATCCAATAAAAGTATTGGCCTTTTACCTAAAGTTTTGGCCATATATTCAAGCTGGGCTAATTTAAAAGCCAAAGTGGCAGTTCTTTGTTCACCTCTTGAGCCATAGTGGGACAAGTGTCTTCCATCCAGCATCACCACAAAGTCATCTCTATGGGGTCCAATTAAAGTAGCTGCAGCAGCCACTTCTTTGTCATTGGCTTCACTTAACCTTTCCACTGTAACTTGGCTTTGTTTATACTCAAAATTAAATTCTCCCAGAGATTTCTCCAGCCCATTTATGAATTCAAAAAAACTCCCTCTCTTATCACTTATCACTTTTCCCTTGTTCACTAGTTCGTCAGTCCAGTATGTGAGCTCATCCACCCTTCCTTTCCCTTCCCTAATCCTTTTTAAAATCCTGTTTCTTGCAGTTAAAAACTGTTCATATTGAGTCAAACTTCTTTTATAATCAACATCCACCTGAGCCAGAGCCAAATCAAGATGCCAACGTCTCAAAGCTGGTGGACCGGTTACCATATTTATATCCGAAGGATAAAAAATTACTGCAGGAAGATTTCCTATAAAATCAACAACCCTTCTTGAAATACCATTCACCATAACTTTTTTCTTGAATGGAACTTCATTTGTTGGCCTGTTAATCAAAACCATTAATTCTGTTTCCGGATCAGATAAAAAACCTTCAATTCTTGTAAATTCCTCTTTTTCCTTAATAAGTTCATCTTCTCTCTCTACTCTTAAGGATTTGCTTGTGGACAGAAGATAAATTGCCTCCAGTAAATTAGATTTCCCTGCAGCATTATTACCCACTAATACTGTCGGGCGACCATCAAAGTTTAAATGGAGAATAGAGTAATTCCTAAAATTAGTTAAATTTAATTGCTTAAGAAACATTTCTTCCGACAGTAAATTCCAAATAATAAATTACAAGTATTCCAAACAATAATCAATGATCAAATGTTTAAAATTTAAAAATTGAAATTTTGAATTTTGTTTGGTACTTGGATACTTGGTACTTGGTACTTATCTCCTCCAATGACCCAATCCCAAGAATTCTCTAATATTATATGGCAGGGCACTTTCTTTAAAAAATAGGCTTGGATTCAATCCAAATATCCCTATAGCTGAAGTTACTATTCCAAAACCAATAAATATAGGAATTACCCCAAAAATATCTGCCAAGGCTCCTGCCAAAAGTACAGGGATTAAAGATACTAAAGACATAGCAACTCCAAGTACCGCAAAAACCTTTCCCCTATCCTGATCCGGCGTATTCTCCTGAAGAACAGTTTGAGTTGGTACAAGTATTGCTACCAAACACAAACCTAATAAAAATGCTCCTATAAATAAAACCCTTGAGAGGGGTATGATTCCCATTAAAATAAAAAGTAGTCCTGATAACAAGATTGCTTTTGAAACTAAAACCCGTCTTACAAATCTATAACCAATCTTACCTATTATAAGCCCTCCTATAACTATCCCAAGACCTAAAGGCATAATCAAAATAAAGGATGCATCTGTAGCTTTTGTATGAAGTACTCTTTCCAAAAATGCGGACATTAAAACTGCCAAAATCCCAACTACCATCTGTACTCCTGCCAAAATTAAGATTGCACTTAAAACTGTAAGTTTCCCTTTTATAAGTCTTAAAGTTTTTAAAATCTCAAAAAATCCTATATTTTTTATAGCAAGATAGTCTTTTTTTAATATTGACAAAATGAGTTCTTTACCCATCTTATCAGGCTTTACAACAATTTGTGGAAACATAAAAGATAAAAGGTATGCTAAAAAAAGTAATACACCCCCTGTTTTGAAGATAAAATCAACACCAAAGGAGGCAATAAGTAGTCCTGATAAACCAAAACCCAAAAGAAAGGTTGTATATAAAGTGGCAGAAAAAATAGAGTTTGCAGAAAGTAACTCCTTTCTTTTACTAATTAAAGGAATGGCAGATGCTTCAGTTGGAGCATAAAATTGGCCCAAGGAATTAACAAAAAATGCAACTAAAAGTACTGCTATGTAATAATCTTTTAAAAATATTAGGCTAAAAAATGATAAGGCTAAAAAAATATCTATTATCATAATTATTTTTTTCTTATCCATAAGATCTACTAATATTCCTGTAAATAAGCCCAATATTACAGCCGGAAGATAGATTGAAAACATTAATGCTGAAACAGCAGTTATAGAGTTAGTTAATTTAAAAACCCAAAAAATAAGGGTAAAATTTAAGGCATTAAATGAAAGTTGAACTAAAATTTGGTTTATCCAAAGATTTAAAAATCCCCTATTTTTAAGAATTTGGCTGAAGGTCGCACTCTCCATATTTTGAAGGTCGACCCTTATAATACAAGATTAGAAGTCTTTTTTAAACTGTCTTTCTTCCCAAAATAGAAGTGGATGATTTTCCAGATCACCTTTGAACTTAAATGAACTTCTAAGTTTTGCTCCAATAGGAATTAGAGCTAGTGCAGTCCAGGCTAAAGCTGGCAAGCCTGTTTTAGGCAATTCTTTAATCCCTAAAACCTGGCCGGTGGTTGATGTAGCCACCCCAACATTACCGGCAGCCCTGGCCATAAGTATTGTTATTGCGGGTGGTTGAGAAACAGTAACTGAACCACCTTGAGCTGTAACTGAACCTGTGGTTTGGGTTTGATTGCCCTGAGTATTAGTCTGATTACCGATACAAACTATAGCTCCATTTTGTCCAATGCTTTGGGTAGTACCCGGACCACAACTATTGGATACCTGTTGGGTTGGCTGTTGAAATCCACATTGACCCTGTATGCTTTGGCAGTTATATGGAGGACTTTGTGAAGAAGGAGCGCCACAAAGCATTACCACATCGATCGTACAAAGTTGTGTCCCTACACAAGTATTTTGTGTAGCAATTGTACGCGTACATTGTGGCTGCTGTGGAACTACAAGTGCTGCCGGAGCTGCAAATCCACACTCGCCCGGAACATTCTGGCAGGTGCCCGGTGCAATGCTTCGGCTGGTTGTACAATCAGCATTGGTAGTGTTAATAGCAATACATCGCTGGTTGCCCTCGCAGACAGTCTGTTGGGTTTGGCTTGCAGTACACTGTTGGGCTGGTGCAGGAGGGTTAGGATTACATGCTTGTGTACCGTTACAGACTAAATCTCCACAACTATCAAGGATTTTTTGAAAACTACATATCTGGGCCTGTCTGTTGGCATCACAGGTGCATTGGGCTACAGGAGCTGGAGCTGGAGGCTGGGGAGCTTCTTGTGGACACCATGATGCACAAGCACTATCTTCTTGATTAGGACCAGTGGAGAATGCTCCTGTACAGCTACTCACATAAACAGGCCTTGAGGTATTACAAGCTACACACTCATTGTATCTGAAATCATTTGTACAAACAGGTGCTGGAGCTGGAGGCTGGGGAGCAGGAACAGGTTCAGCCGGCAAAGGTTCTTCTCCTATAACTTCAGCGGGATTAGGACAACCCAGTGAATCCGGATTAGTAGCACAATCATTTTCATCAGCGAAAACAGAGTCTGGTCCTCTTTGATAATCTCCCAAAATCATCTTCTGGCTTCCTGCCAAAAGCACCATTGCAGATAAACCTATTAAAAGGTATTTTGAGAATCTATTTAAAAATGATCTATCTTGTAATATTTTCATATATTAAATAATTCGTCTTCCTCTAACCGTAACATGTCTTGGTATATTCCTACCTCTTATAGCATACGTACCTGCTGGTACAAACCTGCGATAAGCCAATAAACCAGCAGCTCCAGCGGCTAAAGGAAGAATAAATCCTGCATTTTCAGTCATTCCTTGCCTAGTTGCATTAGCTACACTACCTATATTACTGGCTCTCTCACCAAGAAAATCACCTACTCCATCAAGCAGACCTGGTATTCTTGGTCTATCTGGAACTGGAGCTGGAACGCTAGTAGGTGTAGCAGCAACTGTAAGGCTCGTTGCAGTAGGCTGGACTGTTTGTTTTTGAGCTTGAGCGATTAACTCTTTCTTTTTCTCATCTAAATCCTGAACCGAAGTACCAGAATCCACAATTTTTAAGAAATCTTCTGGCTTTTTAATTTCGCTGCCAAAGGCCACCACTGATCTTCTACCATCAGGTGTAACAACTTCAAACTGATCATTATCAGGATCTAGACTAGACACTACCTTAAATCTTAATGCTGGAGCTTTTTTACCTTCGCTTGTAACAGCTTCAGTGTTACAAGGAGTACTAAACTGTAACTGCCCTCTCCCAACATTTCCATCTCTTACAATATTGGCAGAAGCTAGAGGGCGATAATCAGGTTTACTTCTATCTCCCTTTTTATAAGTTATTGGAACTGCATCTACTGTAAATCCAGCAACAGCTCCTGCCCTTGGATCAATACCCATATCCAGTATATGTCGCCTGCCCCACTCCGGTACCACTTGAGCCATATCAAAAAAGGTATAGGACTCAATTCTGGCGCCTACTTGACAATTAGGATCTGCAGCTTCTGCTGTTGGGGTATTGCCGGAAAGTGCTTGGAAAACTTCCATAATTGAAGGTACTCCTGCTGAACCTACTAGAGTTGCAAGAAGTAGTCTAGAACTTAATGTGGATACTCTTACTTCGTGTGGAAGCAATTGCAATATTCCGCTCCTAGTAGCTTGAGCGGGTTTAACATCTGGTCTGATATCTGCTCTATCAGGTGTATTCATAATTAGTTTTGTAGTAGTATACTATGGGTTCGAGAATTTGTCAAGTTCCCTTTTAACAAGCTCCAAAATTTCTTTCTTAAATCTCATCTTTGAAAATTTTTCAGCCTGCTTCCTTAAGTCTTCCGCCTTAAATTTATCTGGATTAAAATCTTTGAGCACTTCTGCCAAACTGTCCACTGTAATCTGTCCCCTGTCCACTCCATACAATATTCCAGTTTTTTGGTCAACTGTTTCTAAAAATCCACCCTCTTTTGGAGCTATAACAGGAGTGCCACAAGCCTGTGATTCAACTGCAACAATTCCAAAATCCTCATCTTCTGAAGCTAAAACTGTAGCTTTTGCCCCTGCGTATAATCCAGGAAGTTCCTCGTCACTAACCTGGCCTAAAAATTGTACGTCATTGTGAGGACCCCGAGCCCCTCGGTCCTGAGGACCTCGGGATCGAAGGACTTGTAGAGGGGGACGAAGCAATCTTTTCAAATTTTCTAGTTCAGGTCCTGATCCAACAACTTTTAGTGGTAAACCCAGTTTGACACATGCTTCAACAACTGTATCCATTCCCTTACCTCTTACCAATCTTCCAACAGAAAGAAAATATTCTTTTTCCCCTTTACGCTTTACCCTTTTCCCTAGTTCCACTGGTGGATATATCACTACACTGTCTCTTCTGTAAAACTTTTTAATCCTATCAGCTACATTTTTTGAATTGGCTACCAAAATATCCGGCCGCTGCGAAGTCTCAAAATCATAAATTCTAAGAAAATGATTTGCTATCTCTCCCAAAATTTTAGTTACTGGATTTTTTTTATAATTAAAAGAGGTTGTATAACCATATAAATACCTTGGAGGAGTATGTATATAGCTTATGTGTAAGCTTCCAGGCTTTGTAATAACAGCCTTCGAAAAATATATTGCACAAGAAGAGATAACCAAATCATATTCACTCATATCGAAACTTTCAAATATCATTGGTGCAAAAATCCTGAATGGAGAAATTAATCTATTGGCAAATGGAACTCTTTGTAGCCATGAAGTTCTGATATCCCAATCAGAAAACCGTTTTGCATGGGGTCCTAAACCAGATGGAGTAAAATATGCAATATATACAGGAGCTTTAGGAAAAATCTCATGCAAAGCTTCTAAAACGCGTTCTGCTCCACCATACTCCTTCAAGTAGTCATGTACCAGGGCGACTTTCATGGTAGCCTAATTTTAGCAGAAAGTAAGAAGAATTTATTAGGTTTGTTCTCCCAGCTGTCTTTTTAGCATTTCTAAAACTTCTTTTTTGGCTTGTTCTACTGTTTGTCCAGATGCTTTAGCAGCCTCTTCAAAGGTTTTATTAGTGATATTTTTTTCATCACCCATATTATCATCAGGCATCCCACACCCACAGTTATAACACATAAAATACTTTATACAAGAATCCATAAAGTTTTACAAGCTCCATTATATTTATTGGCCTGTTTGGCTGAACATGCTCAAAAAGATCAGAAATATGGTAAGCAGCCACTTGATCTTTAGGCATAGCCTCATAAAGTTTAATAGACTGCGTATATGGAACATATGTATCTGATTTATCATGAAGAATAAATATTTTTGCCTTAAAATCCGAAACAAATTCTTTTGGAGAATACCCTTTAAGCCTATTGGCATCTTTAGAATCACTGGTCACAGCAGAATCTGTTGCTACTCCTTTTGCTGCAAGAAGTGTCATAGCATGATTTATAGCATCTTGGTGCGGCTTCCATGAAGTTTGGTTACCACGAAGTGGCAAGCTTTGCTTATACAATGCTAAAATATAATCAAAAATATCATAATATCCTCCGAAAAAGACTAAAGAGTGTACCTTATCTGCAATTTGAGGATTAGATGAGACAACAAAAGCTGTAGATGAACCAACTGAAAAACCCACAAACGAGATTCTTTCAGGATCCGTTTGTGGCAAGCCTTCAAGATATTTAAAGCCTTCAATAAAAGTTCCCGGCTCCTCTGGTAAACTTTCTCCCTTATCCAAAACCTCAAGCCTTGGCCAAAAAGTTATATACCCAAGTCTTGCCATAGTTTGAGCAAAATGCAAAAGGATGAGTTTATCTTTTTCCGAAGTCTTAACACCCATAGCTAAAATTACTCCGGAGTCGGGTCCTGGGGATACTGGTATAAATAAATCTGCAACAACTTTTCCGTTTTTAGTTTCAAACCCCTTCTTATCATGAAAAGGAGCCAAAGTTACAAGGTTTAGTGGTTTTATAGGTATTTGGGGGAATTCCTCTGTAATAAAAAGGATAATTTTTAGATGGGTTATAAGTTGTTTTTGAAGGATAATTCCCAGCAAAAGTGCTGTAACTATTAAAACAATTATTAGTCTTTTCATTTCTTACGTTTTACAAAAGTAATATATATCAATCCATATAAAAGTGTACCTAAAACTCCTACTAATAGATCGTTTACAACATCAAAGGTGCCTCTTACATTATGAGTTCCTAAAAATACATCTGTATAATATTCTTGAGCTTCAAGCAGCATGTGTACAATATTTGCAAACCCTACCCCACTCCAAAATGAAAATCCGAAAGCTCCTAAAAGTACTGCTGATAGGGCTGCAGTGGAATGGAAATGAGGGATTAGATCAAAATAAAAATAAGTGTCATACAAATTAAATGAGTTTCCTGCCATATCAAGCCAAAAAATAGAAAGATAAAGGTTATCCCACCAAAAAGGGTACTTGTGGTGAGCGGACTTGTACTGAGCATAGTCGAAGTAGTCGAACCACTTTTTCCACTTCTTTTTCCAAAAGTAAAGTATTGGGAAAAGTAAGCTTAAAGAGATAACAATAATTAAATTCCTAATAGGAATAGCTTTCCCAGCAAATCTAGGATCATCCGGATTAAACAAAACTTCTCCTAGAAAATAAAAGATGGAAAGCCTGATAAGTATATTTACTACAAGACCCAGCCGCATAAATTTAGTATATCACCATTAAAAACACCGAGGTGATTTAGATACTCTTAGCTACCTCTATCAGCTCATCCAATGAAAGTTTGGTTTTTTTAGCATCAGGTGCCGCACCCGAGCCGCAAATTACCATATGGTGGGACTGGTGCAGAAACCAGGAAGCATCTGAGTCTAAACTTTTAACCTTTTCATAGATTTCAGAGATATCTTTTTGGGGAGCAAAATACTGGACTGAAGAATGCTTTGGATCGACCATTAAATACAAATCTCCGTCCTGCTCCCTACAAAATTCCCTATTTATAGTTTCTGAAGAAACTGCATATCCTTTGCCAAATTTAGATTCAAATTCAACTGCCTTTTCCCAGTCCAAAATAGATTGCTCTTTTCTTTTTAAAACTTCCAAAACCCTGTCCAGGATTTCTGCTCCTAACTCAACAGCTTTTTTAGAACTTTCATCTTTCCCATCCAAAGGCCTGATAAAAGACTGTATAGAAAACTCATCAAATTCGGCACTGGGTGCTTTCCCTGTATCCACAAGCTGATTCCATTCAACAAGTTTTTCCAGGGCTTTAACAGTTATTTCATCAGATGGAATTTTCCTATTTACTTTTAGCTCTTGATAAACTAAAGTTCCGGCACAAGTTTCCAGCCCTTCTTTATGCTCATCAAATTTGCCTCCCCCAGTACCTATATAAATCCTATCCTCAGTCTCATCAGCCACATTATGGGAAGCTGAGATAAATGCTAAAGAAGCATCAAAAAAATCATGATTAAATTTTTTCAAAAGCCAGATTCCAAAAATATCATCCAAATGTGGGTTAATATGAGTTACCAGGGTTTTCATGATAAGATGAGTATATCATGGCTACCTTTAAAAAACTTCTATTTGGGCCTTTATTTCTACTTACCTTTACCTTCTTAATTTACCAGCTTAAGACTAACTTGGGTTCATATGAGGTAATTTTTTCTTTTTCCGCCGCCATTTTAGTCCGACTCCTTGTTTTATCGGGGCTAGTCTGTCTTTCCTCATTTTTATTTGTGCTTTTTGTAAGCTTTTCTTCTGATTGGAAAATAGTTTTGCCAGTTGCTGCTTTAGCCTCAATTTTACCCATAATTTTTATGAAAGATGCTTCCGGGCTTATTCTTGGAATAGGTCTTTTATTAATCTTACTTTTAACTTTCTTAACTTTGGAAAATACACTAAAAACTTACCTTAACTTTGAACCAGCTTCTATTTTTGGGCCATCAATTAGACATACGACAACGCTACTGCTGCTGGTTTTCTCCTTTACTTACTTTTTATCTATGAATAAAATCATTCAAACTCAAGGGTTTGCAATTCCTGATTCTTTAATTGATACTGCTTTGAAATTTACCCCGACTCAGTCGGGGTTTACAGACACTCCACAAATTGGGCAGGAAGAACAAACACAGACTACTCTTCCACAGATTAGCCAGGAACAGATTGATCTTTTGAAGCAAAATCCGGATCTTCTAAAACAATCCTGCCTGGATCCTGCTATTTTAGATACCTTAAATAAACCAACAACTAAAACAAATTCTCAAGACTTAGTTAAAGAAGCTGTTAAAAGCCAATTGCAAAATTTTATTAAACCATATTTAGGTTTTATCCCAGCAATTATGGCCATACTTTTATTTATTACTCTTCAATCTTTAACGTCTTTTATAAATTTACTAATCTATCCTTTTCTTTGGATTATATTTTATATTCTGGAGAAATCTAAATTTGTTACTTTTACTACTGAAATGAGGCCAGTTAAGAAAATGGTAATTTAAACTTTTAAAGGTTTCATTTCTCCCCAGTTTGGACCGATTTTAAGATCTACCACCACAGGCACAGAAAGTTTTAGTGCATTTTCCATTTTATCTTTAACCATCTTAGCTACTTCGCGAACGCTTCGTGGGGTGCATTCAAAGAGTAGTTCATCATGCACTTGAAGAATCATGGAACAAGATTGCTTCGTCGCTGACGCTCCTCGCAATGACGAATCGATATCAACCATTGCCCGCTTTATCATGTCAGCAGCTGTTCCCTGCACCGGATGATTTATAGCTGCTCTTTCTCCTGCAGCTTTTATCATCCTATTATCAGCTTTAAACTCCGGAATATATCTTCTTCTGCCCCACAAAGTTTCAACATACCCATTTTCATATCCAAACTCCAAAGTTTTCTCCACCCATTCCCTGACTTTGGGAAATCCTTCAAAATATTCTGCAATATATTGGCGGGCTATCTCATATTCCACACCTAGCTGACGAGACAGCGCATGTGGACCTTGACCATAAAGTGTTGCAAAATTCATGGTTTTAGCTACATTTCTTTGTTCCTTTGTAACCTTATCTAAGGGAACTTTAAAAATCTTGGATGCAGTTGCAGCGTGAATATCTAAACCCTCTTCAAAAGCTTTTTGCAGATTCCTGTCCTTACAAAGATGAGCCATCACGCGAAGCTCAATTTGAGAATAATCTGCTGCCAAAAGCACTTTACCTTTTGGAGCCACAAAAGCTTTGCGAATTTCACCACCCATTTCCCCTTTAATGGGAATATTTTGCAAATTAGGGTTTTGGGAAGAGATTCTACCCGTGGCTGACCCTTCCACATTAAAAGTGGAGTGAATTCTGCCGTCCTCTCCCACAGATTTAGGCAAAGCATCAATGTAGGTAGAAACAAGCTTAAAAAGAGTCCTGTATTCCAAAAGTAAAGCAATCACAGGATGGGCAGAAGATAGCTCATGTAAAGTTTCCTCATCAGTTGATCTTCCTGTTTTGGTTTTTTTAAAAACAGGGAGTCTAAGCTCATCAAAAAGAACAACTTGTAGTTGTTTTGGGCTATTCAGATTAAACTGATGGCCCACTTTTGAGTAAATTTCTTTTTCAAGTTTTTTTAGTCTACCTTTCAAATCTTTCCCAAGTTTGTTTAAAAATTTAAGATCTATAAGGACTCCTGTGGCGGACATTTTCTCAAGGATTGGCTGGACACTTTCGTCTAAACTAGCAGTTACGTCATTGCGAGGAGCCGAAGGCGACGTGGCAATCTCTTTTTTAGATTGCTTCGCGGAGTTTACACTGAGCGAAGTCGAAGTGCTCGCAATGACATGGGAAGGAGTAACTCCTGGAACCCTAGGAATCAGACTCTTAAACTCCAGCTCCTCAAACAGTTTCCTCACCTTACCAATATCGAAATCATGAACCACACATTTTTTAAGATCTAATTTAATTGGAGCTTTTAAATCTAAAGTAGCCAATTTTTTACTCATCACAGCATCCTCAGCTCCCTCAGCCAGAAGTTTTTGCATCCGCTCAGGCAAAGTTTTTAAATTTTTAGGCAAATAAATTTTTTCAATTGTGCCAAATTGATGAATTAATTTGGTGGCTGAAACATCTCCTATTCCGGCTACCCCCGGAATATTATCTGAAGCATCCCCTGCCAGGGCTTTATAATCCACCAGCAAAACTGGAGAAAATCCATATTTGGCTGCAAATTCCTCTTCTCCATAAAGACCAACATCGGATAAAGTTTTCTTAGGCATTAAAACTTTCACTTTGCCATTGATAAGCTGCATAATATCTCTATCCCCTGTTACTGCAATAACCTCCAAATCCTTTTGTTCTTGAGCTTGATGAGCCAAAGTTGCTATCAGATCATCTGCTTCATATCCTGCAACACTAAATTCAGGGATATTAAATGCTTTTGCTACCTCATGTACCCTTTTGTATTGCTGGCCCAGAGCCTGATCCATCTCTGCTCTTGTTGCTTTATACTGGGTGTAAGCTTGATGCCTAAAAGTGGGGCCTTTCTCATCCCAACAAACAGCCCAAAACATAGGCTTAAGCTCATTTAAAACCTTTAAGATCATTGAGGAAAAGCCGTAAACAGCATTCACAAGTTCACCTTTTGAGGTTGTAAAAGGAGGAGTGGCATGATAAGCCCTGTGCAAAAGTGCATTTCCATCAACCAAAACCAGTCTTCTTGTCCTTGGCGGCGAAGGATTCATGGGCAAATTGTAGCATTAAAATAGGGTTTTAGCATATTCTAAATACTCTGGGTGGCCATTTTGGGCCATAAAATACCACCACTCTACCCCCCAAAGATAAACTTCATCAAAACCTGTTTTTTTAGCATAATTTATATAACCTTTTAATTTACTGACAGGGAAATGCTTTTCCTGCTTCTTTGGATTTTTATCCAAATCAGAAGTTCCTATCCAAGGTTCTGCCTGAAGTTCAACTATAATTGTTCTTTGATTTTTTGGGGCAAAAATATTTTTTATAACCTGAGACTTTACATTATAAAGATATGGCAAAATTGGATAGGTTAAATAACCCATTATGGAATTGTAAACATCTCTGTATATAGTTGTCCCAAATACATCTGAAAACTGCATTGGTATAATCCAATTCCCAAGCTCTCCTGAATCTGAAATTATAATATATTTATCAGATAAGCCTCTTACTAAATCTACTTCCTGCTTTAAAGATTCTTCATCTCCCTTATCACAATCCTCTCCAAAAAATGGCAGGAATAGCTCATTCTCAACCTGATATGCCCAAATGGAATCCCTATTTTCATACCTTTCAATTGTAGCTTTGATAAAATTTAGAATTTTTGCCCTTTTTTCTTCCAAACTTAACCCCCTGGTCCAAGAAGGAAGATAACACTCCGGCCACCTGGGCTGCCTAAAACCAACCACCAAAATTACCTTACCTTGTCTCTTTTCTATTTCATCAAGCATAAAATCAACATCATCAAAATTAAACTCGCCTTCTTCCTTTTCCAACTCACTCCAATAAGTAGGTATCCTAAAATTTCTAACCTTGAGCTCATTCAGACTCTTTATAAATGTCTGTCTCCAATCTAAATCAAGATACTTAGCATATTGAGGAGAAAAGGTAACTCCATAGTTCAAATTCTTAGGAAACTGATAAACAGTATCAAAAATAACCTGACCAAAAAAAACCAAAACAATTACCGCTATAAAAGTTAAGCCTATTTTTATTACAAGCCTTACCATATAATCAATGTACCATATATAATACCCGTATGAGGATCGCATATTTTACAGACACTTTCCTGCCACAGGTTAATGGAATTGCCACTTCCCTTGCAAATCAGGCCAAATATTTGGGAGATCATGGTCATAAAGTTTTAATTTTTACCCCTAAGCTTGACGATATACCAAGGAAAAAATTTCAAGCCAAAAATGTTAAAGTTGTAAACTTACCTGCAGTTCCTTCTTTAATTTATACAGAATTTAAATTTGGGGTGTTTGGCTTGCCTCAAGTTATAAAACACTTAACCGAATTTAAACCTGATATTATTCATCTTCACTCAAATTTTACTGTAGCCATGGATGCTTTAATGGCAAAAAAAATCTTTAAAAAACCCCTGGTTGGAACCATACATGTTTATTTTGCTGAAAATGATTATCTTAAATTTATAAAATTCAGGCTGGCAGTTAAGATTTTGGGTAAATTTGCAAAGCGCTATCTGGACTTTTTATACAACCAGTGCGATCTCCTTTTAACCCCTTCCAAAATACTGATTGAGGAGCTAAGAAATAAAGGGTATAAAAAAGAAGTTTATTATCAGCCTAATGGGATAGATTTAAACCATCCAAAATTCTTATCTGCAAAACAAAAAGATGATCTTAAGAAAAGGTATGGACTTAAAGAAAAAGTCATTTTGCATTTTGGCAGACTCTCTTATGAAAAAAGTATTGATGTTTTAATAAAAGCTTTTGATCCTTTAATTCACCATCAAAATGTCAGCCTTCTGATAATTGGCCATGGGCCTGCTACTAAAAGTCTTATCAGGCTTACAAAAAAATTAGGTCTTGAGAAATCTGTGGTGTTTACAGGATTTATTGATCATCAGGCACTTATCTCTTCAGGGCTTTTATCGATAGGTGACTTGTTTGCAACAGCCTCACCAATGGAGGTTAGCCCCATGGTTGTACTTGAGGCAATGGCTTTTGGACTGCCAATTGTGGGAGTTGAGGCAGCAGGAATGGTTGAGCTTGTATCTGATAATGGCTACCTTGTTAAAAAAGGCAGTATTCGGGAGTTAACAGAAAAAATGGAGAAGATTTTATTTGATAAAGCAATTGCCTCACAAATGAGCAAAAATTCCCTTAATGCTGTGAAGGAATATTCTATTGCCAAAACTACTTCCCATCTGCTTAAGTTATATCAAAGTCTTTTAAAACACTCTTCGGCCCTTTCGGATAATATAACTCTTTCCGTCTGATTTAAATCTGAAGATGAAGTAGCTTCTTTGGCTAAGAAATCACACCCTTTTAGTCTCGGAGCTTCTATTATATCAGAGTACTTTAAAATTCTATGCACAGTCGTTCTAACTGACATTTTTGCACGTTTTTCATTCATCCTTCCATATATATTTTCCAAAACATTAAGGTGTGTAGAAATTGTATAGTTTAAAAGTAGTGTTAACCACTCTTCTCTTGGTCTGTACTTTAAAACAGTATTCATATGGAACCAGTACCTCTCCATTGTAGGTTCTACTAAATCCCAATCTTTTATTTGAAGTAAAGTTTTCACTTCTCGCAGCCTTCTTGTTGCAAATTCTAATTGTCGCACCATCTTAACTCTTGGTGTTTGGGCAAAATGCATTTCCAAATTTTCCCTAACAGTCTTTAAAAAGTATAAGGGGTGTGAAGGATGTATTTGAGACTGACCAATATCAGAAGTTTGAGCTAAAGCTATATTACATGCACTAAAAAAAATTCCAGCATAAACAGCTGAAATAGCTAAGATAATTGTAATTCGCATAGGTATTAGTTTGATCTTATAATGGCCGTATATAGTTTGGCAAGATCTAAGGATCTCTGAACTTGTTGAAGAAATAATTTCAACTTTTCTTTTTCCCTACAATTTTTCAAACTCTCTATTTAACTTAGCATCAAAGGTTTTAAATTCTTTTATTCCTCTTATTTTGGCAAATACCAGATTATAACAATCTTCAAAACTTAAAGCGGTCTTTTGAAAAATATTTAAACTTTCTATAAGCAGCTTGCGCTCTGCTAATTCAAAATCCAATTTCAATATCTTGTATAAAGAATCAGCTAAGGCCTGTCTGTCTTTTCCATAGCTTGAACGCAAAACCCACACAATTTCAAAAAATACCACTAGTGATGTTGTTAATCTAATTTTTTTCTGAGCGGCTTCCTCAAAAAGTTTTTTGGCAATAAGATATTGTTGATCGTTATCTTTCAGTAGGAATCGTACAAAAAAATTGGTGTCTACAAAAATCATTTTGACTGATATTTTTTGGAGAAATACTCATTCCTGGCCTCTTCAATAATCTCATCTATGTCTTTCCCTCTCCACTTTTTAGGCATGGGGACAGAACCGGCCAATTCTTCCACTAATCTTTCAGCCGAGGTAATCTTCAAAGACCCATTTTCCTCGGAAACTATCACCCTCTCTCCTATTCTAAAGCCTGCTTTTCTAAAAAGCTCGGCAGGTAAAGTCAGCTGTTTCTTACTGGTAATTGTTGCCATTTGTGACATAGTAAGGATACTATACCATTTGCAAGGATAATTTGTCAAATACAAGGAATTTCACCGCAAAATCCGCTAAACAGTGAGTTTTGGAAAGAACGTTTTTAGGTTTCCTGTTGATTGTAAAACTAACAAACCTTTCATTTGGAGCTCACGAGTAACTTTACTAATTGATGTATTGCTCAAACGTCGCCCATAATTTTGTTCCAGCCATATTCTTATTTCCTTATTTGTAATACCTTGAGGGTGGGAAGTAATAATTGAGAGGATCTGATCATCAGCTTCTGATCTGGATAATTTGTTCGCGCCGCTTGAAGCTTCTTCCGCTCTTGCCATAAGCTGTGAAACAGCATTAGGATCTGAAAGTATTTGGTACAGATACCTTCTCCCCTGCTCAAGTATCTCTGGATCCTGATTTTGAAATCTATCTATTATTTCAACCAGTTCAGCCAGTATTACCCACTGCTCATCAGAAAGATTAATTTCCGATTGTGAATCCCACTTAAATTGCTTAACATCCGCATAACCTGTTTTGACAAGGTGAGAAAGGATGTTCGAAATATTGCTTAAGAAACCCACTCCAGCTACTCTTTCTTTCTGCTCATCGGGTAGAAATTTAAAAACATCCTCTCTTGTCAAATATTCATTTGGGTATTCTCTTAGAATAGAAAAAACGGCTCGAGTTAGACCTGGGTAGTATTGATATTTTGGAGGCTCTTCTTCCGGGGGCTTATTAGAAAGCTTATGGTAAACGAAGGGTTGATTTACCTCTCGAGCTTGATATTGGATCATACCATGTCTGGAAAGCATGCTAAGGTGCGGCTCTAGCAAACTACCACCCTGTGTAAGTGCTTCTGCAAGATCTCCCAATCTCATGGGAAGTTTTGGAGCTGTTACAAGTTCATAAAATATTTTAAGCCTGGTCATAGGGGATCGTTTCTTAAATACTGCTTCCTCGCCTTCTACTGTTCGTATTACTTGTCCTTGAGAGTAAGAAGAAACTGTGTGGCCAAAATACTCCACCAGAGCTGAAGCATGGCTTTGGGAGAAATTAAGAAGAAGACCTACCAGAGACAGTACCCTCCTGCCATAATTGGAAATTTGATAGCCGTAAACTGATAAATCAGGATTGACTATCTCCCTTGTGACCAAGCCAATGGTTGAAAGTGACTGTTCGCAATACGTAAACGGACCATTCCTATTTATCCTCCAGCTTGGTTTTTCTCCTTGGGCGCCAATGACACTTCTATGAAGATCACCTCTGGTATAGATTCTGCCGTCTCCCATTAGACCAAGAGTTATGGCTTTGGCCTCGCTATTACCAAAAGCGGACAAAAGATTTCCCATTTCCTCATCTGATAATCTTTCCGATCTAGGTTGAGGCTCTTTGTGGTTTTGAATTTCAACTACTTCCGGCATTTATTTCTTTCTTCCCTACAATTTTTTCAAATTCTTCAGTATCCAAAGTCTCTTTTTCCAAAAGTGCTTTGGCCACTTTATCAAGCTTTAATTTTTGTTCTTTAAGAATTTTTTGTGCTTTTGCATAACAGGAATCTATTGTCTTTTTGATTTCTTTATCAATCTTTGATTGTAAAGACTGCGAAACCTGTCCGCCTTCTTCAGGCATTCTTGACCAAAGTCCAAACATAGGATGGGGCTTAATATTAAGAGGACCAAGATCAGACATACCATATTCAGTTACCATGTCTCTTGCAATAGATGTTGCAATTTCGAAATCATTTGCAGCTCCTGTTGAAATATCCTTAAGCACCATTTCTTCCGCTGCTCTTCCTCCTAAAGCCGTAATTATTTGTTCCAAAAGACGAGATTTAGTCTCATTAGACCTATCTTCTGTCGGTGGAAACATTGTGTGTCCTCCGGACATCCCCCGTGCAACAATTGAAATTCTGTGAACCGGATCAACATTTGGCAGGCTGTGTCCGACAACTGCATGTCCTGCTTCATGGTAAGCTGCAATTTTTCTATCTTTTTCAGTTTGCATTCTTTTTCGCTGAGGCCCGAGTTTAACTTTGGTTGCTGCTTCTTCCAAAGCTTGAGGGTCTATGGCGGTTTTGGCTTCTCTTGCTGCCAAAATAGCTGCCTCATTTAACATATTTGCCAAATCCGCACCGGAAAATCCTACAGTCCTCCTTGCAAACCTTTCCACATTAACCTCCTTTGTAAAAGGTTTACCCTTCATATGAAGCTCAATAATTGCTTTTCTCTCTTCCAAGTCAGGCATGCTCATCACAACCCTTCTGTCAAATCTGCCGGGACGCACCAGGGCCGGATCCAAAAGATCCGGCCGATTCGAAGCCCCAAGCACTACTACTTGCTCATTAGGGTTAAAACCATCCATCTCAACCAGTATTTGATTTAGGGTCTGCTCTCTTTCATCATGGCCTCCTGTAAAACCAAATCCTCTCATCCTGCCAATTGATTCAATCTCATCAATAAATATTATTGATGGAGCAGACTTCTTTGCTTGGGCAAACATATCTCTCACGCGACTAGCACCCACACCTACGAGCATTTCCATGAATTCAGAACCTGCTATAGAGTAAAATGGTACTTTGGCTTCTCCTGCTATGGCTCTTGAAATAAGCGTTTTTCCACACCCGGGTGGACCCACAAGTAGAACTCCTTTTGGTGTTCTTGCTCCAATTTCTTTATATTTTTGTGGGCTTTTTAGAAAATCTACAATTTCCTCAAGTTCCTTTTTAGCCTCATCAGCTCCTGCTACATCTGAAAATTTAATTTGTGGCTGATCTTTAGTAAAAAGTCTAGCTTTAGACTGGGCAAAAGAAAAAATTCCCTGCCCTGCTTCCCTTGCATTTCTAAAAAGTAGGAACATTAAACCCACCAAAAGAAGAATTGGTAGAATAGCTGATAAAACTCCCAGCCAAGCTTGTTGCAGGGAGAGATCTTTAACCTCAATTGTGACATTTTTTGGATCTACGCCTGAGGATTCTAAAATCTTATATATTGATTCGCCTGATTCTTTCCTTGACGCAAGTTTTTCATCAGAATCTTTTATTTCTGCCACTAACTTATCACCCTCCAAGGTAATCTTGCCTACCCTCCCATCCTTAATCCCGCTTATAACTTGAGATATGGGAACCTCATTACCTGAAGTTGGAGAACCGGATACTTGATAGAAAAATATGAGGGCTGTGAAAGCAATCAAAGCATATATCAAAAGCCCTTTTAAAAAGCCAAAAACAGGTTTGCTTAATTTAAATCTTTTCCTTCCGTTTGCCATACATTCGACTCCTTTCTAGTTTACCCTGAGCCAGTCGTACTTCGATTCCACTCAGTACGATCCTGAGTGTTAATCGAATGGGTCGAAGGGCTCAGTACTAGTTGGAGGAATTTTAACACATTTAGCGGATCTTTGTCCCGGGAGGAACTTTGGAGGAAGGTTTTATGGGATAAGGTTTTTAAGTATCTGTTGCAAGAAGCATTCCGTTTGACTCAAATCCCATCATCATCCTGGGTTCAAGATTGGTCACATAAACAAACTGTTTACCCACAAGCTGGGATGGCTTATACCATTTTCTGATTCCGGATAAGATTTGTCTCCTCCCTAATTCCCCAAAATCAACAATCTGTTTTATCAGCTTTTCTGATCCAGGAACCTCTTCTGCCTCTAAAACAGTTCCTACAACCAACTCAACCTTGGAGAATTCGTCAAAATTAATCATAGTAATCAATCTTCATTGCTTTTTTAACAGCATCCAGGGTTTTTTGAGCTTCTTTTCTGGCTTTTTCAGTACCTTCCTTCAAAATCCTATCCACAAGTTCTGGCTGTTTTTCAAATTCTGCCCTTCTTTTCCTGATGGGATCCAAAAAATTATTTAAAACTTTAACCAGGTACTTTTTTACCTCAATATCACCTACTTGACCTTTCCTATATCGCTCTTTCAGACTTTGCACTTCACCCTTATCACTTTGCACTGAAAATGCATCCAAATAGATAAACACCGGATTACCTTCTACAGTTCCAGGATCAGTTGGATGAATCCTTTTGGGGTCTGTATACATACTCATGACCTTTTTCTCTACAACTTCTGCAGAATCTGTTAGGAAAATTGCATTATTTAAGGATTTTCCCATTTTAGCCTGCCCATCAGTCCCAGAAAGAGTTGGCACATCTCCTATTAAAGGCTCCGGCAAAGGAAAGACTTCGCCATACAGTTTATTAAATTTTTCAGCCAAATCTCTGGCCAGTTCTACATGAGCCTTCTGGTCTTTACCAACAGGTACTAAATTGGCTTTAGGAAGCAGAATATCTGCTGCCATCAAAACCGGATATTCATATAGCGCAAGGGTGTCCTGCTCACCCTGATCAAGTTTCTCTTTAAGAGCTGGTTGTCGCTCCAGTACTGGTCTGAAGGTTAGAGTGGCCAGGATATATGCCAGCTCCATTTTTTCCAGCTCTTTTGATTGTAAAATAAAAGTTACCTTATTAGGATCAAGTCCTACAGACAAATATCCCAGCATAAGGCCTCTTATATTCTTTTCCAAATCCGCAGTCTTCTCATAATGGGTAGTTAAGGCATGCAAATCAGCCACCAAAATATATGTTTCATATTCATCCTGCAATTTGACACGATTGGCCAAAGAACCCACATAGTTCCCTAAATGAAAACTATCATATGTCGGCCTGTCCCCTGTGAGAATGCGTTTTTTAGCATTCTCACCCTGAGCTTGCTTGCGGTGAGCCTGTCGAATCCGTTGAAGGGTTAATATGCTTTTCATAGTTTTAATTATACCCTAAACTTCAGCTCCAGAATAATAAAAAGGGTGCGAAACCAGTTTTACATTTAAAAAAGATTTTAGTGAGGGAACATCCAGGCATTTGGAGGCATAGACCGTCCTGTTGGCAAATTTCTGTCTGGTCTGTACCTCATTTCTGCTTCCTCCTGCATACCTAGAAAATGTAATCCTTTATCTACTCCTCCCCTTAAAAGAACACTCCATCTTACTATATAATGTTCTCCTCTAGGAAATCTTCTAATAATTGATACTGGCTCCCTATTTTTTGCCAGTGCCATTGGTTCCTCTATGACCACCACAAATATTTCTTCCGGCTTATCTACAGGAGCAACAGCTAAAGTAGTTCCGCGAAAATCTTCTGGATCTATCTCTGCTCGTGCTATTGTTAATGCTTCATGCATATTTCCCTTTTAAAAAATCAAAAACAACCCTTTTCGGGCTGCTCATACTTAAAATATTCTAATAGACAATAGTTTTTGTCAAGAGGGCAGTTTTCGAGGTTGGGTACCATCATATTCTATTTCCTCCTCAGCAATTCTTCTGAATGGTTTTTCCCTGACCCATTCTTCAAAAATATGAGCAACCAATCCTGCTACCCTACCTATTAAAAAGAATCCTTTTCCTAACCTGTAATCAAATCCCATATCAGACACAACAGCTGCTATTGCCCCGTCAACATTAATCACTATTTTTTTACCTTTTAATTCTTCTAACTTAGCTTCCACAGCTTTTGCCAGATCACAAGCCTCCCCATAAAAACCAAGTTCCTTTGCTTTATTAAAAATTTGGGTTGCTCTGGGATCTTCCGTCTTATAAACTTTGTGACCAAAACCCGGGATTCTGTCCCCTGAAGAAATAACTTTATCAACCAATTTTTCTGCAGAAAGACCCATCTGAAGAAGCCTGGCACATTCCTCAATGGCCCCACCATGAGCTTCCCCTACTCCTAAAACTCCTGCAGCCACAGCAGCCTGCATAGGATTGCCGGCTGATGCTGAATTTCTGGCATTTGTCACAGATGGAGGACCTAAACCATTATCTATAGTGGAAATTAAAATCCCATCCAGCATGGCTCTTTCTTTTTCCGTAGGTAATTCACCCTTTAACTCAAGCCATATAGCTTCTGTGAAGCCCTTTTTATCAATTAAATCCGTGATTTTATACCCATGTATCACAGTTTCCCCATCAACAATGCCTGCAATAGCTGTCTTCCACTTTTTATCCATGCTCATATTCTAATATGTATCCCTTGAATTAGCAAAACCTAAAAGTTAAACTGATGACATGGAAACTCTAACTCAACCAGAAGATCCACAAGTATCTTGGGAGACACAAAAAGATCATTTAATTAAACTTAAATTCCATGAATATCTTAATATGACAGAGGAGGAATACCGAGCCTCACTCCCAGATTACCAACCGCAACCAGAACAATTTAAAGGAAGATTCAATAAACCTATCCTAGTAGATCCTCGCTTGCGTTTACTAATTCAGTTCATCAGATACCAAGTTGGGGGATATGCTACAGCAATTCGAAAAGATACGGCTAAGACAAAACGCCTTGAGGAGCTTAATCCAATCCAGCATCAGCCATATCAAATTTGGGTAGATGAAGGCCTAAAATTACAAGGTTTGAGTGAAGATGATGCCATTAAAAATTTCGCAGATGATGAGCGAGGGTTAAATATAATCGAGGGATTGGCACTAATAAGAGAAGATCACTCTCTCCTAAATGAACATACAGTTGATCTATCGGGCTCTCGTGAAGTTATTAGACTTCCAAGCGGTGGGACTATAGAGAATGCTCCCCGTTTTCATAAGAAACCCACCTTGCACCACTCGAATTATCAGCTAACTCTACATATGGTTAGCCCCCGTTTTGCTGCGGCAAAATCTATCTTCCCTACTTGTGGGGTTCCAAAAGTTACTTAACTAAGTAGATTAGGGATCTCATCAGGAGTTTTGGCAATAGTTACTCCGGCAGACTTCAAAGACTCTATTTTTGATTTATATGAGCCTTTGTCACCATAAACTATGGCTCCTGCGTGGCCCAACTTAGTTCCTTGTGGTAAGGACTCTGCAAATAAACCAGATATAAAAGCCACAACCTTCTTGGTAAACTTTAGTCCTGAGCGATCCGGCGATAGCCGGAGAGTCGAAGGATTTCCATTCCTAATCATCTCTGCTGCTTCTTCCTCATATGTCCCTCCTATTTCTCCAAAGATTACCACAGCAGTAGTCTGAGGATCTTTTTCAAAGTCCTCCAGTAAATCTGCAAAGGTTGTTCCTTCCAGAATATCTCCACCTATCCCAATCACAGTAGACTGCCCTATTCCATTTTTAGTTAAAATCCAGGAAACTTCAGATGCCATTCCTCCTGATTTGGAAATTACCCCAACAGATCCTTTGGAAAATACTCCTCTTGGATCATCTCCTCCTATTTGTCCTACCTTCCCAATTCCCGGAGAAATAATACCCATTGAAGATGGTCCTACAACCCTGATCCTCACCTCGGAGGTGTGATTAGTTGCTCCTTGTTTCACCTCCGAGGTGTGACGAGCTAAAGCTATAGCCTTAGCAGTATCTGCAATTGGTACATGTTCAGTAAAAACATTTATAAGGGGAATTTGAGCCTTTATAGTCTCTTCCATGGCACCAAAAACTGCAAAGTTAGGAACAGAAATTAAAGAAGTATTAATTCCTGGATGATTCTCCAAAGCCTCAGCAATGGTGTTATAAACAGGAACCCCATGAACCTCTTGTCCACCTTTTCCGGGAGTTACTCCAGCCAAGACTTTAGTGCCATAATTTTTCATCTGCAAAGTAACCTTCTGGCCTTCTTTACCAGTTATTCCCTGAACTAGTACTTTGGTGGTGTTGGTAACCAATATAGCCACTATATTTCTCCTTTCAAAGCAGCGAAGTCATGAGCATAAAAGCAATTAGAAAATTTTTGTGCAGATCTAATACAAAAATTTTCCCATAATGAGGCTAGAGAATTACTAAATGATTCAATATTTACTAGCCGAGTGGTGCTTTTTGCCATGACGAGCTGCTTTCTATTATTTTCCATATGCTAAATCTACCATGACCTTAGCTGTAGAGGTCATTGGTGTCTCCCTTCCAAAAATATGAAAATCAAATCCTTCTTTTTTTCCTATTACTTTTAACTCCTCAAAAGCTTTTTTATCATTTGGCCCACCCCTTCTTATCACAATTGGGTATTTTGGTTTAATTTCTCTTAAGGCCTCTACAAATCCCATTAAAGTTTCATAAATATCAGTAAAATTAGCTGTCCCCCCCACAAACCAACATCCTTTTAAACCGGGTTTACTTAAAACAATCTTGGTTAACTTTTCTAGTTTTTCCCTTGGAGGGTTACCAGAATGTTCTGTATAATTTGCAGGTTTTCCTCCATAAGCTATCAGAGCATCCATATTAACAATAGATCCCCCGCCTCCAGCAGCAATTACAGCTATATCTCCATCTAGATCCCAATAAACTGATCCAGCAGTTCCCCTGTGATCTCCTTGATCTATTTTTCTTGCCTCAATTTCAGCTTCAGTTGGAGGCCTGCCAAAAAGATTTCTTTCAGGAAACTCTACCCCGATTAAATCGGGGTTCTCTCTTCTTCTAAAAGTGGCATCATCATCCAAAATTATCTTAGCGTCTAACGCAAGATAATTTTGCCCTGAGCGATCCGGCGAAAGCTGGAGAGTCGAAGGGCTACCTTTGCCCACAGCTAAGGGATTAATCTCAGCCAATTCACAATCATATTTTATAAATACTTCCCATAATTTTTTGACTGTTTCTACTAAATAACCTGGGAGGTTAATTAGGTTTGCACCTAGGGGGTCCAACATATCAACAGGTTCAGTTTTTGTTTCCTTTTCCTCAGTTCCAGTTCCTCCCTCCCCAAAAGTCATTACTGGTCCTCTTGTTTCTGTAGAGTATGAGAATGAAAGATAGTATTCTTTATCTATATCAACAACTTCCTCAACAAGGATTTTTTCTACTTTTTCTCCATTTACAGTTTGCTTAAAAAGTTTTTCTACTTCCCCCTTAACGCTTCCCCCTTTACCCTTAACAACCACAATTCCCCCCCCTTCTGCTCTATTCCCAGATAAAACCTGAGCTTTTAGGACTAAAGGTGGCTTAATTATTACCCTTTGACTCTTTTGACTTTGTGACTCTAATAGCTGACTCTTGGGAACTAATATTCCACAGCTTTTAAAAAGCTTTTTCCCCTCAAATTCATAAAGAAGCATAATTCTATGTTATTATACTCTCCTAATGCTTGCAGTTGTAAAAGAAAAAGCTGCTCCTGGCATCTCAATTAAACAAATATCTATCCCTAAACCTAAAAAGGATGAGGTCCTGGTAAAAGTAATTTACGCCTCAATTTGCGGAACAGACATTGGAATTTATGACTGGATTCCCTGGGCAGCTTCACATATTAAACCGCCAAAAATTATTGGCCATGAAATGGTAGGCGAAGTATTGGAGGTTAATACTAAGCAAAAAACTAATATTAGAATTGGTGATCTGGTTTCTTCAGAAACTCATATCTTTTGTTTAAACTGTTTCCAATGCCAAATTAAAAACTATCATATTTGTGAGAATATGCAACTTTTCGGGATAGGCAGGGATGGCGCATTTGCCCAAGTTACCACCAGCCCGCTTAGAACTACCTGGAAAAATGACCCTGCCATTCCAGTTGAGTCAATGAGCGTTCAAGAACCTTTGGGCAATGCTGTCAATGCAGTAGGTAAGGCCAAAGTCAAAGGTAAAAAGGTGTTAATTATGGGGCTTGGCCCAACCGGACTTTGCGCTGGAGCTGTAGCTAAAGCTTATGGAGCAAAAGAAATTGTAGGGGTCAATGATGAACCCTACAGAAGAAACCTGGCTATGAAAAGCGGCTGGTTTAACCGAAGTCTTGATATTGTAAATATCAAAGAATATAACAGTTTTGATGTTGTTTTAGAGATGAGTGGCAATAGACTGGGTATTAAAGTAGCCTTTGACGCAGTCAGAATTGCAGGGACCATTATTGCCTTTGGTATTCCTAAAGAAAACATCTCCATAGATTGGGGTAAGTACCTGATCAATAAAGAGCTGACTATTCTTTCGGTATTTGGCCGCCAACTTTGGAGAACCTGGCATCAAACCACAGATTTATTAAAATCAGGCAGGATTGATTTATCCAAAATAATTACCCATAAATTTAAGCTTAAAGACTTTGAAAAAGCCATGAAACTTATGAAAAGCAGAAAATGCGGCAAAATCCTTTTAGAACCATGATTACAGATTTCTATAATAATCTTGCAGAATCTGCAAAGGGCGGCAAAACGCCTTATGTGATTACCTCTGGACAAGGTGCGTATCTAACAATTGATGGTAAAAAGAAGCTTAATTTTTGCTCAAGCCACTATTTAGGTCTTGCTGTAAATGAAAGAATTAGAAAGGCTGCAAAAAGGGCCATTGATCAGTATGGCATAGGTACTGGCTATAGAACCTTGGCTGGAACTCACAGCTTGCATGTACAGCTAGAAGAAGCAATAGCACGTTTTAAACACGCGGAAGCAGCAATAGTTTTGACAGGTGGTTATATGACCAACTGCGCTGCAATTCAAACTATCATCGGCAAAGAGGATATTGTTATTTCAGATGAGTTAAACCATGCCTCCATTATTGATGCAATACGACTGTCTCAGGTTAAAAATAAGTTTATTTATAAACATAAGGATGTAAGAGAGCTGGAAGACAGACTTAAAGAAGCTGTTAAGTTACAAAAAACTATTTTAATTGTTACTGATGGTGTTTTTTCTATGGATGGAGATTTAGCTCCCCTGCCCCAAATTGTGACACTGGCTAAAAAATATCATGCTTTAACCATGGTAGATGATGCGCATGGAGAAGGAGTTTTAGGTAAAGGTGGCAGAGGTATTGTTGATCACTTTAATTTACATGGCCAAATTGATATTGAGGTAGGTACTTTGTCCAAAGCCTTTGGTGTCATGGGAGGATTTATCACTGGGAAAAAAGTGTTAATTGATTTCTATAAACAAAAGAGTAGGCAGTTTCTATTTTCCAATGCCTTAACAATTCCTGACACAGCAGCAGCTTTAGAAGGTGTAAAGATTCTTGAAGAATCGGACGAACTAGTCAAAACTTTGTGGAATAATACCAACTATCTTAAAAAAGAGTTTAAGAAACTTGGGTTTGATACAGGCCAATCCCAAACCCCGATCACCCCCATAATGATGCCTGATGAAGGTTTAGCAAGGCTTTTCAGCGCTAAACTGTTTGCACTGGATGTTTTTGCAACGCCAATTGTTTTCCCCATGGTTGCCAAGGATAAAGCCCGTATCAGAGTTATCCCTTCTGCCTCTCATAAGAAAAAAGATTTGAATTTTGGAATTCAGATGTTTGAAAGAATTGGGAAAGAGCTTAAGGTAATTTAAAGTTTTTCCCTAAATTGTTCATAGCTTGTTAAGCTTGGGGTGTGATCAGTTATTTCATATTCCTGTTTAACCAGGATTTTCTTATTATCAGGAACATCATCATATAAAGTTACTCCTGGTCCAACCAATGAGTTTGAACCTACTTTTACCCCAGGCATTGTAGAAGCATTTACCCCCACTCTAGATCCCTTTCCTGCAATTAAACCTAGTTTATGTCTTCCAGAGTCCACAAGTTCCCCTTGCACTTTAACCCTAATTGTATGGTCATCAAGCCTTAAATTTGCCAAAACTGCCCCGGATCCCATCCCAAGATCCCCTTCAATTACACTATCTCCAACATAATTTGTATGAAACCAGGAATTTGCTCCAATATAAGAGCGGGTTATATCCGAATTAAAACCTGTTACACAACCCTCCTCCAAATCTGATTCCCTAACCATAGTATTGTTCCCCACAATTACATTTTTTCCAATATAAACTGGCCCTTTTATAACTGCTCCTTCAAACACTTTTACCCCATCACTTATCACCACTGGACCAGTTATTATTGCCTTTTCAGATACCTTAGCTTCTGAGGAAATATTTTGTTCAATAGTAGATAGAAAGTAAGCTAGGATATCCAAAATCTGCCAGGGATATTTAAGAGGAATCCAAACTCCATCATGTTTAATAAATTTTACATCCATCCCATCAGAAATCATCTGATTTAAGACTTTTTCATAAACATCATCAGACTCTGAAGTAGTTTTTTCCAAATAAGAAATGACCCTTTTCCCATCTCTAAAGTAATCACAAACCAATTTAACCAAATCCGAAGGCTCATTCCCCTCTTCTGGCTTTTCAACTATTGCCTGTACACTGTTGCCTGTTGCCTTTATATACCCTCCTGGAAAGTATTTATCCACTTTATAGCCTGCACAAACAACCTCTGCTCCACCCTTTGAAATCTGTGTATAAATTTCTTCCTCAAGAATATCTTGAGCATTAATAACTAAAATTTCACCCTCTATAAGTTCTTTTGCAGAAAGTATGGCATCTGCCATACCTTTAGGCTCATTTTGAAGGGAAATTGTGCCTGGAATTTTAAGCTCATTTAAGATTTTTTGGATTTCTTCTTTACTTTGTGAATTAGAAACTATTATTACCTCTTCAGGATTTATAGCTTCTTTAATTTTTTTAAGATTATGATACAAAAGGGGCTTTCCTAAAAAAGGAATTAAACACTTATCTGTTGCAATTGGCCACATTCTTTTACCTATGCCTGCTGCTAAGATTATTACTTTCATAAGTACCAGGGGTGGGGATCGAACCCACAACCGCCACGTTATGAATGTGGTGCTCCGCCATTGAGCTACCCTGGCGCATAAAGTATTTTACCATTTTATGGTATTATTTTGTTCATGGACTGTATTTTTTGTAAAATCATTAAAGGAGACATTCCCTCTTATAAAATTCATGAAAATGATAAATTTTATTCCTTCCTATCTATTGGCCCACACCACGAGGGCCACACCCTAGTTATTCCAAAAACCCATGTTGATGATTTTTTTGATATGGATGAGGCCCTTCTGAAGGAAATCCTCCTCTATTCTAAACCACTGGCAGATGCCCTTGAAAGGGCATTTAAACCTAAAACAGGAAGGGTTGGAGTAGTTGTGGCAGGACTTGAGATCCCCCATGCGCATCTACACCTAATTCCAATGGACCAAGTATCTGATTTATACTTTTCATCTGCAAAATCAGCTTCTCCAGAAGAGCTCCAGCAAACTCTTGATAAAATCAAAACAGCTTTAAAATCCTGATTTTCCTTGCTCTTTCCCAGCTTTTTATTTCTGCTTCTCTTCTTAGAGCTTCAGATTTTGTAGGTAACTTCTCAGAGTAGACTATTTTAAGTACTTTATGAGATCTGGTATATCTTCCACCTTTACCTTCTTTATGATCCAAAAGCCTTTTTTTAAGATTATTTGATGATCCTGTATATAAACTTCCATCAATACATTTAATAACATACACATGCCACATAGCTATTTACTAGCAAGACCACTAATCCATCCCCTAGTTTTATTAAGTAGTTCACTACTCTTACGTACTCTGATTCTCAATACCCCGTAATACTTATCTCTGTTAGAGTAATTTCTTAGCCAGGTTGATCTATGGTAAAAAGGCTTTTCAAATTGATTTAGTGGTATATTTGTTATCCTAGACCAAAAATTTTTGATTTCTCCAGTCCTATCCCTATGAGATTCATTAAACTCGGTTCGTAAAATGAAATCTTCTGATTTAATCCTAATAGCCTTTTTAAACCATTTAATCATAAATTTGATCATTTTTGGATCTGTGTTACAAAAACCCAAACGTTTCTCTTTCAAGCTCTTAAACCCCTCCGCCCAGTAAAGAGAAAGACCTACCAAGAAAAATTCTTTATCTGTTAGATTGCTAATCTCTGCCTTTGACTTCTTCATAATCTCTGCAACTTTTATGAGTGACTTTTGATGTTTAATCTTTGCAAGTCGACGCAAATGAGAAATTCTAGCCCTACTTTTTAAAAGATTTTCGATCTGTTTTGGAGATAATTTTATCGGTTTACACCACGAGCTGGCCGTGGCTGGACTTATGCTTAGAAGTTTTGCTATTGCACGGATACTTTTACCTTTTCTCCTTAAATCTAACGCTTTGTTATATTCTTCAATCTTTCGTATCATGGAATGATAGGATGTATTTCTATTATCCAATAGTTCCAATAATATTGTCAATAGGCATTGACATATAGTCCGCATGAGGCTAAAATAGACAATGCGGGGAAGTGTAACGGTTGCACGGGAGGCTCAATTTGGGCCCATTTAAGAGTAATCTTTTATGAGAACTTGGCTATATCGGTGAAACCCTGAGCAAGTCGAAGGGTAATACCGAGGGAAGGATGTACTATACAGTACGTCCCCTGTAGAGACTACACGCCGAGCCCCTGAGTTTATCGAAGGGTGATGATATAGTCCTACCCTTGCAGGAATGCAAGAAGGTGCATAATCTCCAGGCAGTAGGCTCAATTCCTACCCCCGCAACAGCGCACCATACGGTGCACTGCTGTCGCCACTCTAAAAGAGATACTTTGGAATATGATGAAGGTCCGATAACAGTAGTGCGCGTTGAGATGCGCCGAATGGCGCGTCTCCACCCCTTCTTGGTAGAATTAAATAATGAGCTTTTACTATGTCTACGTTCTTCAAAGCCTTAAGTTCGATTGGATTTATGTAGGATCTTCAGCTGATTTGAGAACAAGATTTAAAAATCATAATGATGGAGAAAATCTGTCAACAAAAGGATACAAACCCTTTAATTTAATTTTCTATGAAGCCTATCTTAGTAAAAAGGATGCTTTAAGAAGAGAGGAATATTTTAAAACTACTAAAGGTAAAACTACATTAAGGACCATGTTAAAAGAATATTTCAAAAACAAGTAATCCTGTACCGAATGGTACGGGAAAGTGTTAAACTAAAATTGTGAACCAAAAAGGATTTGCACCAATTTTTGTTTTGATTGGAATTTTAGTTTTAGCTCTTATAGCAGGAGGGGTATTTTATTTAGGAAAAATAAATAATACTTCACCAGGTACTCCTTCAAAAACAGAATGGAAGGGTGTAATTTGGAATGGTAAAGGGTTTATAACTGTAAATTCCAAGGGTGAGATAGTAAAGGACCAAAATAGAAACGTTAATTCAGTTTTACCTCCAGGAATGAAGTCAAATTATATAGTTAAAAATTTCACTAGTATAAGTAACAATGGTGAGGATATATTTAAAAATGCTGTTCAGCTTCTTGATGATGGAAGACTTATATTTATTGGTTCTTCTGATATAGGTACAGCAATAAGAGAAGATACACTTTATAGCTGGAAGTTTAATGCTCAAGAGCTACCCAAGCCATTAATGAAGTTACCTCAAGAAAAGAAGATTCGAAGATTCACCTTTTCACCTGATAAGAAAAAAGTGGCAATAATTTCAATAAGTGCAGATGAAAAAGAATTGGATAAGGAATTAGACATAATCCATATATTTAATGTTGATACTCAACAACTAATTACAAATTTAAAAATAGATAGAGAGAATGAAGATACGGGGTTAGATAATAGATTAGCTTGGAGGGGTAATTATCTTTATGTATTTACTACTTTTCAATTTAGAGTGTTTGATATGAATAATAATCAATTATTCTATACTTCTGATAAAAGTGAGTCAGGTCCAATGGGCGATAATGTAATAATTTCTCCAGATGGATCTAAATTTATATATATGCCTAAACAGAAAGTGGAAGTACTTCAAGCGCTCATAAATCCAATTGAGTTAAAAATGCCTGCGCTTATAAATTATAATGCTTTTTCATTTGATTCCAAAAAAATGTTGATTCAAAAATCTAAAAAAACTGATGGTCCCCTAATAGGAGATGAAATTGGTGAATTAAATTTAGAAAATGGGGAAGTTGATATTATTGGATCCATAGAATCATTGGCATCTGAACTACAGTTAGATTATTCTACAAAAGAACGTTATTTTTTACTACCATTTATTGTTTACAATCCCGCAGCAGATTATATTATTTTTCCTATTGTAGCTGATGGCAATGCTCTAAGATTTGTAGATCTTTATAGCCTAAAGTTAGATGAACAACATGCTAAAACTAATTTACTTGAAGATGTAGAGATGATTACTACTCTAAGAGACTTTGCTTTTCTCGGTTGGTATAAAACAGACTAGGAGGTAATGTGGTTATATATAAAAAGTTCTAACAGCATCCTCCCCCCGCAACACAGTGGTTAATTAGGCTATGGTAATAACCTAATCATTTAATAAGATTGTTTCATGAACGAGCTATAACAAGCTCTCGTTCAGGTAAAATTGGTATTGTTGGTTCCTCGTAATCCCCATCAAAGAACTGATGAAATGTTAGCTCAATACCACGGAATTTCTTAGCATCCGCAGCCAACCAAACAAACGTTATTCGGCCAAAATCGGCATTGCCTTCCGCATCACTTTCAATCTCTACCTCACCAATATCTTTTAGATTAAAAAGGTTCTTTTCTCTGACTATAACTGGATTACCTTCTTCAAGTGATTGCATTCTTCTGGCAACTGCTGGAGCGCTTAAATTCCAGGCAGCCATATATTTTTCCTTATTAAGTTTTACATCCACATAAGTATTTAAAAGTCTGGCATATTCAGAAGGGCTGCGAAGTGGGAATCCAAAGCGCAATATATACGGTATCTCATCATATTCCATATCCTGAAAAGTATTTCCTTCACGGAAGACTCCCTTGAATATGACATCACCAAATGGCTTTTCTACCTGGAAACGCCCATTATTTACAAGCATTTGAGCCATTGCCTCTGGATTTTCACTAATAATATCAACGCGCCCCTCAATGCTATGAAGTGATATTCTTCTCCTGAGTAAAAGTGTATGACTATATCTTTCTGGGATATCCATAACATTCTCTCCCTTTTTAGGCCAATATGCCCTGCGCATCCTTGCAAAAGGCTTAATCGGTACATCCATTGGGACTACTAGAAGATTTTCTGCTGACATAGCCTGATATTAAAACACATTCAGTTCGTTGAATCAAATAAACTAAGCTAAATAAAAAGTTCTAACATCGTTCCATCCCCGCAACACTTCGACTCACTCCGTTCGCTCAGTGCAGGCACAGATTCGCTCCGCTCAATGCAAGAATACCCTCAACCACCCTAACCAATTAGGTAATCTGGGCTCCGAGCTTGAGGTTACTCCTAAAATCTCCTTTATCTTCTTATCAGGAATAATTACAAGCGTCTCCCCCTCCTTTCCTAAACCAAGCTTATTTCTGGCTATTTCCTCTACAAATTCAGGCGATTTTATTTCAGATAATCTTTTTTTAAGCTCTTTATTTTTAACCTCTGATATAAAAACCCTATCAGCTGCCTGGTTTAATCTTTCAGAAACATTTAAAGTATCCGTTATTTGTTTAATAAGATTAAAGCTGATAAAGCCTACAACTAAAATTATTAAACCTATTGTAAATTTTTTAATCATACTGTTTGTAAATATAGCCTTGACAAATCTATCCTATAAATATATAATATACGTCTAATGACCGCTCTTAAAGATGCCCACAAACAATTTATTGACTATCTTAAGGGCAAAAATCGTGCCTCTGCTACTATCTTAGCCTATGGGAAAGACATTGATCAACTGGTAGTCTATTTGGAGAACTTAGGCAAAACCGATCCAGACACAGTTAACACTGAAGATCTCCAAGCTTTCATGGAAAAATTATCAAAAGAAGCTTATACCCCAAAATCAATCTCAAGAAAAACAAATTCAACTAAAACATTCTTTAAATTCCTAAAAACCCAAGGATTTGCTAATGAAGATGCGGCAGCAGGACTTTTACATCCCAAATTTGAGAATAAGCCTCCAAGAATATTAACAAAGCTTGAATATAGAGCCTTAAGGGATGCTGCCAGAACAGATGTTAGAATGCTTGGTGTTATTGAACTCTTACTCCAAACTGGTGTTAGGATTGGTGAACTTGCAAAACTTAGAGTTGAAGATATAGATTTACAAAATGGGACAATCCATGTTCCCCTATTTGAAGATACAAGAGAAAGAACTATCCCATTAAATACTCCTGCTGCAGAGGCAGTTAGAAAATATTTGGAAATAAGACCCAAAACTCAAAACCATGCACTTTTTATTACTAAAACAGGAAGACCCCTTTTAATTAGAAATATTAGGGCTGCAATTGATAGATATTTTAGAATTGCAGGAATAAAGATGGCTAAAGTTAATGACTTAAGACACACCTGGGTTGCACATCAGCTTCAATCAGGAGTATCTTTGGTAACTGTTTCCAAGCTTGCAGGGCATAAAAGATTATCAACAACTGAAAGATATCTTCAATTCATCCAAAACCATAATGGAGATAGTAAGGTAAAACTGGAGGAATTATAATGTCTGAACAGCAAGAATTAAGACCTTCACTCAATGAAATCGTTGATCAAGCTAAAGCTAACTTTTGGTCAAAAGACCGTGTAGAACGAGAAGATAATCTTTTTGAATCTTATAACTATCTTATGGCAGCAGACGATGCTGTGGTTCAGTCTAATATAGACGCAGTAGCACAACTACCATTTGTAATACGACAAACTAAAATAAGAGCTAATGATATTGAGTGGAGTGATTTTTGTGACAGTTTAGAAAACGATCTAAACTGGGAGAGTTTTTGTCGCCATATTATTGAAGAAATCACAGCACAGGAGTTATTATCAGATCCCATGGTTGCAGTTGAGGAGCAACGAAGATATGATACAGAAAATGAAATATAAACTTCTTAATAAACTTATTCAAACCTCCTGAAGTTACAAAAATTTATGATGTGGGCGGACCTGGATTCGGCAAAACGCGCTCTTGACAAATTCTTTTCTTTTTAGTATTCTAAAATTTAGAATTTTAGAAAGTAGGAAAAATTATGCAGCAAGTAGTTATTAAACCGCTAGCCAAAGGCCAAATCACCATTCCGATATCTTTCAGGAAAACCCTGGGAATAGATAAATCTACCCTTTTTAAAGCACAGTTAAAAAAAGACGGAATACTTCTTACTCCTCTGCAATTTGACTGGCAGGAAAAATACATCAGGGAATTTACGGATGATGAAATCAAAGAGTGGCTTAGGGAAGACAGGCTTGATAAAAAAGAGCTCAAAAAAATCAAGCAATACCTTAAATGAAGGTTTTTCTGGATGCCTCTGTAATTATTACCGGAATAAATTCCAAAAACTCTGCCTCTAATATTATTCTGAAGCTTTCTCAAAAAGGAAAAATTAAAACCTTTGTTTCCTCTATTACTCTGAATGAGGTAATAAGAAACTTAAATAAAAAGTTTCCAAAAGAGGTACTGCAGGATTTTCTAACCTATCTTTCTAAAAGCAATTTTAAAAAAATAGAATTTAAGGATGAATCGGAAGTTTTAAAATTTCAAGGAGTAACTACTCAAAAAGATATTCATGTTATAGCAGCGGCAAGTAAAGCCAAGGTAGATTTTATAATTACTTTTGATAGAAAACACTTATTATCCATTAAAGAAGGCACTTTACCGTTTATAATTCTTTCACCAGCTGATTTGATTAAGAAAATATTCTCAAAAAACCAATCTAAATAGATGAGTGTGGGCGGACCTGGATAAGTAACCTGTCCTTCGGACAGAACGAACCAGGAACCAGTTGTAGGCCCGGAAGGAGTCGAACCCTCGTCATCACTGTATAAGAATGAGGTATTAACCGTTATACGACGGGCCTGTTAGGAATTATACCAAAGCTCACCTTAAGTGTCATGCCGAATCCTGAAAGTGTTATCCCGAATTTATTTCGGGATCTTCAGGACAAGCTTGTTTCGGCATCTACTGATAAATCCCTAAGAGTTGGATTAGTATTTTTAATCAAATTTAGCTTCCATTCTCTGTGCCAATTCTTTAATTGTTTTTCTCTTACTAATGCATCGTTTACCTGACTACACTCTTCAAAATAAATTAATTTCTTCAGTTTGTACTTTTTAGTAAAACCATCTATAAGTTCATTTTTGTGTTCATATATTCTTCTCTCTAGATTATTGGTAACCCCTATATAAAGGGTTGTATTGTTTTTATTAGTTAGAATATACACATAGTAAGAATTCATGAAAGAGACCCTTAAACAAGTTCAGGGTGACAATAAAATTACAGCTTTGCTCTTTGGACAATTGATGCTTCAACTTGGGTAACATCACGGCCATATTTAATCCTGGACAACTCCCTTATCGCCTGTCCTATTTGAGAATTAAGCATAGATTTCCACTTATTCATATCTTTTGTCGTATCCAAAGAAAACGGCACAACAGGTTCCCCGGAAACTATTGTTTTAATATATGCATGCGGAGATTCAATATTTACAAGATCCGCCTCTTGGAAGATAGGTGTAAATTCATGCTGAAGATAATTTGCATCAGTTACTCCAACCCTAAATCCAATAACAGTACCCACATTCCCAAAAACAGCATTTTTCAAATCCTCTCCAATTTGCCCAATAAACTGATTTGCAACAATTAAATTTAATCTATATTTTCTAGCCTCGGATAAAATATCAGCAAAAGTATCAGTTGCAAAGTTTTGAAACTCATCAACATAAAGATAGAAGTCTTTACGTTTCTCCTCTTGAGTTTCAGCCCTTGACATGGCTGCTGCCAAAATTTTTGGAACAAGGATTAATCCTAAAAAGTTTGAATTTTCCTCACCTATTTTTCCTTTAGATAAATTGATTATTAAAACCTTGCCCTCATCCATAATCTTCCTAAGATCAAAAGAAGAATGGGATTGCCCAATAATGTTTCTCATCATTTTATTTGTGACAAATCTTCCGAATTTGGAAACCGTATAATCCAAAACTTCAGATTTATGAAAATCCGTGGTTTGGGCAATTTGATCTGTCCAATATCTTCTTACCACAGGATCCGCTACTTTTGGCAAAAGCTCTCTAACAAAATTTGCATCAGTCATGATACGCATAACCTCAACAAAAGTTGCCCCCTCTTGGCTCATTGCAGTAAGCATTGCATTCCTTACTCCGTGCTCAAATCTGGGACCAATAATTCCTGTTTTATTTGGATCAAAAAGCTTATACATAAGTCCTATGATTGAAGCAACAACAAAGTGTTTTTGCTGTTCAGTGTATGCCTCAAGCATATTAAGCCCAAAAGGACGAGAAACATCCGAAGGATCAAAATAAATTACATCTTCTGCTCTATTCGGAGGAATAAGTTGAAGCATTTCTTCTGCCGCGTCACCATGAGGATCAATAAAACATAAGCCTTTTCCAGCCAAAATATCTTGAAGCATTAAACTTTTAAGAAGCTCGGTTTTACCTGTTCCTGTTCTGCCAATGACATACATGTGTCTTCTTCTATCGTCTTCCGCAAGATATACAGGCCTTACTACCCCTCTAAAAACAGACCTTCCTAAATATAGACCTGATGTTGGTATTTTCTCCGGTGCAGGTGCCCTTTTGGAAGAAAGCCAAGAAATATAAGGGGTTTCTATGGATTTATTTGGAAAATGAAAGGCCGAGGCAAGTTCATCCGGTGTTAAGATTGGCATTTTTGAATATTTTGGCAAATATCTATAAATAAAATCAGTCATAAATCCCTTTTCAGAATATATCTTTTGGGAAGTAAGAGAGTTATATGGTCCTGAAAATTGTTCAAAAGCAGCCTTTATATTAGCCAGGTGTGTTTTAGCAAATTCAGATGTTGAGGATGAAACTACAACCCTGATAGAAGTGTAAAATCCGGGCCTTGCAATTTTTCCTTCAACAGCTTCAAGCTGTTTGGCATCGGGAGGAGGCTTTGGATTTTTCTCATCTCCCGGTTCTTTTTGTTTTTTAACCCATTCTTTGCCTTTATCTTTCCATTTATCATCTGATGGCGAAATAATCAACTGTACAGATGCTCCCTCCCCCGGTTGCATTTTGGCTAAAGCAGAAGTTAAGGCAGAGAGAGGGTCTGTTGGTAAATCACGGAAGGTTTTTAATGGGAACCAGTCAGTATTTTTTAGCTTTAAAGAAGCATAAGCAGTTTGTCCTGTTTCTGAAAAAATATTGTATTCTGGGACTTCTTTAATTTCTGCATCCGGATATGCTCCATTTATTTGTTTTTCCAAAAGATCCTTATGATCTTTATGGCAGGAAACGAAAAATCTTATAGATTCATGAATCGCAACTATTTCAAAGGAAAGTTGCGGTTGAGGATTAAAAGTTGAAAGAAGTCCTCCTGATTTTCTTAAAGCCGCAAAGGTCGCAAAAAGCTGTTCTGCAGCATCAATTTTTATTTCATTTCCTCTTGGGACTTTAATTTGTAAAACAACAAACTGCAAAGAAGATTTTTCTCTTTGTCTGTATTTAATCCATCCTACAAAAAATTTTTTAACATAAAACCCAAGTCCAACAAAGATTAAAATTACAGCTAAGGCTGCAACAACTGTAGCTATTAAACCAAAAATATCAAAATTACCTGTAGTTTGTACAACTTCCATATTAGATTTATGCTGCCTTCTTGCGAGAAATTCTTCTCATGAGTCTTCTATACCAAGGCCCGGATTCCTTAAATCCAATGTGACTTGCCTCCCCTCTTACCAGTTGATCCAAAGGAGCCCCTACAATACGTACCATATCGCCTATGCCTTCAAGTGCAGAATGATCATCAGGATTTACACTAGCTGGAGTTTCATTATGTCCTAGTTGATTCATATTACCAGCAACACCCTTATGTAAATCCTGTTCCTTTTGAGCAGCATCCTCCATAAACCTATTATCTCACGTTTTTTATTATGTTAGTATACATCCTGTATGCAACTTAAGGCTAAAAAAATCAAAAAAGAAACTAAAGGCATCTTTAGTTTAATTTTGGAAAAACCAGAAAATTTTATGTTTTATCCTGGACAATTTTTAGATATTGAACTACCAGTGAATGATCCAAAAGGTAACACCAGAATTTTATCTATTTCATCATCCCCCTCTGAAGATTTTATAATGCTTACCTTTAAGCTAACTTCAAGTCCTTTTAATAAGAAGTTGCAGGATTTAAAGGTAGGTGATTTAATTTCTTCCTCTTATCCTGCTGGAACTGTAGTTATAGATGATTCATCTCCTATTATCTTTATGGCAGGAGGAATTGGAATTGCTCCACACAGATCTATGATTAAATGGGCAGTGGATCAATCCCGATTAAATCGGGATCAAAAGCTTAATTTACCAATAACCTTAATTTATTCCAATTCAGATTCAGATTTTATATTCAAAAAAGAGCTGGATCAGTGGGTAAAAACTTATCCCAAACTTACTATCCACTACATAGTTACATCAAAAGATGGCCGTTTGGATTCAGAGAAATTAAAACTATACCCTATACCCTACCTCCGCGGAGCGGAGGCAAGCTCTGCTTATACCCTATATCCTATCTTCTACCTGGCTGGACCTCCAAGTATGGTTGATGATTTTGAAAATATTCTTTTAAATTTAGGAATTGATGAAACTTCAATAAGAACTGATAGATTTGATGGGCTTTAGGGTTCTCCCTTTCCTACCATAAATCCCTTGATAAATCACTTTACCCACAATTTGATCCATATTTATTGGTCCAAAATCTCTACTATCAATACTTTCTTGTTTGTTGTCACCCTCAAGCCAAACCTGATCACCATCAATTTTCTGTATTCTTTTTATAATTTCCCTGTTCACTGTACCTCTTCGAGCCTGAGCCTCAGAGCCGAAGGCCTGTTTACTGTTAATTACTACAATATCTCCAACTTTTGGATTTACAAACCAATTAACAGACAAAACATCCTGACCAGGATAAAGGGTTGGAGTCATGGAATTACCTGAAACTGTAAATCTTGAAATTGGACTTTTCAATGTGTGTGAGTTTTTTCAAAAATAACTGCTATTTTATCAACAGCTTCAATTAACTCCTTGGCTTTTACTTCATCCACTGCCCTTTTATTATCAGAACATAGTTTGGCTGTTTTCCAAATTAGATCATGAAGATCCGGAAATTTTTCTAAATGTTCACTCTTAAAATAATCTGTCCAAAGAATAAGAATTTCTTTTTTACAAATTTCTGCATGTTCTTCTTTAACCTGAACCATCCTAACAAAACTATTTCTATCTTCCACAGAAGCATTTTCCTTCGGGAGTTCATTAATTTTTTGAACCATGGTTAAGACAGTCTTAGCAGCAAGCTGGGCACTTTTAGGATCATAAATTCCGCAAGGAATATCACAATGAGCATATACTGACCTTGTAGGAAGAAGTTTAATTAAAAAATCCAGAATTCTCACAATTTTATTATACACCTATTTTAAATTTTCTAAATCCCGATCTAATCGGGATAAATATTCTTCTGCTTGCCCCGCGAAGCCTTGGCGAAGTGGGGCATCAAAGGCTACTTTAATCATATAATTCTGGGTGTGTTCCTATTGCAACAAAATAGGCAACCGGTTCTCCTAATTCATTCATTTCTTCATAAATAGCTCTGTAGTCAGCGGTTACATCAATACTTCTATATCCTACATATTCATCTTTTAATGGATGATTATTAAGCTGAGGGTCAAATGGATTTTCTTGAAAAATTGCTATTTTTTCTTTAAGGCTTTTACGTATTCTAACATCGAGCTTTTTAAATCTCTCAATAAAGAGAGTGTCATATTTTACTATCATATCTCATGATCTTCGAGATATTTTATTGCATCCTTAGCACTTTTGAAAGCCGGAGAGGTGTTTCCTTTTCTATAGTTTTCTTTTGCTTGCTTCATAATAGACCTAAGGTATGCATTTGGTCTTTCTTCCAGACTAAAATGAACTTCTTTTGTCCTGATTAGATGTCTTAAATAGCCATCAATTAAACTACTTAAAGAAAATCCTAGATTTTTAGCTACTTTTTGAGCTTTTTTCTTAGTTTCAGGTTCAGTTTTAATATTAATTACGGCTGTTTGCATAGTTTAACTCCAACTTACTATATATACTAAGTATATACTTTATATATACCTAATGTCAAGTCTTAATATTTTCTAAATCCCGATCAAATCGGGATAAATATTCTTCTGCATCAAATGCTGCTTAATTTTTCCTAATCTTTTATTTTGTATTCTTTTGTACTAATAAGAATCACTAGCGGCTTACCTGACCTTGTAACTGTAATCTTCTTTCTACCAAAGTGGACTTCATTTAAAATCTCGGCAAAATTCTGCCTGGCATATTTAGCAGTAACAGTCTTCATTAAACTTATTTTATAAATTCAATCTGGAAAATGCAAATTGTGTACATTTGATACACTTTGTATATATTGACAAAATTCAGCAATAGCTTTATTCTGTCAATATATGTTGAAAGTTAAGGTCAGTTGCGGGAATAGTCAATCTAGTGAAATGAATTTTATATCTGTTTGTTTCCTCAGATAAATTTCCCACTAAATTGTTGTGGGTGTCTCTTATCAGCTGAAGGAGATTAAATCCAGCAATGGTAAGCGTCGGTAACACGAGGTTGCGTAAAACATTATGGTATGTACCGAGAAACACAGACCATATAACAACCAGCCCACACAGAAATTATAATATGGATGTAGGTTATTTATGGGAATGTTTAATTCAATTATTTTAAAAGATCCAATTAAATGCCCTAAATGTGGGATGGAACTTAAAGATTGGCAATCAAAAGACGTATGGTACCTTAAGTACCCAGTGGCTAACGTGCTAATGGACATCACTCTTAGTTCAAGGGTAGATTGTGAAGCTCATACATTTTGTGATAACTGTGGAGAGTGGGTAGATTTGGAGATTAAAAAGGGCAAAATTGTTAAGCAGGAGCATCATCCCACACCACATTCGGAATGAATAAAAATCCCTAGGTGGCGTATCTGATCCACCTCCCAGGTGGGATTTAGAACTGGCTAAACTACTTCAGCTACTACCCTTGCTGGAGCACCATCAAGTTGAAGTTTTAAAGGAAGAGCATAAATCTTAAATTCCTTGCCTTCAAGCTGCTCTACATTTGTTAGATTTTCAATTATTAGAATACTATTTTTAAGCAGAATTTTATGGATGGGAAATGTTGTATCACCCTTATCTACACTGCAGTTATCCAAACCCACCATTTTTACTCTTTTAGCTACAAGATAATTTGCAACCTCCTCATCCATAACCGGGTAATTATCATAATATTCCTGCTTTCCCCACAAATTGGCCATTCCTGTATTAAATACAACAATATCCCCCTCCCTAATATCAGCCCTTTCAATTTCAGTAAAATCAAAATCTTTAGTATTTATATAAACTCCTCTTCCTATCAGTCTATCCAACAGGAATTCATCCAAGTTTTTTCCCCCGGATATCATATGTCTTGGGGCATCAACGTGGGTGCTAACATGGGTACAAAAGGAAACATAATGTTGTTCAAAACCATCTTTTTCCAAATCTCCGGCATTTTCAATTTTATTTGCTGGATCACCGGGGAAAATAGGCATTCTTTCGGTTATTGGATGTGATAAATCAATAAATTTCATTTTAAATTTTCTAAATCCCGATCTAATCGGGATAAATATTCTTCAACATCAAATGCAGCTTTGCATCCCATGCCTGCTGCTGTGACTGCTTGTCTGTAATGATAATCAGCAACATCACCTGCTACAAATACCCCTTTCACTTCCGTATGGGTTTCATTTAAAACCTTCACATATCCTTTTTCATCTAAAGGCAGTTGTCCTTTTAAAAATCCTGTATTTGGCTTGTGACCTATGGCAATAAATACTCCATCTATTCCTAATTGGCTAATCTTCCCATTTTGAGTATTTTTTAATCTCACTCCTGTTACTTTATCCTGTCCTGAGCTTGTCGAAGGATCTTGTCCTAATATCTCCTCAACAACAGTATTCCAGATAAAATCTACATTTTTCTTGGATTTTACTAACTCTTGTAATGCTAATTGTGCTCTAAGTTTATCACGACGATGAACCACAATTACTTTTTTACAAAGTTTGGAAAGATAGGCTGCCTCCCTCATGGCAGTATCCCCTCCTCCAACAACAATTACATTTTTATCTTTAAAGAAAAATCCATCACAAACAGCACAGGATGAAACACCTTTGCCGATTAACCTTTGTTCAGAGGGAATTCCCAACCACATTGCAGAGGCACCAGTGGCTATAATCAAGGTTTCAGTTTTCAGGTTACAGGTTTCAGTTTTAATAACAAATGGTCTAGCTTGCAAATCAACTGATACAACATCCTCATCAACGAATCTGGTATCAAATCTCTCTGCCTGCTTTCTCATTTTTTCCATCAGCTCCGGCCCTTGGATGCCAGTATCAAAGCCTGGGAAATCATCAACATCAGTTGTAAGCATAAGCTGTCCCCCAGCTTCCCTGCCAGACACCACCACAGGAGCTAAGCTCCCACGAGCAGCATAAATTGCAGCTGTTAAACCAGCAGGGCCTGAACCAATGATGATCAGTTTCTCAATCGTGGATTTGTCCATGAACGCAGACTATATCCTAACATGTATATAAGCACTCTAACAATTACCTTGCAGTACCACCTGGTGTAGATGTTTTCTGTTTCACCGATCCTGTTGCCTCCTTTGCTCCCGGGGTAGCAAAAGGCGTGGCTGAAGGGCTAGGTGTAACCTCTGGGCTGGGACTTACAACTACCTCTTCTTCTGTAATTTGTGGTGAAACCGGCGGCTGAACTTTGCTTCGAAGCCATATCAGATATCCTGCGATTACAACAACCACTAAAATAATTATAACTATAGCTACATTCCTATTCATTTAAACAAATCACCTCCCCCGGGCATCTTAAGGAATATTAGTCTTTTTATTTTTAAAAATCAACCCTGAGGCAAAAAATCCCATCCCGGCTCCTAAAAAGCTTCCTCCTATTACATCAGATGACCAGTGTTCTCCTAAATATACTCTAGTTATTCCCATAGCAAAGGTAAGTCCAATAAGCATAGCTAATGAAATAAATTTAATAAGTATATTTCTTTGAGAGACAAATACCCAAATAATAAGGATGGTAATAATAAAAATTGTTCTTGTCATATGTCCAGATGGATAAGAAAAATCAGTATGAACATAAAAGGAGGGTAACCCTGTAGGTAAAAGTGTCCTATGTAAAAAAACAGGTGGTGCAGGATGGAATAAAACCAACTTTCCAAACAGTTCTCCTAAAGTTGCAGGAATAATCATAAGCCACCCTAAAAATCCTAATAACTTGCCTCGGATTAAAAATATGATAGCAAGCAGAACACAAAAAGTAGCTGTTGCCTCCACACTTCCCAGAAGAGAAAAATATGAAAAAAATTCATCGAATGTTCTGGGAATACGGTCTTGCAATTTGACAGTTGTATCAAAATCAAACTTAGAATAAGTCTCTTTTGCAACTGTATAAGAAAAACTCGTAAAGATAAAAAGGGATAAAAAAGAAAGTAGAAATAATTTAAGTCTCACAACCTATCACTCTACAGTAACTGAGCCAGTAAGTGAAGGGTTAAGATGATCGTGGTATTTATAAGTACCTGCATCTGGAAAGCTTAAAGATTTTTTCTCACCTGATTTTAAAAGCCCTACTGTATTTAGAGGCGGATAAAGTTGGTGAGTTGGATGAACTGCAGATTGCACTTGATGGCTTTCAGAATCTTCATTCATCCAGCTAATTGTATCCCCTGCCTTTATAGTGATATTTTGTGGCATAAAACCGGATGATGATATGGTTACAACATTTTTCTCCATCTGGGCAGTTTCAGTTGCCTCGGAAGTTGATGGGCTTGCTTCTTCTGTAGTAACTTGGGGAGCAGGAGATGGAGCTTGTGCTTTTTGAGACTGAAGAAAATACCAACCAGCCAAAATTACCAAAACTACAATAACCCCTATTGTTAGATTCCTGGATGACATATTAAATATTACTATATCTTGAAATTATCCTCTGTGTCAAGTTAGAGATCAGTAAGGATAAGATAAGTGGATCAAATTGGGAAAATCTACCCAGTATGAGATAGCCTGCTGCAACAACAGCTCCGTATACTAAACCCAGCTTAACAGTTGCAGGAGATGTCTTGGGTTCAATTAACATAACTGAAGTGAAAAAAAGTGAGGAGGAAGAAGTTAAAATACTGGGGCCACTAAACAGGACAACAGGTGCTAAAAATCCAACCATAGGTGTCCATCTCTTTAATTTATATAAAAGGATCGGAATCCAGATTAGGTAGATCCAAAAATTTTCCCCTCCAACCCACCAGGAAGGATATGAGCCTAAAAACATACCTACAAATAGCCCCGCCCCGGCGGGGTTGAATATATGTCGTCCATCCCACTTAACCAAAAACTTAATAACCATGGCAACCAAACCAATAATTGCCAAAATAATGGAGCTTGCTCCAAATTGGGCTACAAGACCAATAATAAGTCCTGTGATAAGAGGTGTAAGGGGCTTTGACCATCTTTTTAGTTCCAGATAATCAAAAAATAAACCTGCAGCAGTTGTTGTAAAAACTGCAGGAAGAGCCTGCATTAAAACTTTTTGCAGCCCAAAAGTAAAAGTTCCTAAAAAATATAAAGATAAAAGAAAAATAATAACCAGATAATAAATACTGATTCTATCTAAAATTGGCATAACTATACGCAACTTTCAAGAATCCTTAAACCTTCTCCTGCTGTTTTTTTATCAATTGTGAGAGCAGGAAAAAATGTCAGAATATGTGATGCCTCATCTGTAATAAGCAAGCCTTTTTCTCTGCAGCGTTCAATTATCTGCCTCGTATAGCTTAAGTCTTTTTCTTCAAACTCAACTGCTACTGCTAATCCTTTTATGCGTACCCATGCTTTATACCGGAACTGAATTTTCTTTAAATTATCTTCAAAAAATTTACCAAGTTCCTCTATATGTTTAAATAGTTTTTCTTCATTATTTAGCATATATTTGATGGTAGCAAGAGCTGCCTCAACACTTGTTGGATGCCAGCCATATGTTGAATAAAAACTAAATTCCCAATCCATACTCTTTGCAACTTCTTCTGTTGTAATAGTTGCCCCTAGCGCAGCATATCCTCCGGTTATTCCTTTTGCAAAAGTCATAATATCTGGCTTAAGATCAAAAAGTTCAGCGGCAAACATTTTGCCACATCTTCCAAAACCAGTTGCAACCTCATCAATAATAAAAACCGTACCATATCTTTTACATGCATTAGTTATGATCTCAAAGAACTCCTGATTAGGAATTAGAACGCCTAAATTACAGACAATTGGTTCCATAATGAATCCGGCAATATCACCCTTTTGTAAAAGCTCCTCCGCCTCTCTTGCAGCTTTTGCATTAAGCGGTGGTTTAATCTTGTAACATCCAGGTAGAAGATTGACGTAATGTTTCCTAAATCCGGACGATCCAACACTCATAGCACCAATTGAATGGCCATGATAACTCCCTTCAATGGAGATAAATTTAGATCTCTTTGTATAGGACATTGCTGCTTGCAGGGCAATTTCAACAGCCTCTGTGCCACCTGTTGCAGGATAGCTTTTTGTAAGTTTCCCTGGAGTTATTTTAGCAAGAAGTTGGGCAAGTTCTACCCATGGTTTGTAAAGATAAAATGGCCTTATGTATTCTGGTCCATCAAAGTTTTTTATGGCATTCCTTATTTCCTTAACACCCCAGCCAATGTTCCCAACACACCAACCCATTAGAAAATCAATGTATTTTTTGCCCTTTGTATCATATAAGAAGCTATCTTTTGCCTTAACAATCTCAATAGGAACTAGTGGGAAACCTCTTCCAAAATACCTTGAATCTTTTTGCTGAAGAGCTTGATCCATAAGTTTGATATACTATACTACATTTTACAGTATGGATCCTTACTGGTTTGTTATTATCTCAAACCTTTTTATTAATTTATCTGCTGGTTGGTTTGCAGCGGCACTCATTATTCCTGCAACCTCAAAAAGAACAGTTAAATTAAATTTCTGGTTATTTACTGTAGATATTTTGTTTGGTATACTGTGTTTAGTTGTTGCATTTTACTTGGGTAAGTTAGGAGGATTATGAAAATAAGAAACAAAACTGATCTTTATGATATAAATGTCCGTGTTGCTCTTGCTTTTGGGCTGGCAGTTATTGCACTCCTGTTAGCATTCAGTATCCTTGGAAAGTAATTACCTACTTAAAATCCTTGAAGTTGAGTGATTCCCTATAATTTTGGTTACATATTTTATTTTAGCACCAACTTTTTTGGCTGATCTTTCATGATGGTGTGAATTCTCATATCCTTTAGCAGTTGCAATAATATCAGGTTTAATTTTTTTTATAATCTCATCATATTCTCTTTCAGTTTCTATAAATGGGAGCTTTATAACCTCATCAACAGATTTTAAAGCAAGCAGTACTTGAACCCTCTCGTCTTGATTGTGAACGGGTCTTTTTACACCCTTTAATTTCTTAACTTTCTCATCAGATTCCAAAAGTACAACCAGTTTATCTCCTGCTTTTTTAGCTTTTTCCAAAAAAATCACATGTCCGGGATGCAGCACATCAAAACATCCCCCAACCAAAACAACTTTTTTACTTTTAGTAAAGTTCATCAAAAAATTATATCATCTCTAATTAAGTTCCTTTTAACACATAGTAAGTTGCTCTGCCTTTACCTTTTCTCTCAATTAAACCAAGATCAATTTTAGACGATTATTAGACGATTATTAGACGATTGTCAACACGAAGCGGAAGGTTTCATGCAATCCCCAGGGCTTGATTAATTTTATCCTTATCAAATCCCAAAACAGTAACCTGGGATCCGTCATCTTTACTAATTACTGTAAACGGCACTCCCATTTGTCCTGAAATTTTTACCATGTCCTCTGCTGCTTTTGGATCCTGATCAACATAAATTTCTTCAAATTTTATACCTTTGGAATTTAAATATTCCCCCTCCATCTTGCAATAAGGACAGGTTGTAGTTTTATACATTTTTACATTCATTTAAAACACCTCCTTCTTAAAACAATGCTCTCATATAACAATTAGGTAAGCAAGTAGAGTATTTATTCCTATTGCAATCAGGCACCAAGAGCAAAATTTACGAAGAATTACAATTTGAACAAATAAAAGATAAAATGAAAATATTAAAGCCACAGAAACTCCAATTGTTATAAATATATTAGGATTTTGCCCAAAGAATTGGGAAAAGGCAAGCAAAAAATAATAAACCATACCTGTAATCTCATTTTTTATTCCAAATGTCCTGCCATATTTTGAGCCTACAACTGCACCACAATCCCCTCCTATTAAACAAAACATCTTTCTCCCTGTTGCAACTTCTCTTTTGTATTGAAAGTATAGGTAAAAAGCATTCAAAAAACCTAAAATACAAAGAAGCAGTATAATCATAGTATCCATGTTTACTGGTGATTATTATATTACCAGATTAGTTTTTCAAAAAGCTTTAGCTTTTACATATCTTATTGGATTTTTGGTGGCCCTGCATCAATTCAGGCCTCTTTTGGGTGAAAAAGGTCTTCTTCCTGTTCCTCAATTTATAAAACTTGTTAAATTTAGTGATTTCCCCTCTTTATTTTTCCTTTTTCCAAAAGATTCGGCTTTCCTAATTTTTTCAATTTTAGGAATTGTTCTTTCTCTTTTTGCCTTATCTGGTTTTTCAGAAAAATTCGGTCTGCCTCTTTCAATGCTTACATGGTTTGGAATGTGGCTTATATACCTCTCTTTTGTTAATGTTGGACAAACTTTTTATTCGTTTGGATGGGAATCCATGCTTCTTGAGGCAGGATTTTTAGCCATATTTTTAGGTGATGCTAAAACTGCGGTTCCTATTGCAATAATATTTTTACTTAAATTTGAACTTTTTAAAACAATGTTTGGGGCAGGCTTAATAAAGCTTAGAGGTGATCCTTGCTGGAGGGATTTAACTTGTCTTACATATCACTATGAAACTCAACCAATCCCTAATCCTTTAAGCTGGTTTTTCCATCAACAACCTCATTGGTTCCATAAGCTTGGGGTCTTATATAACCATTTTGTGGAGCTAATTGTGCCTTTTGGATATTTTGCATTCCAGCCTATTGCGGCTATTGCAGGAGCCTTTACTTTATTTTTCCATGGAATACTTGCACTTTCAGGCAATTTTGCATTCCTTTCTTTTTTAACAGCAGTTTTAGCCATAACAACTTTTCCGGATTCAATCCTTGCACGGTTTATCCCAATTACAGTACCCGCCACCTTATCTGCCAATCCAATTTTTTCAAATACAACAGTTGTTATTGCAACTATTTTGGCTCTTTTAAATATTAGGCCTGTTTTAAATTTAATCTCTCCAAATCAGATTATGAATACAAGTTATGATCCTTTTCATCTTGTGGGATCATACGGAGCATTTGGATCAATCACCAGGCCAAGGTATGAAGTAATAATTGAAGGTACAGATGATACTACTTTAACTGATGCCACAAAATGGCAAGAATATGAATTTATTGGAAAACCAGGCAGGCTTGATAGAGTGCCGGCTCAAATTGCCCCATATCATTTAAGATTGGATTGGCTTATGTGGTTTGCAGCATTTTCCCCAACAGCTTCTGATCCCTGGTTTATTCATTTTATTCAAAAGCTTTTGCAAAATGATAAACTTATCCTGTCACTTCTTAAAACAAATCCTTTCCCCTCTTCCCCTCCCAAATATATAAGGGCAGAGAGGTATATTTACCATTTCACTAAACCGGAGGAAAAGAAAAAAACAGGAAACTGGTGGAAAAGAGAGCTGGAAGGCACTTATCTTCCCCCAGTATCTTTAAAAGATCCCAACTTCCAAAATATATTAAAACAATTTGGCTGGTAGAGTATAATCAGAGGGGTCTATTCTTGCTCTGATTTAAATTTATTGTGTGATTTTGCCTCAAGCATTGCATCCGCAAACATTAAAATAAGCATTAATGATAAAACTATTGGTATACTTCCCTGTAAAAATTCAATACCACTACTGTTTTGAGTAATAAGTTCCGGAATCATAAGTATAAAATTTTACATCTTATACTTAAGCTAATTGTAAGAATTATGCAGTAATTTGGATAACAATTATTTTGTAATATAGATTACTTTTTCTCTTTCCAGCTTAGCTTCCAATTTCTTTTGAGCCAGAAGATCGTTTTTTTCTTTCCTTTTGGCAATTGCCTGATCAACCAGTTTTTGACAGGCAGGATCCGGACAAATAGTTTGGGTATATATGAGAACAGAGGTTCCAATTTTAGATTTCCAAGTTTTACCATCAATTCTTTGTTTACCGCATTCAATACAAGGATTGCTCATGAAGTTTCAAGTATACCAAGATCTGCTGTTTTAATCAACCGCTCAATTATATTAGTAGAATTAGCTGGCTTGGATATATAGATCAATAAGTTGTAAAGCCTAAAGATTTAAGTTCTTCCTCTTTGAAGAAAAAGAGTGTGTTGCAAAGATTATAGAAGTGTTATTTAAAAATGTGAGAATAGAAAGTGGTAGAGCAAAGAGTTTTAATAATCTAATAGAGGGCATTGATACCGGTGATATCACCTGTGTTTAAATCTCTCTTTTTGGTCTCAGCTGTAGCAGAGAAGCCATACATTGTCTCATCAACACAAGCATTATAAAGATCTCCCATACCCATACTATGTCCTAATTCGTGCGTGGCGATGTTGTCAAAATCCATTTTACCAGTAACTCCCAGACTTTCTGCCGACCAATCAAAGCTTACATCATCATACACCTGATCCCACTCCACCAGCTCTCTTGCAAAGATTGGTCCACTAAAAACTCCCCAGATTATGGTAACAGCAATAACACCAGGGTCAGAAATGTCAGCAAAGTAAACCTCGTTTTGACTGTCAGGTGATGAGGTATCAGCAACTAAAGTGGCTGATGTTGTTGCTCCCGATCCTATGACATTAACCCCCGTGCCATTTGACACATTACCATCAGTTGCGTCCTCCCATTTGGAAACCCCATTACCTAAGATATTTAAAACGATGTTGGGAGAAGATGTGCCAATGCCCACATTATTGACAGGATTGACTACCCATGGTTCCACACTCTTCCACTTGGCACCCTTGGCCAAATAAGTATAGCAGGTAGTAGTACCTGGTTTGCCACTACCTGGCTTGGCCGCATTTTCTTTCCGGTGAATGATGGCCAGACCCTCAACCACCTTATTTGTGTCGGGGTCAACGGCGCTACCTAAAGATATAACTGGCGAATTGTCAGCTGCTGGTGGTAAAGTGAGAGTTCCTGTTGTACCAGGAGTATCAAGAGTGGCAATCTGAAGAGGGGGCGCTGCCAAAACTAAACTTGCCAGGATGAATAATAAGGCTGCAAAAGCTCCTGCAGGAACAATCTTCTTAATCATAGAATAATAATTTTATTATAAATGTCTAAAGTCCTCTTGTCAAGGACCAAGCAAGTAACATCTGGCTCGGCCGACAGGACGATTTCAGAACTGCTTATTAAATGGGATGGGTTTAGAAA
>JBBTSA010000015.1:0-24618 GCA_038064895.1 Patescibacteria group bacterium
GCACAAAATTCTAGGCTGCTGCAGGAGTTTCTTTGGATGGTTCTTTTTCTTGGGGTTTTCCTCTGGTTTTTTCCATACCATAAAACTTAACCCTTTCAGCTCTAAATACAAGCTGAATTTCCCCTGTTGGACCGTTTCTGTGTTTTTGAATATCTAAAGTTACCTGTTCGGGTTTTTCAGGATCCCCCCTCCAGATAAACATAACAACATCAGCATCCTGCTCAATGGCTCCTGATTCCCTTAAATCAGCCAGCTGTGGTTTTCTTGTACCCCTTTGTTCAACAGCCCTTGAAAGCTGGCTTATGGCCAAAACCGGAATCTTAAGCTCTCTGGCCAAATTCTTAAGCTGTTGAGAAATTTCAGAAACCTCCTGAACCCTATTTTCCAAATTCCTGCCTCTTATTAGCTGCAAATAATCAATAATTAAAAACTTTAAATTGTGTTCAATCTGCAGCCTTCTTGCTTTGGTTCTTATTTCAGAAATAGTACTTCCGGGTGTATCGTCAATAAAAAGAGGTGCTTCGGCAAGCTCCCCCATTGCCAAAGAAAGCCTGTCAAAATCTTTTTCATCCAGCCTTCCTGTTTTTAGCTTCCAGGCATCAATATCTGCCTGCCCAACCAAAAGTCTATCAACTAACTCTTCCTGGCTCATTTCCAAAGAGAAAACCCCAACTGCCAACCCTTCGGAAACTGCAACATGTTGTGCAATGTTTAATGCCATGGATGTTTTCCCTTGTCCGGGACGAGATGCTAAAATTATTAAGTTTGAATCCTGCATTCCTGCTAACTTATTATCCAAATCTCTGAAGCCTGTTGGAACACCCCTTAGCTTTCCGGAAGATTTTTGCAGCTCATCCAAACGATCAAAAGATTCAGTCAGGGCATCTTTTATAGGAATAAAATCCCTTGAAATGTGTTGTTGAGACAGTGAAAAAATTGAGGATTCCGCATTCTCCAAAAGCTCTTCAACAACTCTTTCTTCATCATAAGCTTCTTCAATAAGCCTTGTTGCCTGATAAATAAGCGCTCTTCTTATGGAATGCTCTTTGACAATCTTTGCATAGTGTTCAATGTGTGCAGAAGTCGGAACAATATTTACAAGGCTTGTTAAATATGCAGAACCTCCAACTTTATCATAAGCACCCTTTCTTTTAAGTTCCTCTGTTACAGTTATTAAATCAATAGGTTCACGTTTGTCAAATAAATCCTGGATAGCCTCATATATGGGACCATGCTGTTCGCTTCTATAAAAAGTTTGAGGAGAAAGTACTTCTGATACTCTAACAATTGCATCTTTATCAATTAAAAGAGAGCCCAAAAGGGACTGTTCGGCATCCAAATTCTGCGGCGGAATTTTAGTTATTGGCGCTGCCATGTTAACTTTTACTTAGTACCACTACCTGTGGCTCTTCAGGTAGCTTTTCTTTGCTAATGGATAATTTGGGCACGGGACTAACCTCTTCTGCTCCCATTTCTTTTAAGAATTTATCAACTGGATCAAGCTCGAACTTTAAGCCTTCTATAAAATAATGCATGGGAATTATAATTTTAGGCTCAAGTTGTGAAACAATTTCAGATGCATCTTTGCCGTCAATTGTATAAACGGAACCAACAGGGATAAGCAAAATATCTACCTCGCCAATTTGAGTGATTTGTTCCTCACTTAGGCGGGATTGGCCCAAATCCCCAAGGTGAACAATATTAAGTAAGTCAAAATTAAGGTGAAGGATTGTATTTAACCCGCGCTGTGAACCGGAAGAATTATCATGATAAGAAGAAATGCCCGTAATAACCACTCCTCCAACCTCGTATTCACCGGGATCTTTAAAAACCATGGGAGAGGTACCTGACGGAGAGGGTATATTTTGAGTATTATTGTGATCTTGATGCCCATGGGATGATAAAACAATATCAGCTTGCCAGTCTTTAGGAATTTTAAGTCCTACAAAATCAGCCTCATATGGATCTAAAATTACTGTTTGGGTTTTTCCTTTTAACCTAAACATGGCCTGCCCGGCCCAGTATATATCCATAGTTTTTGCATGCTACCAAAAATTTATTTGTTAAACAATCCCTCAAATATCGGGACAGGTGTGCTAAAATGACATTTACACCTCATTATGAAGCTCACAAAAAAACTTACTACCAAACAGTTTGTAATTTCCCAAGTTGCTATATTTATAATTTCACTTATATTTTTAGGGGGTCTTTATTACATCCTAAATGTTCAATACAGCCAACCTAAAAACCGTTTTGCACAAGGTCCTGTGACTATCCCGCCTAAAACTTTAAGAATAGATTTGGATCAGCCGGAAGAGGATACATTGGTTTTTGATGGTGAAATTATAATTTCAGGTAAAACAGGACCCAATTTAGAAGTTCTAATTATAACCGATTCTGAAGATTTGGTAGTCAAATCAAAGCCGGACGGAAAATTCTCTACGATTTTAAAATTAGATGAAGGCCCAAATAAAATCACTACTGCTGTATTTGATGCAGCAGGTGATTCAAGATCTGTGGAAAGAAACGTGTACTATTCAAAGGAGAAAATATAAGGACCTGCTTCGCTCGCGCTGTGATATATTTTAGCGCTCGCTCGCAGAACCTTGCCTTTTTCCTTCGGAAAAACGTGATGAAATACTTATTGGTTTTGTTACTTGTTACTTGTTACTTGTTACTTCCGCACCCTATTCGTGCGGCCGATTCCACCCCCTCTGCCGACATCAAATCCAAACTTGAGGAGCTCAAAAAGGAAATTGCTTCAAAGGCTGCCAAATTAAAGCAGGAAGTTAATAAAAAACTTCAAAATAAAGCTTACGTCGGCTTACTTAAAACAAAATCAGATACATCAATAACTTTAGCTTCAAATACCGGCCCAAAACTAATAAGTATAAATCAGGATACTGCTTTTGAATCAAAAGTTAAAAACAGACAAAAAATCTCGCTGAAAGGCTTATCCGAAGAAGATTATATAACAGCTTTAGGGGATGTAGATGAAACCCAGGTCTTAACTGCTAAAAAAGTAATCCTTCTGCCAAAAGCTAAGCCTTCAACAAAAACTTATCTTTGGGGAAAAATTATATCAGAAGAGGCAAAACTTGCTACCCTTTTAGGCCGAGACCAAAAAAATACGGCAGTTTCCATACCTAAAGATGTAAAAGTTAGGGTTTCGGATTTTATTATTGCAACAGGCAGATACAATGAAAATGATATTTTTGAGGCAGAGTTTGTATATGTTATTAAACAAGGAGGAATTTTAAAACCTAAAAAAAGTGCAAGTCCTTCAGCCTCTATTAAAGCCAGTCCCTCTTTAAAGCCTGCTACTAAATCAACTAACTAGGTTTAACTTCACCTGTATCTAAGAATTGCTCAGCCTCCGATTTATCTTTTGCAACATCAACTGCTCTCCAAAAACCTTCATCTTTAAATCCAAAAAATCTCTCCTTTGATATTTTAGGAAATGTTTCATATTCATGATCCCCCATATCAGGCAGCATACTCTCTACCTCTCTGTTAAAAATATAAACTCCACCATTTATCCAGTAGGGCAATCTTGGCTTTTCTCTAAATCCTAAAACATGATTATCATCATCAACATCCACCAGTCCCCATCTAGATAGATAGGGTATCAAAAGTATAGTAATTTGAGCCTTTTCTCTAAGATGAAGTTCTATCATCTTTGATAAATCAGCTCTGGATATAATATCACCATTGGTAACCATTACATCTTCTTCTCCTTCTAAAAGCTTTGATCTAAAAGCCTTCTTTATACCACCACCTCTACCTAAAGGAGTTTCTTCTATAGAATAATCTATCTCTATGCCAAACTTTGATCCATCACCAAAATACTCCTCAACAACCTCATGTTTATAACTTACAGTTAAAACAAATTTTCTAATACCATGAGATTTTAACCACTCAATCTGCCAGGCTAAAATTGGTTTACCAACTAGTTCCACCATAACCTTGGGTCTATCATTTGTATAAGGTCTTAGCCTCTCCCCTTTCCCCCCTGCCAAAATAATTGCCGAGTTTACCATGAAAAATATATTAACATAATAGATTATATTATCATAAGTTGATAGAATGGGAATATAATGATTAAAGCACCACCGACACCAAAAGGTTTTAGGGATATAAAGCCTGAAATGGCTAAAAAAAGAAGGGAAGTTATAAATAAAATAGCCTCAGTACTTGAGGAGTTTAATTTTGTGCCTATAGAGACTCCAACTATTGAGTTTGCAGAAACTTTAAAAGGAAAGTATGGGGAGGAAGAGCGTTTAATCTATGAATTCACAGACAGAGGAGGAAGAAAGCTTGCTCTTCGTTATGATTTAACAGTTCCCCTTGCCAGGTATACAGCCACTTACAATCCTCCCCTACCTTTTAGAAGATACCAGGTTGGCCAGGTTTTCAGAGGTGAAAATCCCCAAAAAGGCAGGTTTAGAGAGTTTACCCAATTTGATTTTGACACTGTAGGATTAACTGCAGAAGCTGATTCATCAATAATAGAAGACGCACTGGTTATAGCTGCTGCAATAAAAGCTGCACGAGACATTGGTTTAGATAAAACAATTATGGCAATAAATGATCGTAGGAATTTTTCAGATATCCCTCCAGAAGCAATTAGAGCGTTTGATAAATTGAATAAAATTGGAATGGATGGTGTGAAGGCAGAAATATTAAACAATAATTACTCCAGTGAAGATTTCGAAAAATTTAAATTCTTGATTACTACAGGTAAAAAAAGTGCAGCTCTCGGTAAACTTTTAGCAATCCTTAAAAAGGAATATGGACTAACCGAGAATCAGGATTTTTTCTTTGACCCTACTTTGGCCCGTGGTCTTGATTATTATACTAGTACCATATTTGAATTAAAACCATCTGCTGATCCTAAAAGTTTATCCATAGGTGGCGGAGGCAGATATGATAATTTAATTGGAATGTTTAGTAAGAAAGATACACCAGCTGTTGGATTCTCCTTTGGACTGGATCGCCTCCTGGAAATTTTGGTATAGTAGATGTATGCCTTATATTGCCTTAATCCTTGCCCATACAATTTGGGGCATTCATTTTGTAGTATCAAAAATTACTTTACAAGAATTCCCTGAATTTAGTCTTGCATTCCTCCGCTTTGCTTTTGCATCACTTTTTCTGGCCCCATTTTTTTTGGCTCAAACCAAAAAAGTTAAGATCAAAAATGCAGATTTACCCAAACTCGTTTTAGTCGGTGTCTTTATAATAACTTTAAATATTGCCTTTTTCTTTTCCGGCATGAAAAGAACAGATGCCACATCAGCTTCAGTCATAACTCTTGTAATTCCAATCCTGTCTGTTGTTTTGGGATGGTGGTTTTTAAAAGAGAAAGTATTTCTGATAAACCTTCTGGGGATAATAGTTGGGCTAATTGGAGCTTTAATAATAATTGGCATCCCAGAAATCTTATTAGGCGAATATGATACTACAAAGCTTTTAGGTAATTTCCTGATTTTTTTAGCTTCAGTTTCTTTTGTAATCGGTGCGATTTTTTCCCGTCAAATGCTTAAAAAATACCCGTCACTTATTGTTACGGCTTTTGCTTTTCTGGTAGGACTCATAACCTTTTTCCCGCTGGCTGCTTTAGAATATATTCAAAATCCGGGATGGGTGGATAAAGTTACTATGTTGGGAATATTTGGACTTGCATTTATGGTACTTTTGTCTTCAATTTCTGCCTACTTTTTATTTGAATGGGGCCTTGCAAAAACCTCTCTTGTTAGAGCCGATCTTTTTCAATACATTGAACCTATTTGGGCATCATCTTTGGCAGTTTTGATTTTGGGTGAGCAAATTACCATTCCATATATTGCTGGTGCAATTTTGATTGCTGCAGGAGTGTATATGGGAACTTTGGCAAAAGAGCCACATCACAGACACCACAAAACCCACAGGATATAAATTGAAAATTCAAGTGTATGCTGCTATACTTAAGCCTATGAAAGCTAACATCCATCCGCAGTGGTATCCGGAGGCTAAAGTTACTTGCGCTTGTGGGGAAAGTTTTATAACAGGCTCAACATTGCCTGAAATCAGGGTGGAGATTTGTTCAAAGTGTCATCCACTTTTTACTGGCCAATCTAAATTTGTAGATACTTTGGGACAGGTTGACAGGTTTGTAAAACGGGCCGAGGAATCCAAAGTTAAAAAAGAAGAAAGAAAGAAGATTATTGAGGCTAGAAAATCAAAACAGGAAAGCAAGAAAAAGGAAAGACTCTCACTTAAAGATCTGCTTATGCAAGCTCGAAAGCAAGCAGCAAGTTAGCTCCTCTTATCCTGAAAAAATGGACTACATTAAACAACAAACCGATCAGCTAAATAAACGTATAGAGGAGCTTAAAGAGCTTGCGGCTGATCCCGAGCTAAATCAGCTTGCCCAAGAAGAAATCAAGGAACTTGAAAAGCAAAAACAGGAGCTTGAGCTGTCAGGAGTACACCTCCGAGGTGAAGAACTTGACGTTACATCTAGACCACACCTCGGAGGTGAGACAGAGCTAAATCCTGATATGGCCATTTTGGAAATTCGTTCAGCTGCCGGAGGGGATGAGGCAGGAATTTTTGCCGGTGATCTTTTAAGGATGTATACAAAATATGTCCAATCCAAGGGATGGAAAATAGAAGAGTTGGATAGGTCCGAGGGGAAGCTGGGACAGATCAAGGAAATAGTACTCAAAATAGCTGGAAAGAACTCATATAGTAATCTAAAGTATGAGTCAGGGGTTCACCGGGTACAAAGAGTACCCAAGACAGAATCTTCCGGAAGAATACATACCTCAACAGCAACTGTGGCAGTTCTACCACAAGTTAACCAAGCTCAAGTTAGTCTTAACCCTTCTGATATTGAGTTTGAATCATTCAGATCAGGTGGACATGGAGGGCAAAATGTTAATAAGGTATCAACTGCAGTAAGGCTTAAACACAAACCTAGTGGTATTGTAGTTACCGCTCAAACAGAAAGATTCCAGGCACAAAACAGGGAAATAGCAATGGATCTTCTACGTTCCAAACTTTGGCAGATGGAAGAGGATAAAAGAAATAGCCAGATTTCAGGAAACAGAAGTGCCCTGGTTGGAACCGGTGACAGGTCAGAAAAAATTAGAACATATAATTTCCCTCAAAACAGGATCACTGACCATAGGTTGGGAAAATCCTGGCACAATTTGGAAGAAATTTTAGATGGAAATCTGGAACCCATAATCCAAGAGCTCAACACCACTTAAATTTTGACAAAAGAGAATCTTTGACAAGATAGTGCAATGGCCGAATTTTGTCAATTTACAGGCTCAATCATCTGAAAGTTACTGCCCTGAAGACTGGCCAATTTGGGCAGTAAGTTTTATCTGTTTACCATCCCTCCATACCTCAAGCTCAACTGATCTACCAACATTGGATTCTGAAATAATTTTGGCCACTTTTCCTTCCTCATCAATTGTTTGACCATTAATCTTAGTGATTATATCCCCTTCTCTGATTCCAGATTTATCTGCCGGAGAACCCAAAACAACCTCCTGAATGTATGCTCCTTGTGGCACTTCATTTAAAATAGCCACATCTCTTGAGATAAACCTGTACCTTATCCCTAAAAATGGCCTGGAGACAGTACCTTTAACCACAAATTCATCCACCAAAGTCTTTACAGAATTTATGGGTATTGCAAAACCAATATTTTGTGCCCCTTCTGTTGTTGCAACATTCACTCCAATAACCTGGCCTCCGCTATTTAGAAGTGGCCCCCCTGAATTTCCCGGATTTATAGCAGCATCCGTTTGGATTAAATTTTCCAAACTTTCAGCAGAACCGGAAAACGGATCTCCTGCAATAACCCTTCTGCCAAGCCCTGAAACTACCCCTGTTGTAACCGTGTTTGTAAATCTCCCTAATGCATTCCCGATAGCAATTACAGTTTGACCCACTTTTAACTTTGAAGAATCACCAAGTTCCAGAGGCTTTAAATCACTTCCATCAATTTGCACCATTGCAAAATCCAACAGAGGATCCCTGTATATCCTTTTTACTTCATATTTTTGGCCATCCTTTGTAACTACGGAATAATTCCCCTCGCCCTCAACAACATGCCTGTTTGTAATAATAATCCCTTTTTCAGATACAACAAAGCCGGTTGCTATTGTTGCATCTTGCATCTTGGGTATCGAGAAGGGATCAAAGGGATTTATAACTCTTCTTGTTACCCCAATTGCCACAACAGATGGGGATACTTTCTCAACAACGGAAATTACGGCATTTTCTTCGGAAACGATAGTTCTTGTTTCTTGATTTTGAGTAGTTGGGGTAGGAATTTTATATTGTGGAATTAAACCTCGAATTTGCGCCTGATAAAGAGCGACAGCAACCAAAACCCCCAAGCCGGAAGCTATAGCAATACTTGTAAAGTTTAATTTTGGCAATTTAGTATCCATTAATCCAAAAGTTCCAATGCTTTCTCAAGCTGTATATCTTTTGCCTGCCCGTCCGGCAAGCGGGTCTCATCTTTCTCCTCACCCACATTTTCTTCCAAAACCTCTATATCCGGTTCCAAACCACTGGTATCATTCACCCAATGCTCGTTCGGTGTTAACCATTTAGCCACAGTTATATGAATACCCGTACCTCCTTCCAAATCCTGCGCCTCCTGGATTGTACCCTTGCCAAAAGACTTATCCCCTACCAATTTGGCCCTTTTCCTATCCTGCAATGCTCCTGCAACAATTTCTGAAGCTGATGCTGAACCTTTGTTGATTAAAACAACCGTAGGGATTTTTATAAGTTCGCCTTTGCGATTAACTTTAAATGATGTCCTTTGGCCGGAAGCATTTTCCTGTAAAACCACATCTCCGGAATCCAAAAATTCAGATGCAATAAATACGGCTCCTTCCAAAAAACCCCCGGGGTTGTTTCTAATATCCAAAACCAAACCTTTGGGGCTTCTTGAGACTACATCCGATACAGCTTCCCTCCATTCATCTTTTGTTCTTTCACCAAAACGTGAAAGTTTTAGGATAGCAACATCTTTACCTCCGGGTGTAGTTTTGTACGTAACTTCAACACTTTTGACTATGATTGTATCTCTTGTTAAAGTATAATCCTTTGGTTCAACACCGTCTTCTCTTAAGATAGTCAGGTTAACTTTTGTACCTTTACCTCCTCTTATTAACTTCACCGCCTCGGGAAGGCTTATGCCGCTTGTATCCTTATCATCTATTTTTACAATTAAATCCTGCGCTTTTATGCCTGCTTTTTCCGCAGGCGTTCCTGAAAGCGGTGCAACCACAACAAGTCGTTTATCTTTGTTAAAACCAAGCTGGATTCCAACTCCTTCAAAAGCACCGTTTAACTCCTCCTTGGAGGATTTTTGAACTTCAGGGGTCAAAAAGAATGTATAAGGATCGCCAATAGCCGCAACCATTCCGGAAATTGCTCCATAAAACATCTTTTGAGGATCTACTGCCTCTTTATCCAAATACTCGCGCGTGAGGAGTTCCCAGCTGTCCCAAAATAACTTAAAATCCAAATCTATGTTTTTGGGAGGAAGTCTATTTTCAATACTTACTTTGGGTTTATAATTCTCCCACTTAAGGAGAATATCCCTGTGTCCTGTTTGCCATCCCAAAAGAAAGGCTAAAACAGCAATAAGTATGACCTTAATTTCCAAATGTTTAATAATTGTTTTCATCCCAGATATTCAACATTGTTTGCGGGCACCCTAATTTTTCTTCTTGCAGTTTCTATGGTCACAAGATAGGCAGAAACTTTGGAGGAAAGAAGCGTTTTGGATTTATCTATAGAGATAATTTGCCCCTGTTCTGCGCTGTAAGATGGTCCTACAACACGGACTCTTGCTCCTATTTTCAAATCAACAAGCTGGGTATCCGTTAAAGACAAAGTTTGATCATCGGAAAGTTTATGTTTTCGAATTCTATTCATGCAACTTGACTGATATGAAGGCAAATTTACTGTTGCACTGTTACCATCCAGTTGAATAAATCTATCTTCAAATGTAGATAAAAGCTCGTAAATATCCTCTCCCAAAGCTTGGGCACCAAAGCCTTCGCAAACAACAATTGATATTCCTATATCGTTTTCCAATTTCTTCGGAAAAATAAGTCTTCCTCCTGCAATAGATTTGTAATCTGAAGCATTTATCCCTCCGGTAATTATACCATTTACTCCGTCGGAAATCCCTGCCATAATAGTATCTTTGGAGATTAAACTCCCGTTTACCAAAATACTGCCGTCAAATTTTGCGGAAATCATTGATCTTCCCGCCAGATCATATTTTTTTGTCAGGACATGCAAAATACCATCACGCATTTTTCCTGTACCGCACAACCCATAAATCCTTGAGACTTGAGTTCGGATCACTACCTGACCCAAATTTTGGTCAAAAGCTTCAATTACTCCATAAACTCCCGCGGGCAAATTCATCTTCTCCGGCAGTCTGGTTATCCTAATTTCTCCTACTTCCTCATTTATGAAATCCAAAATCCCATCTACGGGACAAGTAACTACCCTTGCTTTTTTTAGTAGCCACCCCTTTTTATAGGCCAGCAGTTCACCATTATAAATCCGTGAATTAATCTGCTTTGTTAAGTACTTTTTAATCTCTCCGGGGGGGACTTCTAAAAGATTTGATAAATTTAGTATTCTAAAGCCGCTTGAGAACTGCCCTGTTCCAATAATCTCTTCAGGGATTACCTCCTGACCTAAAGCTACGGACAGTTTTCCCTTACCCGGAAGAGTGCGATAGATCCTTGCTATAATATCCTTTTCTATACGAACCCTTCTTTGTACAAAGTGCGTCATCTTTCCCTCCCGTCCACCATAAGCCCTAATTTTCCTCCATACACTTCAACTGCTAAATCCTCTTTACCTAAAATTTTTCCCTGTTTAAGTTTAAATATTGCTTCGCATCTATCCTTAAAACAGGGAATAACAATTAAGGTTCCCGGATGAATTTGATAATTCTTATCACCTATCCTAAGCTGTAAAATTCCACGCTTATCTTTAAATTGCGGTATAAGCAGAGAGCCTATAACCTCACTTATTTCTCCGCTTAATTCAATAGTCCAGAGATCCTCAAAAAAGTCTTCTCTTTTACGATCCAAAAGTAACCCGTCCACAAATACATATGTTAGAATTTTAAGATCCGGAATGAAATTTAGAAATTTTGAAGGAATTAGGATTTTTCTTAAAGTCGTATTTAAAAAGGGATTATCGCCAAGCAAGGCAGTGGCTTTTTTATCTTTAGGGCCCTGCATACGCAGGGCTTCTCGAAGGATTGCCAAATCCATCTTTAGGTCTGCTTCGGTAATTGGAATTGTCTGTGGATATAAAATTCTTTGCGCCAGGAAGTTTTCAATGTATGCGAGGCTAGGCTGAGGCTTAAGCCATCTTGCAATATTTTCAACTGGGATTTGATCTAAATTATCAAAGATATCAAAAAGACCGGGCAGTTTGGACATAAATTTGAGTGTACTACACCTTTGGGGTAAAAGGAAGTAGACTCAAATGTCTTGCGTACTTTATCTGCTTTGTAACTGCTCTTTGGTGTTTACTGCATACTTTAGTGTATCCTTTTGGTAGAATTTTGCCCCTTTCCGATAGAAATCTCTTAAGGGTTTGTGTGTCAGTATAAGATGGAACCATTCTAGTTTCACAGTAGGTACAACCTCTCTTTTTTACCTCTCTTCTTGCATCAGGAGGACTTTCCTTCGCAACTTCAGCCTCTACAGGCTCTATTTTTTTCATTACTTCTTTTGAAGTAATCTTCCTTATTGTTTTCTTTACTGCCATTGCGGAATTATATCATACTCACATGTCATCCTCCGGCTTGATCGGAGGATCTAAAAGGGTAGGTCGCTTTCGTCAACCTCTTCTTTTTTGGAGGATTCTTTTTTTGGGGGTTCTTCTTCTTTCTCTTCATCTGTCTTTTTTGGCTGAACCTTCTTAGAAGAAGTATCATCATCAGGTGGAGATTGAACGGGTATGGCTGACACACCTCCCCCTAATTCCTCCACAGCAGGTATAACAGGTTCCTCATTTGTTGCTTTAGGAGTAAGCACAATCATATCCTCAACTACAATTTCAGTTACATTCCTTGTTTGGCCGTCAGCACCTTCCCAAGATCTATTTTGAAGTCTACCTGAAACAAAAACTCTATTTCCCTTTTTTAAAAGCTGGTTGCAAAGCTCTGCCAGTTTATTCCAGGAAACAAGCCTGTGGAAGTCAACTTCTTCTTTTTTTTCACCTTCGGAAATATATGTTCTGTTTGTAGCAATGCTAAAAGTACAAACAGCAGCACCATTTGGGGTATATCGAAGTTCGGGGTCCCTCGTTAAATTACCAATCAGTTCTACTCTATTCCAAGATCTGCTCGCCATTTCTTTCTTAAATCCTCACCAGCAAGTAACGTAAAATATCTTCCTCTACTTTGAGTGTTTTGTCAAGACCTTTAACGGATGAGGGATCTGCATCTAATTCAAAATGTGCATAAAACCCTTTGGTCTGCCTTTTTATTGGGTAGGACAGCTCTCTTACTCCCCAAAGGTCTTCTTTTTTAACTTTTCCATCCTCACCTACTATTTTTTTGGTTAAAGAATCCAAGAGAACTTTCCTCTCCTTTTCATCCTGATCTGGTTTTAAAACTAAGGTTAATAAATATGAATTCATGCTTTCGGTATTGTACTAAGAAGCTGATATTAATTCAAGAGTTATTGAGTCTTATAAAAACCTCTATATCTCTCATCCATAGCCATAGCTATTTTTCTCATTAGATAAGAATTTATATGTTTGATGACTTTTTCTTTAGCCTCATCTTTTAGATGTCTCATATCTATATCTGCAATCCCCAAATCCTCATCTGAAACTACCTCTACAAAAGATGCTTCAATAATAGGACGTTTATATCCAAACCTTACAAAAAAATTGGTAGTTGTATCCCAAAGCCCAATTAAACCTTCTTGAGTTGGTAATAAACTATCAGCGCTATAAAGATGATGAGCTCCTGTGTGAACCATTAATACAAAAAATGGGTGTTCACCCCTACCATGAAACTTGGCATCCCTATATAATTTAAGTAAATCCTCGCTTTTTACTTCTTGCATACCATTCACAGGACCAAACGGGAAATACCATCTTGGGTGACGCCCAGCCTGGACACTAGCCTCAGGTAATGCCATAACTCCCATCCCAGATGCCATTTCTGCATTAAAATCTTTTATATCCTGAAGTCTCGGAGTCATGCCATATGTTTTCTTATCCTTTTCCCTAACAGAAGGCATAAATTTTAGCCTTCTGTCAACTGCATAATCCCTCATATGAGGATAAATTCCTTTTAAAAAGGGTCCTTGATGGCCAGATTCCATGGAAGCAGCCACAGGAATAATAAAGCCAGGCAAAAGGTCACCCATTCCTTCTTCCCGGGCAATATTTACCAGCTCATTAACTTCATCTGCTATAACCAATCCTTCGACATGGCTGCCATGAGGACCCAAACCTAAGGGAGTTCCTTCAGGCAAAAGTTTTAAAAACTTATTTCTGAATTCAGAACTTGGAGAATTAACATGCACAAATCTAGGGAATCTATTTCTAACTGACCTACCAAATGCATCAATAAGACCTGAATTTTTAATAGCCCAATACACACTACCACCCACTACATCTATCGCTAACTGTTTAGGAACAAGCTTACTCAATCTAGCCACAACTTCACTCTCAACCATATTAAACCCCTACTAATCCATTCTCATGAACTAATGGCCTTGCCATCAAAGCTAAATAAGCATTCTTAATACTTACTACCTCATAAAAAACAGCATACACAGCTTCAGCAATAGGCATTTCAATCCCATGTTCTCTTGCTAGATCTACTACAGCTTTAACTGTATATACACCTTCAACAGTTTTTTTGGGATTATTGAGCAAGTCTTTTGGGGTAGTTAACCCTTTAGCTAATTCTTTTCCAGCCTCATGATTTCTACTTAATTTACTTGTACATGTAAGTACTAAATCACCTACACCAGATAAACCTATCGCTGTTTCTGGTTCTCCCCCAAAATATTCTACAAATCTTCTATTCTCAAATAGCGCCCTATCTATTAAAGCAGCCCTAGCGCTTTTACCCATTTTCAATCCATCCCCAATCCCTGCTGCCAAAGCATCAACATTCTTAATAGCTGCATTTAGCTCAACTCCCTTGACATCGCCATTTGTGTAAATTCTAAAAGTTGGGGTACTAAGTTCTCCTTGCAATTCTTGAGCCAAAGAAAAATTTCTGGAAGCTAGAGTTGTAGCCATAGGTAATCCTAGAACTGCTTCATCTGCAAAATTAGGCCCTGAAAGTACTAAAAGTCTATCACTTATTCCTGGTTCCTCCTCTTCCAAAACTTGTGACATAGTCTGATTACTACCCCTCTCAAGTCCCTTTGTTAAAGAAATAATTTTTGCATTTGGAGGAATATAATCTCTAATCTGTCTATAAAAATCCCTTAAAACTCTTGAGGGAGGCGCAAGAACTACTATATCTGCTCCTTCTAATGTTTCTTTTATACTGTTTGTAGGTGTAATATTGTCAGAAAATACCACATCAGGAAATTTATTGGGGTATGTATGGGAAGCCAAGAAGGTTTGAAAATCAGCCTCATGCCTTAAATATCCTCTGACATTATGGCCTGCTCTTGCTTCTATTTGAGAAAAACCAGCTCCCCATTGACCCATAGGAACTGTAGCTATATTAAGAACTCTCTCCATAATATTATATTATACCAAATCCCATAGTAATATTCAAGTCAGGCAGCCTGTAAAATCTTCAAGTGTTTAGCCTCTTCTACTCGGCGCTTTTCTACTAATAGTACACCACGATTTGGCATATCAGGCCTATCTTCAAACTCTACTCCTGGAAAACCTTTTCCTGGATTGAGATATGGGAAATCCTTGTTATTTGCTAGAGCCTCCAAAGTAGTACCCCACCAAGCATCTATAAAACCCTTAAAACCTGTGCGTAAAGTATAAGCGATTCTATTTGGAAACTTATGATGCGCATCCTGACCACCAACCTCATCAAAAGTAAAAGCACTGAGGGATTTACCTACAACTCCACCTGTAACTGAATCTGTGGAAGCAGTACCCTGTTTAGGATTAACAACCAGATGGTACTGATTATCTAAAGTGGCCTGTATAATACTTGTTGGTGTCGTTTCTCCGGCATGCCCATAGGAATTAGTAATATTCCCACCGGCAATATGAAAACCTAGTTTAATAAGATTAATCCCCAACCCAGCAGCCAAAGCTATTAGATCATCTCCTGGTTCATGTTTATTTCTATATTTATAAACTAACTCCGCTGCCTCCAATGTACCATCCACAAACCCCTGAAGTCTAACCATTTTATGATCTATAACTTCACCGGTTTGCAAATCTGGGGATCTAAGCTGCGGAATATCCCTTAACATATGTGAAAAATCACTATAGAGAAAAGCGTTCCTGAGTAGTACGGCACGGACTCCATTTTCATCTGGGACTAACAAGGGAGAATGAGGGTCACGCGACATCCGATCCTCTATTTCTTCTTGAGTATAATCAGTATTCCTTTTGTGCCTGGTGTAATAATACATAGGTCCAGTTGGATTAAGCAGCTTTTCTAGTTTCTCTTTAGTATAGTATGTAGGAGGCGGACAAAGACCTTTGGTACGTTTTTGCAGATCCTCTTCAGCGCTGTGGCCAATATCTAAGACATCTTGTTTGGAAAAGGTAGTAACCTTAGGGTCAAGATAAAGATAAGAATCAGGGGGGGTATCTACTCCTTTAGCTTTGTCTGGATTTGCCTCCATCCAATCAATAGCCCTGGCAATACGCATAAATGGTGCTAATGAGACATCTCTATACCGATGATGGTTTCTATGAACATCAGCCCAAATCTTAGGAGTTGGAGAATAAACTCTCATTTCCTTATATACAAAATCTTCATATTCAGGATCAGCTTCTAGGCTTCTATGGGTGTCTTGCCTGTGGTGCACTATAGTTACACCAGTAGTCCCTGGAAGGGATAATAAAAATCCTGCAACAGTCATTTCAGCAGCCACCTTTGCTATTTTTGCAGGTTTAATCTCTACACTCATTTGAAAGAATTATATCAGGAACTGATGAGGAATTCGACTACTTCCCCATCTCTTACAATATAATCCTTTCCTTCTGTTCTAACCCATCCCTTTGCTTTAGCTTGGGCATAAGATCCTGCCTCAATTAGCTTTTCATATTCTATCACTTGAGCTCTTATAAAGTTTTTTTCAAAATCAGTATGAATAATTCCTGCAGCTTGCTTTGCATTAGTACCATTTTTTATGGTCCAGGCTCTAACTTCCCCTGGTCCCGCCGAAGTCTTGACGGAGGCGGATTTTTTGCCAGCTGTTAAAAAGGAAATTAAACCTAATAATGAGTAGGCTTTTTGAATAAGTCTTTCCAGGCCAGTCTGCTCAATACCCACTGACTTCAGATATTCCAATCTTTCCTCCTCAGAAAGATCAGCTAATTCCTCCTCCAACTTAGCACAAATTCTGAGTGAGTTTTCCTGTTCACTGTCCACTGTACCCTGTACACTTTCTTCATCTACATTGTAAATATACAAAACAGGTTTAGTGGATAATTTGTCCACCTTGTCTAAATCAGCTAATTCCAACTCTGTTGCCACCAGTTTCTTATCCTCTTCGGCATTGGTAGAACCTCCGGCTCTTACAACATTTGGATCTTCAAAATCTCTTAGAACATGGATTATGGCATCAACTTCTCTAATATGAGATAAAAATTGATTTCCTAATCCCTCTCCAGTGCTTGCTCCTTTAACAAGTCCTGCTATATCTACAAACTGAACGACCGCAGGTACTACCGGAGGTCGTGAAGTCCTGAGCGTACCTGTCCTGAGTTTTATCGAAGGAGTCGAAGGATCCATCTTTCCACCAGCTTCTTCCAAAGCTACTAAATCAGCCAACTTTTCCAGTCTTTCATCCGGCACAGCTACAACCCCAATATTAGGCTCAACTGTAGCAAAAGGATAATTTGCCGATAGCGCCACTCTTTTTTTCAAAAGTGCATTAAAGAGAGTACTTTTCCCCACATTTGGCAGTCCAACTATCCCGACTTTCAAACTGGAACTTGACATTGAAAACTATCTCCTCTCATGATAGAATATGTTTATCACTAGGGAGAAACGACCATATGACTGCGTGTCATATTGCTACGCCTCCCATTTTATTTGCTTATTTTCTTTCAACCTTATCTTTATCTCTAATTAAAAATACTTTGTAATTCTGGAATTGCTTTAACAAAGAAGACTCTGATTTCCTATTTGGGATTATGATTTTAAATAACTTTTTATTTTTCTCTAAAAACTCATACAGGCAATAAAAATCACCATCTCCTGATACAACTACTGCTCTATCATATTTGGGAAATTCGATTGCCGCTGCATGCAAAACTAACTCCGCATCAACATTACCTTTTGATTTTCCTAGGCTATCTTTAACTGTAGGTTTAAACACAAGATCATATCCAAAAGATTTAAGTTGTTTGTATAATTTCCTGTTTTGTTTTATATATCCGATACATAGAAATGCTTTATCCACACGGAATTTGTCAGTTAAATATCTTCTAAATTTTTTAAAATCTAACTTCCAGCCTTTATAGATTATTCTCCCTGGGTTGGTAATATCCTTACTCGTGCCCAAGTTTAAATTCTGGCTATCAATAAAAGCAAAGGTTTTCATATTAATTTAAAAATTCAAATCATAAGATACTGATAAGCTAGCTCATGTCCCAGGTCATAATCAGTGGATAAATCAAAGTATTTTTGATTATATTTTTTGCATTCATCTTTAATAAATTGGCTCATGTCTACAATTCTTTGTGGCAATTGGTTTAATTCACCATCTGATAATTCATCTAACCATTGATGGTTACCAGCATGCTTTTTAAGTAACTCCAAACTGATATCAGAAAAGCCTAAAAAACATGATTTCACCTCGTATTCTTTAGCCAGAAGAGCTACTTGTTCAGGTAAAATAATATCTCCTTCAAAAACATAATCTTTTATTCCTAAAATTAAATTTACTCTTACGAATTCTTTTAAGAAGGGATAAAAATTTTCTGCTTTTTGAATAAAGTTTGGTCTTGGATCACCAAAATCCTTTTTAACATAATCTTTTACCAGTCCTATAATGACATCTGTACTGACTACAGAGATTCTTTTACTTTGGAGAATTTTATTTGCTAGATTGCTTTTACCAGTCCTAATAGCTCCACCAATCAAATAAATCATAAATGAAGTATAGCAAAAGAGAAGATGTGTTTACAGCTTAAACCATCTCTCGTGTTCTTAAGTATATAATTCTGACTTTTCTTGGATTAGGCAGTCTAAATTTAAGTCATAGACCCTGAGTGTAACCGAACGGCTCAAAGGGGATGTAACTGGCCTCAAAAAGTTTGGTTCTGTTCCCGCTATCCCTGCTTTGACCATATTTTGAAATTATAACAGGAAATTTATATCTTAAGGTGCAACTATGGTGATGGTGGGAACTGATCCTTGTGGGCCGGGATAATCCACCCATTGAATGGCGCCGTCTCCATCAGGAGTTGGACCTCCTCCTATATTAAACTGAAGTCCTACCGGGGCTGTAGAATCTAAAGTCATCTTAATAAGAATGGTTTTTTCAGTTCCAGGAGGAAGAACAATTTGAGGGTTAAGTTGAAACATACTGATACAGCCAGGATTTGCCCAGTTCGGTGCCATACCACCAATCCCAACCTGTGTTCCACTCTCAACCTCGAAAGCGGTAACATAGCCGAATGTCTTATCACAATCTATGGCTAAAGTTGCCGGGCCGGTTTGAAGCATCAAGTCAACAAGTTTAATATCATATATATTTTGAGCATCTGCCCTGGCTTTAATCTTAAATATTTCCACATTTTGGGCTCCTGCGGCAACATTAAGACTATTGGGATTATCAGGAGAATAGGCGGAAGAGAAAAGATCTGGTTTATCCGGAATAAAGACTTCTATGAAAAATACGTTGCTGACTGCTCCATAACCATTTATTACTTGGAATGATACTCGGCAAGCTTTACCTGTTGTTCCCGGCAGACAATCTTTAGGTATACTTCTAGGATGATTTAAGCTTAGCTTAAACTTTAGTGTTTTGCCATCAGGTGAGAAAGCCGGTGAACCGTCAGAAAAAGACATAGGACCGTCTATGCCTCCTTTAATCTGATACAAGTTGCCAGGATAGCCACTAATTACTCCTCCGGATCTTCTTGGTCCTTCATATTCCACCTCTGTGGTAAAGCCAGATCCAGTGATGGTAAATTCTTTGTTAACTACCACAGGGGACGGGGAGATTGAATCAATTTTTGGTGGCGTTTTCTTTTGCTTTTGATTCAATAAATTAGAAGGAATGGCAAATGCCCCAATCAAAAGAGCAGAGGCAACTAAGGTCCAAGGAAGAAATTTCCTCAACTTAGACCTTTCTATTTTAGGCTCATTTTTTGTTTTTCTTTTGGGCATTAATTTAATCAAACCATAAACAGATAAACTCGTCAAGAGTAAGTGAATTTTTTCTGTATTTATGGGTTGGAAAAAACCTCTCCCCTGTCACCTACATTTAGGATTTTCCCTAAATTTTCTGTGACAGCCAAAATATGGTACAACATTCCATACCCGGTTGATGTAGGACCGGCATCTGCAACAGGAGTCCATGTTTGAGCTTTATCAGTTGATTGATAGATTGTAGCTCCATAACATGTTGAGTCAGCCGTAGCAAAAAGAGTTGTACCATCAGAACTCTCAACCATTGGTCTGGGATTCATACCTGTCGGTAAATCCCCAACTTCTTTCCATGTCAGACCATTATCTTCTGATCTGTAAGTTATCACCGCATTATCTTCTGGTTTTACTGTATAACCTACTTTGACAAATGTTTTTTGCATAGAGAGGTAGAGTGTACCATCTTTTCCTCTTACAAGAGGTCGTTCAATCTCATAATTGTAATAATAAGCAAAGTATACAGAAAACACTTTTTGCAAATTACCATTGGAATATCTATAAACGCCACCATAACCATCTTCCCAGGCGCCGTCAACAAACACCAAACTGCCATCGTTTGCTTCAACCAGTGAGACAATCGGATTAGGGTGTGTTAGTATTTTTTGCCAGGTTGCTCCCCCATCGTTTGATCTAATTAAATCTGATGTAATAATACCTGTTGTCGCAATTAAAGAGTTATCCTTGAGTACACTTAAAACATCAACAAAAATGGATCTGTCAACAAAAAGGGATCTGGTTGATAAGATAGAAGTCATGGGTGGTATTACCTGCCAACTGGAACCTCTGTCAGTACTTTTCCAAAACCTAGTGCCGGCCGCAAATAAAGTACCTGTTTGAGAATCCTCAACAATTTCTCTCACAGAACTCCAATTCGGATCTGGTGCATCAAGAAATGGCAGTTTGGTAGAGGTCCAATTTTTTCCGCCATCAGTTGATTTATACACTTTTGGCACCCATGCAAAACTATTGAGGGATTCAACAAACTCCGCTGCTTCCCCTGCTACAAAGAGGCTACCATCTTTTGCTTTAATAATACTTCTCATTCTCGCAGGGAAGTAATAAGTCTGATTCCAGCTGCTTCCTAAATTCCCAACAGTTACCAAGTCTGGAACATTAAAGTTTGGACACCTGGCTTGCTCTTTGCAAGTGCCATCAAGCTTTCTTAAAAAGACCTTGCTTTTACCTTCATAACAGTAGGCGACAGTCTCCTCTTCGCACTTGGATGTTTTAAGACTAAATTGTCCATGTTCATTTGGCGCAGCATTTTTGATGCAAGCCTCAAATGCATTTTCGCCACCTTTAGGCTCACTCACTATAATCTTTTTGCCAGTTTGCTTATCATAACAAGGACGGGCATCTGTTTGTGCGCAATTTTCTTTGGTAGAGATATCAGTGACTAAAACCGCACCTGCTAAGGTAACTGTTACCAGGAATGTAAGCGGTAAAAATCTTCGCAACCCCCTTCTTTTGTTAGTTTTTTTGCGGTGTCTATTCTTTTTGGGCATTACAATTATAATCTCAAGAATTTAGATAAATGTCAAATTAATTTTTGTACTTCGCTTTTAAATCTTTTATGGCCGCTTCAAGTCTGCTGGTCCTTAGGTTAAAATCAGGCGGTGTAGATATAAATGAATTCTTCAGAATGTTTTCTGCGTTGTTTCGAATCAACACACTCTCCAACATAGGCAGGAACTCATCGATTTTATCCACCTTGGCAAACACTGCTTTGTCGCCTTCAGGCGTAAGTTTTTGTACTTCATAAAAAGTCAGTTTAGGCTCCTGTTTGTTCAAAAATGGCAATAGCGCATCATAACCTTGCTGCGTCTCAAGCCATAATGATTTAAGCTCATCAAATGAGACATCCCCTAAATCTTGTGGCTCACTAAACAAATCTTCTGCCACCACTTTGGCTTTCGAGATTCTTGATTCCCACACAGCCAGATACTCACCCACAGTATTTGGTGGAGGAGGTAAGGTTACACCCTGACCTTCTGGTACAGCTTTAGGAGGGTATTCAGTCAAATCCGGTCTTAGGAGTAAAAGAAGTTCCTTTGCTTTAACAATAAACTGGGATTGCTTTTTAGCTTGCTCTTGAGCCTGACCAATATTTGATATAAACACCTCCAAAATTTTGGTGAAATCCTCATGAATCTGGATTGACCTTTTAGCACTGGTTAGAAAAGGGGGTACGCTACCTATTGGCGAAGGTTTAAGTTGAGACAGCTGATCATTCATCCGACTAAATATTATACTGTACTCATCAAGTACTGCCAGCAGCCCTTCATAATCATCTGTGCCTTGGAAATTCGTCTCTAAATGTTGAGTTTTTATTTCATCATAAATGGAAATTACTGCTTTGGCATATTGGGCTGGAGTATAAATTTCCAGATAATAATATAATCCCCCACCTAAGAAACTAATTATTAGTAACACCACCACCAACCATACTAGGACGTTACCTTTTTGAAACATTAAGGGCATTAACTTAAATATTACCACCGTTTAAATTCATTTGGAAATTATATCTGAATACTCTATACTAAATATAATGTCCAAGGAAAAAGGACTTGCCCATATTATTATTTTATTTACCATTCTTTCGGTGATTATTGCGTTAATCCTCATTTTTTTGTGGTTGCAGGCATCAAGAGCTTTAAATTTAAACCCAACCCAACAGTCTCAATACAAAAATCCATTTAGTGAAGCAACTAAATACCAAAACCCCTTTGAGACTTACCAAAATCCATTTGATGATATAAAACAATGAATCAGTTTTTAATTTTAGTTATATTTTTAATTTTTGGAGCCAGTTCTGTTTCCGCTCTACAAGATCCCCAGATTACTTTTCCCATTTCCGAACTTGGCAATTGTAATAATGTCCAAACTTGTAAAGTTTACTGCGATCAGATAGAAAACTATCAGGCTTGTAAATTATTTGCCAAATCAAAAGGGCTGTATAAAGATAAGATAGATAAAAAGCAGGTAGACTTACTCTCCCAAGCAAAAACAGAACTTGGCTGCGAAACTATCATCTCCTGCAGAGAGTTTTGTAGTCAAGAGGTAAATTACCAAAAGTGCCAATCATTTGCTCAAAAACACGGCCTTACTACTGCTCCTTCAGCAAATGATGAAGAACTGTTTATCAGGGCACAACAAAATTTAAATTGTGACTCATTTGAATCTTGTAAAACTCTTTGTGATCAGAAGGAAAATTATGTCAAATGCGCTGCCTTACTACAAGATCAGATGACATCAGATGAACGGGCCATGTTTGAAAAATATAAGCCACTGATTAAACAACATCTGGGGTGTGATTCTTTAGTTACCTGTATGGCTTTTTGTATTAATCCACTAAATACAAAAAAGTGTGAGGATTTTGGGAAAATAATTGAGGCTGAACAGGGCGGAACTTATGAAGGAAACGAATCCACCGACCCTGAGGTTTGGTGTCCCCAAGTTTCACCGGAGTGCTCCTGGGACGGGACAAATTGTGTCTGCCAAGGGCCAGAAACCTGTGCTAAGAGTAATGATATTCCAGGTTGTACTTGGGATGGCGCGCAGTGTAATTGCCCGGGCATAGAGGGATCAGAAGAGGAATGGTGCCCTAAGGCTGGTCCCGGTTGTGCCTGGGATGGTAAAGTGTGCATTTGTCCAGGAGTAGAAGGACCTACAGGAAGTACCCCGACAGAACCAGGTGATGTCTGGTGTCCCAAGGTTGGACCATACTGTGTTTGGGATGGTTCATCCTGCACTTGTTGGGATGATTGTGTCAAGAATGGTGGAACATGGACCGGATCAAAATGCGAATTCCCCCAGGAATCAAAAGAAGTTTGGTGCTCCAAACTCGGTCAGTACTGTGTTTGGGACGGTAACTCGTGTGTCTGTTGGGATGAGTGTGTAAAAGCTGGAGGTAAATGGACTGGGTCAAAATGCGAATACCAGGGTGGTACAGATCAAACTACCGTTACACCCAACACTGAAACCCCTGAAGCCTCCTGCATAAAAAACCCTGACTGTAAGTGGACAGGTGAAACTTGCCTCTGCAGCGCAGTTGTAGTTCCTAAAATAGAAGAATCTCCTAAACCACAAGTTCAAGGAGTAAATACTAACAAGGGCTTACTAATACAAATCCTGGATTTTATTTCAGGGCTCTTTTAACATCTTTTCTGCATTTTTACTTTTTCAAATGTAGCTCCTCTTGGGGGTTGTTTCATACCGCCTTATTATACAACTGGACGAGGAGGCTTTGAGTGGATAATCCTCCCAAACTCATCTCTATCAAAAATTATTCTCTTTTTTCTCAATTTTGGCAACCTAAATTTAAGTCACAGATCCTGAGTGTAACCGAAGGGCTCAAAGGGGATGTAACTGGCCTCAAAAAGTTTGGTTCTGTTCCCGCTATCCCAACTTTTAAAGATGACATGGGGCTATTGTATCAGAAAATCTTTCCTTCTTGAGTCGTAGTTATTTTAATATTGATGCTAATTTTACCCAATAACCTACCTATTATAAAGGATTTGCTATTAACTTAAGGTTGTGTTAGACTTATAAGCAAAGCTTGAAAACTTCGTTTTAAAGCGAGCTTTCAAACTTGTTTATAGAGTTGATTTAGAATTTAGCTATAGATTATTTTTTCCTACTCGAAGGTCATTTAGACCTTCTCCGGACTAACTTCTCAAGTAGCTCCAACTAATTAATTTTTTTAATTTCAAAATATATGTATTACGGAAATAATTTTAGAAATAACTCTTCCTTCGGAAGTAGATCATCTATCCGCCAAGGAGGGTTTAGACCAAGAAATGGCGGTTTTAATAGACAAAGATCTTTTGGCAGTCAAAATAGAGGTGGGGGTCAGAGAAGAAGCAAGTTGGAAGGCGCTGATATAAACATGTTTATCAAAAAACCCATCTCTGCAGGGGAAACTCAAGCACAGACAGCAACTCAAAATTTTTCTGATTTTGAAATTTCTGATTATTTAAAAGTTAATATCCAAAATA
>JBBTSA010000016.1:0-1491 GCA_038064895.1 Patescibacteria group bacterium
AGGGGATTTTGTAGCTATTTTTACATTAAAAAATGAATTAATTTGTATAGGAGAAGCTGAAATGACTTCAGAAGAGATATTAGAAAAAGAGAAAGGTGTTGCTGTAAGAACTAGTAAAGTTTTTATGGAGAGGGGTATATATAGTTTGTAGATTTAAACTAAAAATGAATTTATTTCAATAAAAAAATGGCAGAGATTACAATAAATCCGCAAGAAAGTGCTCCATATAGTTGGGATGGCTTTCGTGAAACACTAAGTAGGCTTTTTGGAAGAAAAATTGAGAGAGGGACACCTCCTATTGAATTTTTATTAAATGACACTATTGCCAGTAAAAGAGCGCAAGTTAGAATCAGTGATTGTGATGTGGATTCTTTTTGTGTTGTGACACATGATAATAATCCAATTCATAGATCAGCATATATTGCAAAAGAGATACTATGTCTACCAGAAGAGAAGAAAGTTGTACCTGGTGTGCAATTGGCAGCTCTTGGTGAAGAATATATAAATGAAGCATTGGTAGTTATTAATGATAGATGGAATCTTGATTTGAAATTTGTTGGTAGTAATATTAGGTTTAAAAAGTGGATACATCCTGGTGACAATGTATATTGGCAGGTCATAAAACATAGAGAGTTAGATCAGGGAGCTGATTTAATAATTGAGGGAAGAATTGGAAAAAGGAGTGGTCCACTCGGAATAGGACTAGTTGCATATTTAAGAAGGTCTATGCCAATACCAAAACCAAGTATAGAAGGTGACCCTCTTTTTCGTTGGACAGACGAGTATACTTTTAATAGGAAGGAATTAGATTGGTTCTATACCAGTGTGGGAGAGCCTCCTAGAGAACAGATACCATGGACTTATCCAATAGCTTTAATAGTTGCTTCAATGTTAAAAAAGACTCTTGGACCTAATGGTATACCTGAGGGTATAAATAGGGATATGGAATTTAATTATCATAAAACACATTATTTAAGTAATCCTGGAGATTCTAGTTCTGTTAAAATTGATTTCTATGAGGCTAGACCAATAAGAGATATGACAAGAAGAGGTCTTGGTTTCGGGTATACTCTTGATGCATTATGCATCCAAAATGGAGAACCTTTAGTAAGTGGTAGGATACAAGCTACTACCAAAAGGAAGATAGAGTACTAGTTCTATGAAATTAAAATTAATAACATTGGAACCTCAGAAAAAAAAATTAATTAGAATTACTAAGGAGAGTGGAATACCCCTCCTGGGGGCACTGCCATTTGGATGTATTGATCGAGGCAGCAATATTCTTCAAGTTCGTTGTACCACAATCTGCAATATGAATTGTCAATTCTGTAGCACTGACGGAGGTCCATATTCTACTAAACACTCTACTAACTATGTTGTGGATATTGATTATTTATTAGAATCAGTAAAGGAAGTTGTTAAATTTAAAGGTAATGATGTGCAGATATTTTTAGATTCTGTTGGAGATCCTTTAACACATCCTGATTTTGT
>JBBTSA010000017.1:0-48427 GCA_038064895.1 Patescibacteria group bacterium
AGAATGAGTCTCTACCTAATAGATTAAAGGAAACAAGATACTCCCTAGAGAAAACGATTGGACAATTAAATTTTTTTCCTGCAATCTCAACATTCAGTTTGTGGATATATCCCTTAATTCTTCCTCCAACACCACCAAGGTAAATTCCCTCACCTTTTTCAATCTTAATGCCTAATTCGTCTGCCACTTCATCCTTATAAGGGACTTTAAAAGCTGCTGCCTTGATTTTTTTCGTATCACCTACTTTGCCTGTAACATAGGGAGCGATATCATGCAGGGTTTCTCCTACAGCAATAATCAGATTTTTTTGAGAATCAATTGCCACCCATTTCCCAGCAAACTTACCCATATGTTTTGTAGAGACATTTACTTTTTTCATAACAAATATATCTTAGCAAAATTCTTAAATGAAAACAATATAATCCTTCTTATTGCTGACGAGCTTATTGCTGACGAGCTTATTGCTGACGAGCGCTGCAATAATATGCAGGAGAACCTGTTTGGGCATAAGAGGTAATAAGAGTAAAACCAGATTTTTAAGGATGTCAATCAGAACCAAATATTAAAGAGGGATTATTGTCTGCTGCCCTGGCAGATTACGGCAGCATTAGCAGCTATAGTATTTGTACTACCAGCCTCATTTATTGTACAGAACTTAAAGTAGATAGCATTAGCTGTTACTGTAGGAACTACACCATCAACGTTTGCCCAATTAGTAGGACAGGCTGTCGGCGTAGCACTACCCCAACTAGCAAGAGTAGGATTAGCCACTGCCGCTGTAGTTGAATCCAAATAACAATATTTTGGTGTTCTACTTGTTGGTTCCTTAGGGAAGGTACCTCCGGCAAAATCTGTAGCAGCAGGAGCTGTATAAACGCTAGCATTAGCCTTAGCCCTTACTACCTCCATGGCATCAGTAAAAGCCTTAATATCAGCTGCTCTTCTACCATCATTACCTCTTCCTGCTAAACCTCCAAAAGCTGCAAAGCCCATTACAGCAAGTATTGCAAGAATGGCAATCACAACCAGAAGTTCAATAAGGGTAAATCCAGAAGCGGGCAGGAATTTTTTCATTAATTTTTATTCTGTAATTATTATTCCCATAACCAAAATTTATTGTCAATACCCCATTTTAAAGCTAAAATGTAAATACCACTCAAAAATGTTATTTCCCCAAAAAAGTGTTACCAGACTTCCTGAAACCAAAAACGGCCCAAATGGGATAGATTCTCCAAAATGCTTTTTGCCCAAAGTAAGTAAAACTACCGAGATCAAAGCTCCTAATAAAAATGAGATCATGAGAGCAACTAAAGATAGGGGGGAGCCCAAAACAAGGCCCATCAGGGCTCCTAATTTAACATCCCCACCTCCCATGCCTTTTCCCTTAGTAATTATAATCAAAAGCCAAAAAAATCCTCCTATTAGAATAGCTGCCACTATGGAATATATTAAAGGCTCTGCGGTCCTTATGGCATGATTTCTAAAATAATCGCTGTGCGGAGGTAAAAGCAGTTGACCTATACGACTTTGAGAAAGAAAGTAATATAAATAGCCTATTTTATATAAAGTAGTTAAAAGCAAAAAAATTGTCGCAATAACAATAGAAGGAAGAATAATTCTGTCCGGAATAAACATTCTCTTAATATCAGTTAAAAAAAGTACAACCAAAACTGATATAAAGAAAGTTTTAAAAAGGAGATCCAAAAGAGAAATAGTAAACTGAAAATTGACAAGATAAGGCCATTGCATTATTTTGTCAAAACCTTGGAAGAAAAGATATCCTATCAGAAGTCCCATCACAACCTCAACCAGAAAATACTCTACTGAAATCCGATCACCACAATACCTACATCTGCCTCTTAAAAGTAAATAGGAAATAATAGGAAGAAGGTCGTACCACTGCAATTTATGTTTGCACTGCGGGCAGTACGACCTTCCCCGAAACGTTTTGTTAGTTAAACTCCGATCAGCCAATGCCTTAACAAGACTTCCTAAAACTGTTCCCAGAATAAATCCTAATATGTACATGAACCACCTGAAACAGCTATCAAGGTTAACTTAGACCCAACTTCATAACGACCTGTTGTATCTTCTGCATTCTCATTCCCACCATCATTTTTCATCTTAGGTTTTTGCTGATCAGACTCCAAAACTGTATCTATTTCCCAAGCATCACTATCAGCACAATATGTATAATGATAGGTTGCACTATTAACCGGATCTATTGGCAAGGTTGGAACTGAAACACTCTTTTGGCTGGAAAGATCTGTTTTTGCCCAACCAGTTCCATCAGAAACCCTAGTTCCAGTGTGGCTTGAACCATTACAAGGATATGAACCTTGAGTTTTACAAAGCACAGCCACCGCTCCGGAACCTGTTGATTCCTGCACCGCTACATTAATGGCATTCTGTAAATTAGCTAAATCAGTAAGCCTTGCTGCATCCCTACCTCTTCTTGTAAGCTCTAAAGGATTAATGATTAAAACTACAACCGCTGCCAAAATGGCAATAATTGCAATAACTACCAAAAGTTCTACCAGGGTAAAACCTGAATTTAGAACTTGAGCAGATTTTTTCAAAATTTCTTCACCCCCTCTTTTATTCATTGTATGCATACTAAAATGATGTTGTCAACTTGTATATTGGCAAAATTATGGATATTACCAAAAATGCAACCCCGATTCCCAAAATTACAAGAATAATTGGCTCTATTGCAACAGTAAGATTTTTCAAAAGATGGTCTGATTCCGATTCAAAATAATCCGCAAGCTTAAAAAATATCTCATCTACTTTGCCTGTTTCCTCACCAACCCTTAGCATTTGAGGGACAATTTTGGGAAAAACAGATGAGGTTAAAAGTACCGAAAAGGGAAGCCCTCGCTCAACTCCCGTACGCGCGTCCTTTAGAGCCTTTTTGAAAACGGGGTTATCTGATAAATCCCCAACTATACTTATGGACTCAAGTAAAGGAATACCGGCTGATGTTAAAAGTCCGAAAGTACGGGTAAAATTTGTTAAAGTAACATTAGTTACAACTTTACCCAAAATAGGTATTCTTAACATCAATTGCCCCAAAAAGGCTTTGCCTTCTTCTGTTTTATTCCACTTCCGAACTATCACAAATGCTCCAATCACAGCCAAAATTCCAGCCCACCAAAAGTGTGTAAATGCAAAAGATGTAAAAATCAATACTCTTGTTGGTAGCGGAAGCTCTATGTCTGATTGTGCATACAAAGATACAAGTTTCGGGATAACAAATACCATCATTATTATGATGACAAGAATCATCATAGAGATTACAACCACAGGATAAATCATCGCTCCCTTCACTCTTGCTTTAAATTCACGTTCTTTCTCCAAACCTTCTGCCATCTGAAGCAGCACCGCATCAAGCTTTCCCGATGCTTCTCCTGCTTTAATAAGATTAGTATAAAGCCGCGGGAAGATGGTTGGGAACTTGCCCAAAGATTGAGCCAAAGTTAGCCCTCCTTTAATATCCGCCGATACTGCGGTCAAAGCATTTTTTAAAGTTTTATTGCCTTGCTGTTCCTCCAAAATATCTATTGCTTCGGAAAGTACAAGTCCGGATGAAACCATAGTTGCAAGCTGGCGGGTTAAAATTACAAGTTCGCCAAAACCGACTCGCGAAAAAAAGCGGTTTAATATTTCAAAGGACGGGGGATGCTTTAAGTTAATGGAAATTACTATTAAGCCCCTTTTTCTTAAATTCTGCGCTGCAACCCTTACATCCGATGCCTGGATATCTCCTGAAAGATCACTACCGTTTGTATCTTTTGCTGTATAGACAAAATCAGCCATTATTTTAATAACTTATTTAAAAGCTCCGGCCGCAGTGCATACTTTAAAGCTACTTCTTCGGACACTTTACCTGCTCTGACTAAATTTGCAAGTGAACCCTCCAAGCTTTGCATTCCGTATTCTGCCGAAGTTTCAATAATATTATCAATCAAGTAGGATTTTCCCTCTCTTATAACGTTTCTTACTGCCGGTGTTGCGAATAAAACCTCACAAGCTAAAACCCTGCCGGGTTCAATAGTCGGAATAAGTCTTAAGGAAAAAATGGATTCTAAAGTTGCCGCAAGCTGAAGTCTTATCTGCGGCTGCTGAATTTGGGGGAAAACATCAATAATACGGTCAAAAGATTGTGCTGCCGAATTGGTGTGCAGGGTTGCAAAAACCAGATGACCTGTTTCCGCAATAGTCATGGCTGATGATATAGTCTCTAAATCCCTCATTTCGCCAATCAGCACTACATCGGGATCCTCCCTTAATACGGAACGCAAAGCTCCTCCCCAGGTTTTTGTATCTTTGTACATCTCTCTTTGGTCAATGATCGACCGACCCGGCGGGTAAACATATTCTATCGGATCCTCAATAGTGATAATATGCGCGGCTCTTTGTTGATTAATCTTTTGAATAAAAGCGGCCAAAGTTGTAGATTTTCCATGACCTGTTGGACCGGTAACCAGACAGAAGCCCTGGTTAAGTGCCGTAAGCTTTAGACAAACCCGGGGAAATCCAAGACTTTCAAGTTCGGGAATTCTAAACGGTATAAGTCTTAAGGCTACTGCAAGGTAGCCCTTTTGCCTGTATATGTTGGCCCTAAATCGGGCTTTATTCTCAATCTCAAATGAAAAATCAAGCTCTAAATTTTTTGTAAAAACATCTTGCTGTTCTTTTGTTAAAATTTGCGAAGTTAAACTTTCAATTTGTTCGGGAGTAATCGATCCTTCTCCCGGTACAGGCATTAATTCGCCATGGACGCGAATTGTTGGAGGAAAACCTACAGAAAGATGCAGGTCAGAAGCATTCCTTTGAATTGTAAGTTCTAAAAGCTGGTTTATGTTCATTAATCCTGCGCTACCCTTAGTACCTCCTCCATAGTTGTAATACCTTCAAGTACTTTAAGGTATCCATCCTGCTTCAAAGTAAGCATGCCGGCATCTATGCCCGCTTTCTCAAATGAGGAGGATGAGGAGTGCTCCAAAATGAGCCTTGTAACCGTATCTGTCACGGCTAAAACTTCAAATATGCCTGTTCTTCCCAAATATCCTGTTTGGGCGCAAAAATTACATCCCTGCCCTTTAAAAAGCTTAATATTGACCCCCTGCATAGAAGAGGGAAGAAGCTTTCCCAATACTGACTTTATATTTTCCAAAACTTCTGTGGGTGCACTAAATTCTACCCTGCAGCGCTGACAAATCTTGCGTACAACTCTTTGTCCTACCACACCGTTTAGGGCGGATGCTAAAAGAAACGGTTCAACTCCCATATCCAAAAGTCTGGGAAGGGCACCTGCGGCCGAAGTGGTGTGCAGAGTTGAAAATACCTGATGGCCTGTTAATGCCGCCTGTATTGCAAGTTCCGCTGTTTCAGTATCCCTGATTTCACCTACCATTATAATGTTTGGGTCCTGGCGAAGGAATGAGCGCAACGCCGAAGCAAAGGTAAGCCCGACCTGGGAATTAACCTGAACCTGATTTGCCCCCGGAATTTGATACTCAACAGGATCCTCAATTGTGAGCACGTTCACTTTCGTAGTTGACACCTTAGACAAAATTGAATAAAGAGTCGTTGTTTTCCCGGACCCTGTCGGGCCGCAAATTAAAACAATACCGTGGGTCCGAAGGAGTTGAACCTCCAAACTTTTTACGGATGATCCCCGCAAACCCAGTTCCAAAAGTGTTGGGGCAGCGCTACTTTTCGGCAAAAGACGCAAAACTACCTTTTCGCCATATACGGTCGGTATTACGGATACACGAAGATCAATCTCGTTTTGCCCGTATAAGTAAGTAAACCTTCCGTCCTGCGGCAATCTTTTTTCGTCTATCTTTAAAACTGAAAGAATTTTCACTCTTGAAATCAAAGCATCGTGCACATCTTTGGGTAAAAGAATCTTCTCCTGTAATATTCCGTCTATTCTATATCTGACTCGTGTGCGATCTGCCTGGGGCTCAATATGTATATCGGATGCACGTATCTTGACCGCATACTCCAGAAGCTGATTGATTATATTTGAAACCGGCGCTTCCCGCAAAATTTCAGGGCCCGCAACTTCCTCTTGAGGCTTGACTTCTGCAACCTCTTTTAAAGCTGACGTAACTTCAGTTGTAAGATTTTGTGAATACTGATCCTCTATGGCTTTTAAGATATCTTCCGGAAGGGCAAGATAAGTCTTTACCCTTTTACCTGATCTTTTTTCTATAAATTGAATAATTTGAATATCTAAAGGATCGGACATTGCAACATACAGTTCATCGCCCCGTATATCAAACGGGATAATCTGGTATCTTTTTGCTGCGGCTTCAGGAATAAGGTTTAAAACCTCTGTAGAAATTGCTTTACCTTCAATTTTTATATATGGCACATTTATAAGTTGCGCTTTTGCCTCCGTAAGTTTGTCGGCAGGAACCAGATTATGCTGCAAAAGAATCTTATCAACCGGTTGATCTGAATTAATACTTTCCAGCTTTAATTGTGAAAGCTGATCAGTGGTCAAAAAACCCATCTTATAAAGAATATCTTCTATGGAAGGGTCTTTGGTAGTTTGGGAAGCCTGGCTTCCTTGGGCAGTTATTGGCATACTACCTACATTATGTTCTAATTTACTGGCATGTGTCAATTCTATTACGCTATGGTAAAATTCCGGTGTGATTTCAAGACTCCTAATTTCAAAATCGGTTGAGGCAAGGTTAGAAGAGATACAGAAAATCCTGAAAGAGTCTAATTTATCCACTAATCACCCCGATCTTCTGTATTTCCCCTATGATTCAAAGTTAGGCATTGCAGAGGCAAGAAAAATTAAGGAGCATTTTTCTTTAAAACCGTATTCTGCAAAAGGTAGGGCTGTTGTTTTGGAGGATGCATCTTTACTCACTCACGAGGCGCAAAATGCTTTACTGAAAACATTAGAGGAACCACCGGAAAGCGCAATACTAATTCTTGCAGCTCCATCAGATGTTAAGCTTCTGCCAACCATTTTATCCCGCTGCCAGGTGATTCGACTCCAAACCATGAACCATGAACCCATAACTATGAACTATTCATCTGATATGGATAAGTTATTAACATCTTCAATTGAGGAAAGATTTGAATATATTGAGAAATTAAAAGACAGGAAAGAGTTTTTGCATGCTTTAGTGTTTTATTTCCACCAAAAATTAGCTTCCCACTTGACGAGTGGGAATACAAAGTTTGTAAAAGAACTTTTACAGGCAGAGGAGTGGGCTAATCAAAATGTAAATATCAGGGCCATTTTGGAATATTTAATGCTGGTGGTACCGTCCAAATTATGATAGACTAATGCTTTAATGACTAAAGATTCCTCAAAATATTCTGCAGAACAAATTCAAGTTTTAGAAGGGTTGGAACCAGTACGGAAACGTCCTGGAATGTATATTGGAAGTACAGATCTTAGGGGACTTCATCATCTTGTTAAAGAGGTTGTTGATAATTCTGTAGATGAGGCTTTGGCAGGATATGCCAAAAATATCTGGGTTACCTTGCATGAGGATGACTATGTTACTGTTGCAGATGATGGCAGAGGAATTCCTGTTGATATTCATAAAAAAGTTGGAAAGAGTGCACTTGAGGTTATTATGACAACCCTTCATGCAGGAGGGAAATTTGGAGCAGGTGGGTATAAGGTTTCAACAGGTTTGCATGGAGTTGGAGTTTCTGCTGTTAATGCACTTTCTGATTATTTAAGAGCAGAGGTTAGAAGAGATGGCAAAGAATATTTTCAAGAATACTCTAAAGGAAAAGCAAGATCCAAAGTTACCCAAACTTCAAAAAATGAAAAGTTACCTTTTAAATCAAACTTTAAATGGGAAGCAAAATCAGGCACAAAAATAACTTTTATTGCAGATAAAAGTATTTTTACAACAACAAAAACAGAGTTTGAAAAATTGGAAAGACAGGTAAAACAAGTTGCATACCTTGTAGCAGGAGTATTTTTCCATATAACAGATGAAAGAACTGGGGTAAGCAGACATTTCTTTTTTCAATCAGGCCTAGCAACTTTAATTAAACATCTTAATAAAAATAAAATTCTTATTCATCCAGATCCTATTTTAATTCACAGAAATCTGGAAGGTGCAGATGTTGATGTGGCAATCCAATATAACGACGGGTTTGTTGAAAATGTTGAATCCTTTGCAAATGTTGTTCCAACAACCGAAGGGGGAACTCATCTTACAGGCTTCAGAATAGCCTTGACCCGTGCCATAAACGATTATGGTAGAAAAATTGAAGCATTAAAAGAAAAGGACGAAAACCTGACAGGAGAGGATGTTAAAGAAGGGTTGACTGCGGTAATTTCAATCAAAATGGATTCAGATAAAATCCAGTTTGAATCGCAAACTAAGGAAAAGCTGGGAAATGCGGAGGTCCAGCCAATTGTTGCGCAAGTTGTTAATGAGGGCTTAGATATGTTTTTTGAGGAAAATCCACAAGAGGCAAGAAGAATTATGGAAAAAGTTCTTCTTGCAGCAAGGGCTAGGGCTGCAGCAAGAGCAGCCAAGGATGCTGTAATTAGAAAAGGAGCTTTGGAGGGAATGACCCTGCCGGGAAAGCTGGCAGATTGTCAGGAAAGAGATCCTGCTAATTCTGAACTATATATTGTAGAGGGAGACAGTGCCGGTGGATCTGCCAAGCAGGGAAGGGACAGAAAATTCCAGGCCATTTTGCCTCTTAGAGGAAAAATATTAAATACAGAAAGAGCCAGGTTGGATAAAGTTTTGGAGTTCGAAGAAATCAGGGCTTTGGTCATAGCTTTGGGAACAGGAATAGGGGATAGCATAGATTATGAAAAAGTAAGATACCACAGAATTATTTTAATGACTGATGCTGATGTTGATGGGGAACATATAAGAACTCTTCTTTTAACATTTTTCTTTAGGTATTTGCCAGAGATTATAAATAAAGGCTATATGTATATTGCCCAGCCTCCTTTATATAAAATTCAAAAAGGAAAAGAGATTTATTATGCCTACTCAGATGAGGAAAAGGTAGAGGTTTTAAAAAAGACAGGGAATCAGGTTATAATTTCCAGGTATAAGGGTTTAGGGGAAATGAATCCGGATCAGCTTTGGGAAACTACCATGAACCCTGAAAACAGAGTTTTACTGCAGGTTACTGTTGAGGACGTATCAGCAGCAGATGAGGTATTTACCATGCTGATGGGGGATGAAGTCCCGCCCAGAAAAAGATTTATCCAAACTCATGCCAAAATGGCTACATTGGATATATAACTTCCCTTAAAATTTGCATTTTCGATATAATTTATGCTATTATTAAATCTTATGGAACGGTTTTCAGAATTAAACAGAGGACTGGAGAAGATCAAATCTGGTGCCAGCAATTTTTTCCATGAAATAGGTTCACTGCGATTTTCTACTAGAAAAGTTATCGAAAAATTTGTTGGAAATACTGGGCGAGTGCTTTTTCCCCAACCATCCAGAGTCCTAAATACCAGAAATGACTGGATAAGAGCTGAGGTAGCGGTTTTAGGTTCTGGAGTTGCAATGTTTGGACCAGTAGGTATTGCTTTGACAGCAAATGAGATGGGACTTCATTTAAACACCTTATCATTTTTTTTCCTCTACGGTTTATCTACTTTTGTAGTTTTACCAGTTGCATACAGAGCAGGTTTGAGGATTCCATAAAATCATATACTAAAAATAACCCACACCTTTAGCATTCTTCTTATAGAAATCATATAATGTAGCCTATGAAAAGGGTGCATTTTTTAGGAATTGGGGGATCTGGGGCATCTGCAGCTGCTGCCATTGCGCAGGAACAGGGATTTAAAGTAACAGGCTGTGATTTAGAACCACAAAATGAGTTCACCACCCAATTTAAACCTTCCCAGCTTTTAAAAGACCACAGCCCCAAACATTTAGCTTTCCACCCCAAGGGTGCCGGCTCAAATGTTGATATCCTGGCAGTTACACCTGCCATTTATTCACTTGACCCAAATAACCCAGAACTGTCAGAAGCAAAGAGATTAGGGATAGAAATTCTTACCTGGCAGCAGTTTTTGGGAAAATATTTAATGAAAGATAAGTTTGTGATTGCTGTTGCCGGAACCCATGGAAAAACAACTACAACAGCCATGATAGCCAAACTTTTGGAGGATGCCGGTATGGACCCAACTGTAGAACTTGGAGCCATTGTTCCTTGGTGGGGAACAAACTATAGAGTTGGGAAATCCAGATATTTCATAGTTGAGGCAGATGAATATAATGATAATTTTTTGGCTTTTCATCCTGATATTTCTGTTGTTACAAACATAGAAATGGATCATCCTGAATACTTTAAAGATTTTGAAAGCTATAAGGAAAGTTTTAAAAAATTCCTGGAGTCCACTAAAAAAACTATTATAGCTAACCTTTCAGATCCTGGAGTAAAACAAACTTTAGCTTCCCACATGTCAAGTGGGAATACAGTTATAAATTATTCTAAACATCTTATAGAGTTTCCTTTAAATATCCCTGGAGAATTTAATAGATCAAATGCATCTGCCGCATATCAAGTGGGACTTAAGTTAGGTATTAAACCACAGACAATTCAAAAAAGTTTATCCAGCTATCCGGGGGTAGGAAGAAGGTTTGAGTATATTGGGGAATATAGAGGAGCAAAAGTCTATTCTGATTTTGGACATCACCCAACAGAAATTAGGGAAACTATGAAAGCCGCAAGGGAAAAGTTTACCAAATCCAGAATCTTGCTGGTCTATCAACCCCACATGTTTTCCAGAACCAAAGCACTTTTTGATGATTTTATAAAGGTATTTAGGGAGGCTCCTGCAGATAAAACCTACATTATTAATATATACCCATCCAGGGAGATAGATACCGAGTCAGTTTCCAGTAGGCAGTTGGTGGATGCGGTTGGTAAAAAATCTGTGGTTCATATAGGATCCACAGATCATGCCCTAGAAAAACTAAAACCAGAAATTAGAAAAGGAGATATTGTTTTCTTTATGAGTGCAGGGGATACAGATAAGTTAGCTAAAGAGCTAGTTTCTGTTTAACCATCAGAAAGGCAATCAGGGTATAGCTAGTAGTTAAAACTTTTCCAGAGATAAACATTTCATAAGCTTTGTCAAAAGGCATTTTTATTATTTCTAAATATTCATCAGGATCAGGATCTTTCTTGGCTGGATAAAGATCTCTTACAAGGTAAATACTAAATAAGGATTTAGTTCTGGCTGCCAGCATACAATCTATTAACTTTTCCACTTCCATTCCATCCATGCCGATTTCCTCTTTTAGTTCATTATGCACCTGTTTTAACCTGCCTTTCTCATCTTTTGACTCCACACCTCCTGCAGGAACCTGCAAAACATAATCCCTCCAGGCAATTCTCCATTCCTTGACCAAATAAACATCATTATTGGTATCCAGTGGTAGCATAACCACCACATCAGACCCATGGGCATGATCCCATTCAACCACTTCTCCACTTTCAAACTTAACTTTGGCCATATGGACTTTGGTGGATGAACCCTGATAAATAATTTCTTCTGAAATTAATTTAGGTTTTTTCATAATGTTACTTTCTTGATTTTATCTTTCAGCTCACTTCCAAAAAATCTCCCGGCCACTTCAAAGACTCTTTCTGGAGCATCTGTAACAAAAAATTCATAAGTTGGATCATTTTTACTGGACAAAAGATCCATCTTTTCCAAAATATTTTTGAGCTGCTTTGCGGTTGGCTCTGCAGAATCAACTAAATTAACAGTAGGGCCAACAGTCTGGGAGATAATATCCAAAAGCAAAGGGTAGTGTGTACAACCCAAAACCAGAGTATCTACTTCTGATTTAATTATCTCATCCAAATAATCTTCTGCTATTAATTTTGTAGCCTTACCATTTACCCCTTCTTCTGCTAAAGGCACAAATAAAGGACAACCAACTGAGAAAACTTCAATCCCAGGATCCAATAATTTTATCTCACTATCATAGGCTTTGGAGGAAACTGTACCAGAGGTACCAATCACACCGACCTTTTTATTTAATGTCACCTTAACTGCCCTATTAACAGCAGGTTTAACAACTCCTATAACAGGAACTGGAGAAATCTTTTCTACCTCATCTAAAGCAACAGCAGAAATGGTATTGCAGGCCACAATCAAAACCTTAATATTTCTTTTTAAAAGAAAATTTGTTAACTCTTTGGCGAACTGGGTAATGACTTCTTTGCTTCTTGTACCATAAGGCACTCTGGCTGTATCACCTAAATAGATAATACTTTCATTAGGAAGTACTTTTATTATTTCTTTGGCAACTGTTAAGCCACCGATGCCTGAATCGAATATACCAATTGGTGAGTTATTCATGAAAAAGATATAATACCACAATATGAACTCATTTAAAGGTAAAAAGGTGTTGGTGTTTGGCCTTGGTTTAAACCAGGGAGGAGTTGGCTCTGCCAAATTTTTTGCCTCAAATGGAGCAAGGGTAAGAGTAACTGATTTAAAATCTAAGTCCATTTTACAATCTTCAATTGACAAGCTAAAAGATTTTCCGGATCTTGAATATACTTTAGGTGAACATAAATATGAGGATATTGATTGGGCGGATTTGATTATAAAAAATCCTTCTGTAAAACCTGGAAATGAATATATTGGCTATGCCAGAAAATCTGGCAAAGAAATTGAAACGGATATGGGAATTTTCCTTAAGTTTGTAAAACCTTCCCAGATTATTGGGATAACTGGCACCAAAGGGAAATCCACTACAGCTTCTTTAATTTATGAGATTTTAAAAACAAATGATAGAGAAGCGGTGTTTGCAGGAAATATTGGTAAAAGTGTTTTAGATACTATTTCTTTTGTTAAGCAAGATACTGTAGTTGTGTTGGAGATATCTTCATTCCAGCTGGAAGCATTTGATAAAACTAGAGTTTCTCCTAAATGGGCAGTTATCACAAACATTACTCCGGATCATCTTAATTATTATCAAATTATGGATGAATATATTGCTGCCAAAAAAATAATTGGTAAATACCAAGGAAAAAGTGATTTTTTATTTATTAGGAACGATGACCCTGTTGTGGATAAGCCAGATTTTTTAAATGGATTAAATGGAAAAATAATCAGATTCCAAGTAAATGATCTATCTAAAAATTTTAAACCTAAATTAAAAGGACAGCATAATTTGGAAAATGCTGCAGCAACCTTGGCAATTGGTAAATTTTTTGGAGTGAATGAAAAAAGCATTTTAAATTCTATTGCTACTTTTAAAGGAATTCCTTTTAGAATGGAGCTTCTCAAAATTTGGAAAGGTATCAAAATCATAAATGATACAACAGCTACTGCTCCTGATGCAGGGATAAAAGCTCTTGAAACAGCTTCCCACATGTCGAGTGGGAACGTAATTTTAATTTGTGGAGGTATGAATAAAAATATTCCATATGAAAACTACATAAAAGCTGTTAATAAGTATGCTAAAAAAGTATTTTTCCTGGAAGGAGACGTGACAGATTTAATCCGAAGCTGCAAACCCGGTTTGCATATTAAAACTTTTGGGCCATATTCCAATTTAGAAAAATTATTAAGGGAATTAAAAGATGTTGTTAAATCAGGAGATGTAGTCCTTTTTTCCCCGGCAGCTACTTCATTTAATTTATTCCAAAATGAATTTGATAGAGGAAGAAAATTTAATGCTGCTGCTCGGAAAATATTTAAATGATAAACAAACTTTTAAAAATATTTAAGAAAGAATATTCAACATTGAATAAAATAGAAATTTCTAAGAATAACTTAATTTATAACTATAGATATTTATCATCTGTGAATAGAAAGGTTAAAATTGCCCCTGTTTTAAAAAGTAATGCTTATGGACATGGGATAAAAGAAGTTGCCAAAATTTTGGATAATGCGAAGGCCCCGTTTCTTTGTGTGGATTCATTATATGAGGCATACGAACTGTATAAGGTTAACATTAAAACTCCCATATTAATAATGGGTTATACAAATCCGGAAAATTTTAAGGTTAAAAAGTTACCTTTTTCATATGCTGTTTTTGGTGCCTTAGAAACACTTAAGATTTTAAACAAGTATCAACCAGGTTGTGGAATTCATATTTTTGTTGACACCGGAATGCATAGGGAAGGTATTCCACTGGATGAGTTACTACTGTTTCTGGACCATATAAAAAGCTACCCAAATCTCAAAGTAGAGGGATTAATGTCACACCTTGCATCAGCAAATGATCGCAAAGACGCATTAAATAAAATCCAAATTAGCAATTTTAAAAAAGCTTTGGGAATCTGTAGAAAAAAAGGGGTGAATATTAAATGGTTCCATTTATCCAATTCCGATGGACTGTATAACTCTACGGTGTCAACCTACCACACCTCTTCGAGTCTGAGCCTGAGGGCTCAATCCCTCAGAGTCGAAGACCCAGGGGTGTACAACGCACACACCGTCTATAATGTAGCAAGGGTAGGGCTTGTTTTATATGGCATTTCAAAAGATCCAAACTTAAAACCAGTACTTACACTTAAAAGTAAAATTATCCAGATTAAAAAATTAAGAAAAGGGGACAGAGTGGGGTATGGCGGCACATTTAAAGCTAAAAAATCTATGATCTTGGGAGTCCTGCCTATCGGTTATTATGATGGAGTAGATTTAAGGCTATCAGACAAAGGTTTTGTAAAAGTAGATGGAGCCTTTTGCCCAATTGTTGGTAGGATTTCCATGAATATAACTACAATTGATATAACAAAATTATCTGAACCATACATTGGACAAGAGGTTATAATTTATTCAGCTAATCCTAGTGATAAAAATTCTGTAAAAGCCACAGCCAGATTTTGTAAAACCATTCCCTATGATATACTCATTCACCTTGCTGCCTCTACAAAAAGAGTTGTTATATGAAAGTCTTAGTTATCACCGGTGGCTCCTCATCTGAAAGAAAAATTTCCCTTTTGTCAGCTAAAAATGTTAAAGAAGCCTTAGAGAAAATTGGGCACAAAGTCAGGCTTTTTGATTTAAAGAAAGGATACGGTAAGCTTAAAAAGTTAGTCAAAGAATTTGATGTGGTATTTCCTGTAATTCATGGGGAAGAAGGGGAAGGAGGAAGTTTACAAACCTTCTTATCAAAGCTGAAGGTAGCTTTTGTCGGCGGTGATCCTAAAGGTTTTAGACAGGGTTGGTATAAAATCCCATTTAAAAAATGGTGTGATAAAAACAATATCTCTACATCTCCCTGGAAAATTATCCCATCCCGTCATTCTGAACCGGCTCTGCCGGTGAAGAATCTCATTTTAAATTTTGGATTTCCTTCTGTTTTAAAAGCCTCTAGTGGGGGCTCATCAAGAGAAGTAGTAATACTGAAATCAGAAAGAGATTTGGAAAATCATGAGGTTAAGAAACTTTTGAATTCTAAATTAGAACTTTTTGTAGAAAAATTCTTGTCAGGAATTGAAGTCACTGTTGGAATTTTAGGAAATAGGGCCTTACCTGTTGTAGAAATTTCTCCACCAAAGGGCGGTTGGTTTGATTATAAAAATAAGTATTCAGGAGCAACAAAAGAAATCCCCCATGCTCCATCTGTACCCCGGGATTTACAAAAGCTTACCAAAAAAATAGCGGAAAATATACATAAAAAATTAAGTTTAGGGCATTACAGCCGGAGTGATTTTATTGTTTCAAATGGAAAGACCTATGTTTTAGAAGTTAACACTATACCCGGTCTAACAGCTACCAGTCTTGTTCCGAAGGCAGCTGAAGCCATAGGAATTTCTTATTCCCAACTTGTAGATAAACTTATCCAGCTTGCATTAGGAAGATTTAATTTGAAGATAAAACCCTGATGACTAGGCCTGGTTTTTCTTACTCTTAAATGTTAAAATAAATATAAGCCGGAAGGCTTTTTTCTTGCTTCCATAAATGACTAACATTGGTAAAATTCAGGCGGCTCCTATTATAGATGAGATGCAACGGTCATACCTTGATTATGCAATGTCTGTGATTGTTTCAAGGGCCTTGCCAGATGTCCGGGACGGCCTAAAACCGGTCCACCGAAGAATTATCTTTGCCATGCATGGGCAGGGGTTGCATCACAGCGCAAGGTACCAAAAGAGTGCGGCAGTTGTTGGTGAGGTTTTGAAAAATTTACATCCACACGGAGATGCTCCTGTTTATGAAGCCTTAGTTAGAATGGCCCAAAATTTTTCCATGAGGTATACCCTTATTGATGGCCAGGGAAATTTTGGATCAATAGACGGCGATTCTCCGGCCGCTATGAGATATACAGAAGCCCGGCTTGGTGCAATTTCAGACGAACTATTGCGGGATATTTCCAAAAATACTGTTGATTTTATTGATAATTATTCAGGAACAACAAAAGAACCAATACTTCTGCCGTCTGTTATTCCAAATCTACTGCTTAATGGTGCATCCGGTATTGCCGTAGGAATGGCAACCCAAATTCCACCCCATAACCTGGGAGAGGTTTGTGATGCAATAATCTATATGATCGAACATCCTGATGTAACAGTTGAGGATCTTTTAGGATTCATAAAAGGCCCGGATTTTCCAACAGGTGCCTCAATCTATGATTTATCAGAAATCACCGCAGCTTATGCCACAGGAAAAGGGAGAATTGTCATGAGAGCCAAGGCAGAAATTGATGAAACAGAGAAAGGCAAAATGCAAATTATTGTTTCAGAACTGCCATATCAAGTTAATAAGGCCACCCTGATTGCAAGAATTGCAGACTTGGTAAAGACAAAAAAATTGGATGGAATTGCAGATTTAAGAGATGAATCAGATAGAAAACAAATGGTGAGAATAGTGTTTGACTTAAAAAGAGATGCAAAACCCCAAGCCCTTCTTAACAGCCTTTATAAATACACTGCCATGCAGTCTGTTTTTAATGTAAATTTGGTTGCACTTTCAGATGGGGTCCCGCATCTTTTAACACTAAAGCATATTCTTGAGGCATTTATTTCTCACAGGCAGGTAGTTGTAAAAAGGCGAAGCGAATTTGAACTCTCTGAAGCAAAGGCAAGAGAGCATATCCTGGAAGGATTAAAAATTGCGGTTGATCATATAGATAGCGTTATTGAAACAATAAAGAAATCTAAAGATGCTGAAGTTGCCAAAGTTAACTTGATGAAAAAGTTCAAATTAACTGAGATTCAATCAATTGCTATTTTGGATATGCAGCTTCGAAGGCTTGCGGCACTAGAGCGTCAAAAAATAGAAGATGAGTTGAAAATGGTTAGGGAAACTATTACATATCTAGAGGATCTTTTGGCTCACCCTGAAAAGATTTTAAAAGTTATTAAAGGAGAATTAACAAATATTAAAGAAAAATATGGAGATGATAGAAAAACCAGAGTATATAAGCAAAAAGTAGGAGAATTTTCAGAGGAAGATTTAGTGCAAAATGAGGTAACTATTGCAACAATAACAGAAGGCGGTTACATAAAGAGACAGTCGCCACATTCATTCAGAACCCAACAAAGAGGCGGAAAAGGTGTCATGGGAATCTCCACCAAAGAAACAGATGCAGTCTCTCATATTTTCTATACCCAAACCCATGATAATCTGCTTTTCTTTACAGATAAGGGCAGGGTTTTTCAAATTAAGGTCTGGGAGATTCCGGAAACCCAAAGAGCTGCCAAAGGCCAGGCTTTGGTTAATTTAATAAATGTCGAGCAGGGAGAAAAAATTACAGCTGTTTTAACAACGCGCCAAAAAGGGGAACAGGCCAAATTCTTCTTCATGTGTACCCAAAAAGGTACTGTTAAAAAAACTTCTTTGGAGGAATACGCAAATATCCGCAAGAACGGTCTGATTGCCATAAAGCTTGACGGAGGGGATAAGCTAGGCTGGGTTAGTACAACTTCCGGGAAAGACGATTTGATTATTGTCTCAAGAAAGGGGAAGTCAATCCGGTTTACGGAGGCGCAAGTAAAACCAACTCACAGGGATACATCCGGGGTCAGAGGCATAAGACTTGGCAAGGAAGATGAGGTAGTCTCCTTAAGTATTGTTGATGATAAAAATGAACTACTGGTAATTATGGAGAATGGGCTTGGTAAAAAGACTAGATTCTCTTCCTGGAGTAGACAGGGAAGAGGGGGGCAAGGAGTAAAAGCTGCACAAGTTACCTCTAAAACCGGGCCTATTGTTACTGCACAAGCTGTTGACAAATCCATGGATGTTTTAGTACTAACTTCAAATAAAGGCCAGCTTATAAAGATGGATTTAAAACAGGTTCCATCTTTGCAAAGGCAAACTCAGGGAGTAATTTTAATGAGAACAAGACCGGGAGAGAGAGTTGCTGCAGCAACTGTTGTATCAAGTAAAGACAGGGTGGAGTAATGTCTAGGGAAAAGCTTATCTCAACAATTGCTATTTTTTATTTTATAACAGGATTTATTATAGCCATACTCTTTGCACTTTATTACAGATGGTCTTATCTTTCATTTTTATCCCCAGGATTTTACAGTGTGATTTTAAGTTGGCCATTTCAGCTTATTGGCTTTGTAAGAGACTTCCTAACATATGGCTTTGCAGGAAAACCAATATAATCCTCAGTCTTATTTACTTCCTAGGAATTTTTGTACAAAGTCATTTAAATAGTTTGACAGCCTTGCAATTACAAAAGCTGAAAATAAAAAATCAAAAAAGGGGTTTATGATTGGGGTACTAAAGAAAATATTAAACAGGCTAACCTGATATGCAAAAGTTAGGATAATTGCTGATGCAAAAGAAAGCAGGGGAATATACATCTTAACAGCTTGAATATTGCCGACAAAATATTCAATAATTGCCTCATTTAGTGTTGAAAAAATAAAAACTACCAAAAGCGGTGTAAACAGATTATCAGCCAAGTGTTTCTACCCTTCTGGGCAGAATCAACTTGTATAAGTTAATCAAAGCTTGAACTATTGTCAAGGTATTATCCGCATCTTTCTCCTGCCCTTTTAAAGCTAAAATTTGTTTCTCTCTTTCCTGGAGTGCCTCCTGCAGGCTGATCCGCTGCTGCTCCACTAAACCAAGCGATGTCTGCAGATTTTCAATTTGATACTTTAGAATGTCAGTACTTCTATCCGGTTGTAACTTAGCCCTCTTGCCAGGGATACTTACAAGTTTTTTCTTCCATTCCTGCCATGTGTCTCCCGGACAAATGGTAGCTTGACCGGGCAACTCTTTGTGCCCTACAACTGCTTCCCAGCTATTCACATTTGGGAGATCGGAAAAATTTGTGATAAAAAAATCACAAAGCTCAAAACTTGAAATAAGTTGAGCCGACGTAGGATTTGTCCCCTTTGTAAAATTGCCTATTAAACCTATACCTATTACTTGCTCATTCATATTTGCAACATTTGCCCTGGCAGTTGAAATATCACCCACATAAAAGACTTGACCCCACTTATCAATTAAAAAATGGTAGCCAATTCCTCCCCAGCCGTTGACATTTATATGATTTTGGGCAATTTCCTCCGAAGTCTGATCCTCTGTAGCAGTGTGATGCAAAACCAGATATTTAACATCCGAGGGGGACCTTTCCCAACTCCAGTTATAAGCATCACCTGGTAGATTATCCCTTAAATCAAAAAACTTATTTCCTAAACTCGGTACCTTAATATCAGTTTTCACGCTCTTAATTTGTACTACAAACTTGTAAACTTGTAAAGAGAACAGCAAGTATCATTTATTACCGCTGTGGAAGGATTTATGTATATCACGAAGGTGACGGTTTGTTACATGGGTATAAATTTGAGTTGTTTGGATATTTGCATGCCCCAGCATTTCCTGTACAGACCTTATATCCGCCCCGTTAATAAGTAAATCAGTGGCAAAGCAGTGACGCAGTGTATGAGGAGTTGCTTTAACAGAAAGCCCGAGCTTTTTGACATATTTTTCTACGATGCGCTCAATGGATCTGGGGGTAAGCCTCATTGTCTCACCACCGTTTGTTGGATCTACTCTTCCTTGATATCTTATAAAGAGAGGTTTAAAACTGTTCTTGCGGCTCATTAAGTACCTCTCCAACCAATCTGCCGCAGAATCCGAAATAAACACAACTCTTTCTTTACCTCCTTTACCAACAATCCCAAATTCTCTGCGGTCCAAATTAATAGAGTTTACATTAAGTGATGAGAGTTCTGACACCCTAAGTCCTGTTGAAAAAAGCGTTTCAAGAATTGCTCTATCCCTCAAACCTTCCTTCTTACCACTTTCAGGAGCTTCTAAAAGTTGAGCTAACTGGGCATCATCCAAAATCTTAAGAGGTCTTGGATCCGAATCCCCAAGCTCAACTTTTTCTGCAGACAGAGTCTCTATATCAACTCTTGCCAAATATCTTAAAAATGCCCTTAAAGCTATCATGAAATAATTTTGGGTAACTCTTTTTAAGGGCTTTTTTGTTCGACCGTCAATAAATCTTGCTAAATGTAATCTATAACGTCTAATCAGATTCAAATCAATAGTTAAAGGATCTATATCACCAGCAAAATCCAGAAAACGTTTTAAGTAATGGTCATAATTTTTAATTGTAAGTTGAGAGACATTACGTTCCAATTCTAAATATTCAAGGAAGTCAGTTATCAAGACAGAGATGGACATAAGTCAAAACTCATTTGAATTTACAGTAGCGCTAGTCCTAATATTCCCAGAATAGTAAAAACCATCCCCACGATTGCCAGTGTATATGTAACTTCGGCTGTTCCGGTTTTCCCTCCAACAGCATCATCTATTGTACCGGGAGTTGAAGCGGGAGCAGTAGAACCAACACCAACTGCACCACTGGCTCCTCCTGCACCACTGGCTCCTCCCGGAGCAGGGCTGGCAACAACACAAGCTCCTGTACCTATTGTATAGTTACCGTTAACTACGGAATTTAAAATATCGGAAACTGTGTCTCTTTGCACAACATTCGAATCCGTTGTTTTAGTCTTGTCATTCGCATCAAAATCAAATTTTATTTGAGATGCGCCGGTCGGAGCATTATCCTTGACAGTAAAATTTATTGTGGCTAAAGTTCCTTGTCCCGAGTAACCGCCGCTTACTGCTGCAAGTCCTGAAATAGTAATTTGACCTGTACCTGGACAAAGAGCATTGTTCTCACAAATATTATTTCCGGGATAATCAGGGTATATGGTACCGGATGAAACAGATGTGGCGGTAAATCTTACCGTATCATAAATAATTATTGCATCCGTACCGTCGGTTTCAGCCCCACCGGTGTTTAAAAGTACATCTAAAGAAAATGTGCAGCTTTTATTAAAGGTTCCGGAGGAAGGGGATAGGGTGAGGGTTGCTTGTTGGGCATAGGCCGCAGGGGTTAATATAACGGTTATAAAAATTATAATGATTATAACTATTATTTTTTTCATTGTACAGTCAAGGTTAAATTATAAACCTTACCTAAAACATCCTCATTTGAGATAGCATCAAAAACATTAGTATCGGCAGTTGAACCTTTGGTAAAGGATATATTCAAGCTTGGTTGACCACTTCTTTTTGTTGTAAAAGTGATGGTACCAAAACTGCCAATGCCGTTAAAGAATTTTTTATTAAGACCCGCAACTCCTGACAGAGTTATTAAACCGCTTTGGGAATCAACATTTATTTGAGGGTAATCGGAAAATATTTTACCTTTGGCAAATGAGGATGAGGAAGCCTGAAGGGTTTTTGGATCAAAGCTTAAAATAATATCTGCTCCGGCAATATTATGGCCGGATGTGGAAAGCTTAATATCAACAATTACCTTATCACCTAACTTATAAACTTTTTTGTCTGACAGAAGACTAATTTGGGCATCGGATATGGGGCGAACAGAAAGCGACGGTTGCGAAGCTGGAAAGGGAACGAGCAGTTTCTTTACTCCCAACCCCAGTTCCACCAAAATTACTATCCCTAAAATCAAAAATATTAGCTTTATAAGCTTTGACCCTTTGTACCAGGGATTTTGAGTTTGCATAGGTTGCTGATTAACTACCACATTCGGATTCATTACTGCGGTTCCTCCTGATCACATTTATTATAATTTTTACGCACACAACTAAACTCAAAGACATTACATAAACCATCATTGTTAAAGTCACAGTTTTTGGTAGGAGTCAGCTTTCCGAATTGCTGCTTCAACACGCTCACATCAAATAAGCCAATACATTCATCGTCATTAAGATTCCCAAATGCAACATTAAAATTCTGAATAATATTATTGCCTGATGAGCCTCTAAATACCCCGGAACATGATCTCACGCTTCTTGGGGCATCAATACAAATAATATAATCCTCATCTTCTTTCAATACGGCCTTGATATTTTTGAGAACACCCTTTTCTACTTTTACTTTTTCTCTGGTTTTTGAACCTACTGTAAAAGATTGAGGGGTACTTGTACCAACTCCGACAGTGGCTGAAGTGCCTATTCCTACCATTTCAAAAACAGATAAATCAACATCAGGTAGGTCTAATGCAGTAGGTGCTTGACAAATCCATTTGGCACCCAAGGTAATTTTGGTAGTGTTTACTTCGCAGTCTTGCGTGACTGTAGCTCCATCCGGTCTGGTCAATTTTACCTGAAAAGTACGTCCCGAAGAAGTATCAGTTGGGTTTGCCATCCTTGCTATAACTTTATCATCTTTCCAGCTCTTGATCTCTAAGCTAGTATCATTAGCCTTCAGGCTTGAACCGGATTCCTTTTCTCCAAAGTTTTTACCATTTACTTTAAAAAGTAAACTGTTATCCTGTAAATCCAGATTGATATCACAAGCGGATCCTGTCATTACCGGATCTTCTCCCATAAACTCCACAGCATCCTTATTTTGTGCAGGCGGATCCGGGATTATTGTACTTTCACTCTCGTCTGTAAATTGGACAAACAGGAATAGTTTTTGTCCCAGCGTAAGACTGGCTGAAGGATAGTTTATAACCACACTCCCGCCTGTAGCAGGGAAAGAGTTCCATGCTGCACTGCGTACATCCGTGGGTGTAACAGCATACCTGTATTTGGTAATAGCGAAACTTCCTCCGGCAGGCGTCTGTGGCTTAGTGACTCCAATTCCGGCTGAAGGAGCTTTGCAAGCATTATTGCCGGAGCCTTGGCAATAAGGATTGGAATCGCTACACTTCCATCCTGCAGTGGATTGACCTTTATAAGTGTTACCTGCTGTATTACAATCATCATCTTTACTGCAACAACCGCCTTTCCCGGGCGGGGTGCCGCCTGCTTGGCCAGGATTTCCACATTCACCGGGCTTTTTCCCCTGATCATCACACTTGTAAGTAACATAGCATAAGGAATCAACTAACTTATATACAAAAACAGTATGGTCGCTTGCGTAGGTTGTATCATTACAAGTACCGCCGCATTGAGGATATTCATCAAGAAGCAGTTCTATACAGGCTGATGGAGTGCTGGAACTAGGACATTCGGTTACAACGCTACCCCCTTCTTCGACATCATAACATGCTGCATCCGGACAGTGAGCATTAATACACCACATCTGGCTACCACCTTCACAATCCTGGGCTTCTCTTTCACATCCGCCATAACAACCATCTTCTCTGGCATCGCCGGATGAAGAATTACAGCTTGCGCCTGTTCCCCAATATGCTCCACATTCACCATCCCCAGGACAAGTACCACCGGCTGGAGGTGGTGCAGCTGGAGGTTCAGCAGGGGGAGGCGCAGCTCCACCACCGCCAGGAGAACCCGGGTTTACACTAGTTCCACATCCAGTATATGTCCAATTATTATTATCTCCTGCATCACCACCATTAAAAGTATAGCCATCTTCACAATAACCTGGCTCCACTGCATAAACTTTAGATATTATCCCTGCTGTCTTTGGCCTGGCTTCCGCTCCTGTAGGAGCAGTAATTCTAACTTTAATATCAGCACAAGTTGCTACAAATTTCCCCCCCCTTGACTTAACACAATCAGTGCCTCCCGGATCATCTTTGGTCAAAAATTTAATATCAGTACTGGCAGCCCTGGATTTTAAAATCTGCTGTTGTCTTATCAAATTTATAGACAGGGGAATAGCCAAAACCATTATCCCTAAAATGAGGAGGTTAAGGATGTTTTTTTTGGTAAAGATTTGAGCCATAGTTTCAGCTTGACATTTTTTATTATAGTTTGTCAAGGGGGTTTTAAATATTGTCCGACAAGCGGACTGTAGAAAAAAAACAATACAATATTTAAAAATTTGGTAGTAAATGACGAAAATCTTAAGAATGGCGAAGTCACAAGTAAACAAGTCTCTACAGTGCGAACGATTTTTTGTACTGTGATGAGTCATCTAAATACGAGCCCCTGCAAGGCCCTAAAAACGGCTTATCGGGGGAGAACTGCTATATCAATCCATGTTTCGATTAGCTTATCAGGACAGTCCAAATGGAAAAATAAGAAACTATGAAATATGAACTAATAACTATAAACTAATTTCGGTAGGAAATATAACAAAATGAGCACACAAAATAGCGGGCTTAAAATATTTGATTTTTGACCTTTAACTTTTAATATTGCTTCCAGACCACTCCTCCCTGAAACCACTTCCTTGACGTCGCATAACCATCATTGTCAGACATGAATATATTAGGGAAGGAAGAAAAGGGGGACAAATAACCATCTTTTAATAAAATGCACTAAAATAGAACATTCTATTCTCTTTTGTCTAAACAAATTGACTTATCTTTATTAAGGATGGAACTACCTCTACCCCAAAACCTTCGGGTATTATTCATTAGCAATTGTATATATAGACCGATAGTTTTCCACATTTGTGCCTATCAACTATATCATACTGTATCAATGATTCTTTTCACGAAATATCCTATAATTTTTCACGGTTCTCCACTCATTTTAGACCCCACTCCTCTACCTTAGCTTGTTCTGATAATCTAAATTGAAAATTGTGAATTGAAAATTAATCTTATCCTGTCCAGGAAGTTGCCAAAAAGCTTATCAAAAATACCACTACCCCTATCCCCAAATACTCCCATACCACCCTACCAGTTGCCCTGCCCCGTAACACCTGCATTGTTAGCCCCAGTAAAACATAAAGGGCAGAAGAAAGGGAAAGCGACCAAATTACATTGGACATAGGCCAAAAGGAAAAACTTAAAGCAAGCTCCCCCAGAACCAGACTTAATATAAAACTTTGAATAATAATTGATGCAGATAATCTATCCCTCATCTCAATTGACCAAAGGCTTTGCAAAATCAGCGGAAAAGACGATGTGGCAACCGCCAACCCATTCCAGAAAAACAAAAGATTAAATGCATAAATTACATTATATATAAAGAATGCGGAAAGAAGTGTAAAAAGAAAACTTGCTGTTGAGGCGGCGCGGTACAAAGGGATTGTGCGGATTGATGCCACGTTGAAAACATTTTGTGAAAGAAGCAAAAGATAAAAAGAAAGCCCAAAAATAAAAGCAACAGGAGCGCGTGTCAGCCACCTAACTGGAAGTAAAAAATAAAAAGATGCAACAGCTAGGCTGTAAGATGTTGGCAAAATCATAAGGATGAGTGCTTTAGTAAGATTTATACCTTCCCAAAGAGCCCAAAGGGATAATATATAAGCAGCTACACCAAGTCCTGTTATGAATCTAAAGCGTAGATTAAAATCAACAAGTTGTGTTGATAATAAACCTATAGTTAATAGGATAGCGGTTATTATTATCTTTTGACGCTTATTCAAATTTATATTCATAAATTCAATTTTCCAAGTACCAAATTCCAAGTATTCCAAACAAATTCTAATAATCAATTTTTAAGTATTTAAAATTTAGAATTTGGTCATTGTTTGGTACTTGTTACTTGGACACTTGGTTATTACTTACCTACCATCTTAAGTACATGACAAATAGCAATAGCCAGTGCATCTGTTGCATCATCGAGATGCCCCCCCACCCAATTTGTCTTAAGTTTCTTCCTCTTTCTTCCCCCTACTCCCAAGAATTTCCTTACTCCATCATGAACTTGCAGTTTATCAGCTCTACCGCTCCCTGCAACCATAAGTTTAACTGAAAGCCCTGCATATTCTGTTATAGAGATCCTATGCTTTGCCGCAGACATCATGACTATTCCCCTAGCCTGTCCAACAGCTATTGCGGTTTTCAAATTGGCCCCAAAAAATAACATCTCAACAGCTATTTGATCCGGCTGGTATTTTTTTATTAAAGTATCCAGCTCTCTGGATAGTTTCCAAAGCCTATCAGGCATAGGTTTTTCCTTATCAGTGAAAATGTTCCCATATCCGATCAGCTCTATCCCATATTCAAATTTCCTGCCCAAAATATCCTCAGGTATTTTTATTACTCCATATCCGGTTGTAGCTGTTCCAGGATCAATACCAAGGATAATCATAATAGTTCGTCAGATATATCAAAATTTGCATAAACTTTTTGTATATCATCCAACTCCTCCAGTTTTTGGACAAAATCTAAAACTTTTTGTGAACTTTCTTTATCTTTGATCTCCACAAATGTGTTTGGCTTTAGCACTATTTCAGCTTGCTCTACCCCATACCCTACCTGGGTAAGTTTATTACTCATATTGTTTAACTCTGCACCATCTACATATACCAAATACTTTCGTACTTTGCCCCGCGAAGCTTCAGCGAAGTGGGGTTCCTCTTCTTCAAAACTTTCAATATCCTCTGCTCCTAAATCTATCAGTTCCAGTTCTTCATCCTCCGGACTCATTTGACTCTTCTGACTCTTGACCTTTATTTCCCCTTTCCTATCAAACATATAAGAAACAGCCCCAGATCCTACCAGAGATCCTCCTGATCTTTCAAATAAATTCTTAACTTCCTGGAGTGTCCGAAGCTTATTATCAGTTACTCCCTCCACTAGAAATGCCACCTTAGAAGGCCCAAAACCTTCAAAAATAACCTCTTCCAATGACTGGCCAGGTAATTTACCCAATCCCCGATCAATCGCCCTTTGAACATTATCTTTAGACATATTAACAGACTTGGCATCTTCCATGACCATTCTAAGGCGTGGATTAGAGTTTGGATCTCCAGACCCCCCCATTTTAGCAGCAATGGTTATAGCATTTGCAACTTTTGTAAAAGTCTGTCCCCTTTTTATATCTGCAACTCCTTTAGCTCTCTTTATAGTTGACCATTTAGAATGCCCTGACATGTGCATTATTTTAGCACAGATGTTGACAGTAATTTCTATCTCTTGTATAAAGAGTGTATGGAAATAGTTGGAGAGTCAGGAAATTCTCGTCAGGCAGTGGAGAGATATATATCGTCAACAGCGTATGGATTAATAGAGACAGGTGAACTTAAACCAGGTGGTTCTACTAAAGAAGTCACATGTCTTATTATCCGCATGCATGGGATGTTTAGAGCATTCAGTAATCCCGGTGATGATACACTTTTTGTCAATGCGTTTGGAAAAGAATCGTTTCCTATAATTTACGGAAAGGATTTGGATGGGGAGATTGTACGTACATTCTCACAAGATGCAGTTGAAATAGTATTTGGGCTGACCGCTGCTGTCCCTAATCACCCTTTACAGGCAGTAACAACAGCACTAGCGCTTCGGGATTCATTAAAAGGTTTCAAGGATGTTACGTCAGACATTGAGATTACCATGGGAGTAAACACAGGCGAGGCTTTTTGCGGATATGTAGGTAGCCCGGAAAGATTTGACTATGGCGCTTATGGAGACACAATCCGCATAGGGCATATTCTGGCAGAATCCGCGCATAATATTGGATACGATATTCTCATCGGAGAAACAACATACAGTGCTTTAAGGAGACAAATTGCCGTTCGTGGAAGTCAGCGGTTGGCAGTTCCCAGAGGAGAACCAATCTTAGGTTACAGGCTAGAAGGTATTACCATTTCAACCCCCCACTAAAATATTTAGTTTTCCTTTATTAAGGAGCCTACTTTTTGACAAAAATATGCAATGGCCGAATTTTGTCAAAACTTACACTCCAAAGAAATCTTTAAAAAGCTTATCATTTTCTATCCTGGATACAATAAAGATTCTTATATACTCCCCTATTCCCAAATATTCCCCAAAACATTGACAAATTAGTTTAAATACCTCTATACTCTTTTGTTTAGATGGATTCTTCTTCCTCAAGTCTCAACAAACTGGCAATTGATGCTGCTTTAGATTCCCGGTGGACTGAAGCCTTAAAATTAAACAAGCAGATTATCAAAGTTGATCCGGAAAATACTGATGCCCTAAACCGCCAAGCAAGATGCTATATGGAACTTGGTAGAAACAATTTAGCCAAAAAATACTACTCCCTTGTCTTGAAATTTGATCCTTATAATCCAATAGCCCAAAAAAATCTAAAGATTATTAAAGCTTTCAAACCTGATGGGAATCATCATGCTATAGATGGCCAAGGCAAAGTTGCACCTGCACTTTTCTTACAAGAGCCTGGAAAAACTAAAGTTGTAACCCTTCTTAAGGTGGCTGAACCAAAGATATTATCTAAAACTTTCTGCGGTATGCAGGTTGATATGGTTTTGAAGAATAAAAAGATTATAGTAGTTGATCCGTATGGATACTACCTTGGGGTTTTGCCGGATGATATATGCCGTCACCTGATTAGGCTCATTAAGGGAGGAAATAAGTATAGTCTTATTATAAAATCCATCAAAGTTAACGGATTGTCTGTTTTGATTCGGGAAACCTACCGTAGCAAACGCTTTAAAAATCAATCATCCTTTCTGGATGGCGTCCAGTACCAAAGTGTTGATGTTATTACTTCTTTAGAAGCCGAAAGCCCGGATGAAGAAATAATAGTGGAAGATGAAGAAACCTAAAAAGTATTACTTAAAATCTTCACCCAAAATTACAATAATTTGAGCGCGGGAAGCCGCAAGTCCCAAATCAGCAACTGAAATTTTATCACATTTTGGATCTTTGGAGCAGCCTAAATCAAATATTTGCTTGAGCCGGTCCAGGGTTTTAGATTTTTCCCCTTCCACTACGGTTGAACCGAAGTCCACATAACTTTTTTCTACCTTTCTGGGAGCATTTTGCGTCACAATTACATTGCCCCCCATATTTGTAATAAGTCTTTTGGTCTTGGCAGCAAGTAACGGGTACTCCGTTGCATTAAATATAGCAACGGATAGATTTTCTGATTTAATTTTTGGATCTTCCAAATCCGACATTACGGAATCCAACCTTATAGGATCGACTATGAACACCTCTGAACCATCCGCCAATTTCTGCTTTTCCAAAACACTAAGTTTTTCAAGATCAATTTGATTAATCCTGTCGAACCTGACTTGAAGCAAGCCCAATTTAAGACGAACCAGCTCAAAACCGGTTAGATCTGAATGTAGCTCTGGCAAGATCTTCATTCCTGAAAAAAGATTGCCTCTGAAGTGATCCACCAGATTATGCGATGAAAAACCATCAACCGGAATACCCAAAAATTGGGAAACAGAGCTTTTAACTAAATTCTCCCCCCCTAACTGATGTATTGCCCGAATTTGCCATTTACCAAACCCCCCTGGCACATCTACTAAAGTAGCATCGGGAATTGTCAGGATCGTAACTTTTCTATCTTGTGGTGAAAACGAAACCAAAGATAAGGGTTTGGTATTTGTAACAAAATTCAGGGTAAATTCTCCATTCCAGGTATAATTTTTTGAAGATATTTCAGAGTTTAGCGGACGGGTAAGTAGAGAGATAAATTGAATAATTTGGGACAAAAGTAAAAGTGAAACTAGGACTGCTAAGACAGCAAGCGCCAGCTTTGTCCTTTTTTTAACAAGTGATTTATGCTGACGGGTTTTCCAGCTCATACATTTAAGACTAGCATTTAGGTATTGACCAAAGCAAGAATCATGGTATAAACTATTTATAAAGGGGGTGATATTTTTGAATCCAGACGATCCAAATCAAGGTAATCAGGGAAGTGGAGAACCCACAGGTGCAGCGGAACCATCGGCCCCAGCAGGTGAACCGGCTGCAGCGGAAAATTGTCCGGCATGTGGAGGACCATCTGCAGGCGGAAACTGTACAGGCTGCAGTCAGCCAAATGCTACATGTTCCTGTCCATCTTCAAGTGGAAGTACAGGAGGCGGTGGCGAAATGGGTGGATCCGGCGCAGCCGGACCAAGTGAACCACCGGCAGGACCATCTGCACCACCAACAGTTTAAAGCGCGATTAGCGGTCTATTGCAAGCGCGATTAGCGGTCTATTGCTCTTTTCCAAAAAGCTTTTCCGTTTTTACGAACTAAAAAGGAATTGGCCGTTTTTTATGGCTAATTTTCTGGTGGTTAGTTATTCCCAAGCCAGGGTTTTTCTGGATAACCTTTCCATCTCTATCCTTGCCCTATCTTTAAAGAAATCCCCATCCCCAAGGTGATCCTTTAATTTTTCTACCAGAAAATCACCTGCCAAAATTTCCGGAATTATTACAAAATCAGCCCCCGCATCATATAGATCTTTAGCATCATCTGCAGTATCTGCCCTAACAACAATAGGAATATTAATCCTCCTTGAAGCTATCTCCTCTAAAAGTAGTTCATTGTCATCCAAAGAAGCTGAAGTTGATATAACCATTCTTGCATTTTGCAGATTGAGACCATCCAAAACCTCCGGGTCCCCCATATCCCCATAGATCACAGGGATTTTTTCCTGCAAAAGTGCCTCAACCTGATGTGGATTAAAATCCAAGACTATTTGGGGTATGTGTTCCTTTTTTAAAAATTTTACAATTTCTCCACCTACCTTTCTTCCCCCAATAATAACAACATGGCCAGTCAAATTTTGAACTTCTGCGCCTATTTCCATAAAATGTTTGAAGTTCTTTCTTTCAAAAAAGTCCAAAAGAAAGCTTAACTTCCTGTAAAGTTTATTGGAGTTTGAAATCATAATGGAGGCCACAATCATGGATAAAACAGCAGACAGGGCAATTACAGTTAGGGCCGACTGACTTACAACTCCAAGTTTAAAGCCTACAAGAAGGAGTATTAAAGAAAATTCACTTATGTGTGTAAGGGAAAGGGCTGTCTGAAACATTGTGTGTTTTCTAAATCCAAAGATTCCCAAAAGGAGCAAAAAGATAGTCGGCTTTAAAAATAACGTATAGCTTGTAAATATAAGCATTAAAGGATAGACCTTGCCTAAATCTTCAAAGTTAACTTGTGTACCCAAATAAACAAAAAACAAAGTCACAAAAAACTCCCTTAAAGGCTTAACTTTTCCTTGAATTTGAAAATGGAAAGGAGAGCTGGCCAGTGAAATTCCAGCTAAAAATGCACCAATAACAACGGAAAACCCCAGGAGTAAAGAAAAAGAAATATATATAAAACACCAAGCTAAAGCAGTAATAAAAAGAAGTTCGGATTGTCTGGAAACTGCTTTGAAAACTCCCGGTAGTATAAATTTGCTTAACACAACTGCCAAACCAAAAAGTAAAACTGCTTTAACAATCAGAGCAATAATTGGGAAAGCTTGCTGAAAACCCAATCCAAACACTGACGTTGAAACAGTTAGAGCAACTAAAAGTAAAACTGCTAAAAGATCTTCCAAAAGTAAAATTCCCACAGCAAGTTTGCCATATAATGCATTAACATCTCTTTTATCAATTAAAAGTTTTACAACTAAAATTGTTGATGAGAAGCTAAGACCTACACCCAAATACCAAGCTTCCACATCCCCAAAGCCTAAAACTCTTGCAATAGATGAACCTGCAATGGTTGTAATAATAATCTGCAGAATCCCAGCAAGCAGGATAGGCTTACCCAAACTTCTGATTTCACGAAAGTCAAGTTCCATCCCAACCAAAAAAAGAACAAAAGCAATTCCTATTTCTGGAAAAAAATGTAAAACATCCGATGCTCTTGGATCAAAAATAGCACTGGTTGCAATTAAAAGCCCGCTTATAAGATATGCGATAAGAAGCGGAAGTTTAAATTTAACAACTGCAAAACCTAAAAAGGAAGCAATGCCTAAAATAACTGCAAGTTGTATGAAAATATTATCCATAGATCCTTCGACTCAATAATTTTAAGCAATTTGTCAAATCCTCAGGCAACTTACTATCTACCTCCATCCACTCCCCAGTTACAGGATGATAAAATCCTAATCTTTTGGCATGTAAAAACATCCTCGGGCACCATCTTTTATCCAGCCTGACCATTTTCCTTCCTGTATACTTTTCATCAGACACAATTGGATGACCGATATACTTTAAATGTACCCTAATTTGATGTGTCCGTCCAGTTTTTGGGAAACATCGAAGTAAAGTGAACAGATTGTAGTTTGCAGTGGACAGTTTCCTCATTTGAATCTTATTGAAATCAGAAAATATTTCCTGTAACCTGTCCCCTGTAAACTGATAACTTTCCATTGGTTCATAATCAGTAACAGCTTCTCTAACACCTTCCAGGAGTCCATCCGGCCACCTGGAAGGTGGGCTTGCTTGTCCCGAGCGAAGTCGAGGGAGACTCCTTCCAGGTGGAACTACAGTAAATTTTTCTCTATTGCCAGGATTTCTGACTATTGCCCCTTCCACTACTCCACCCTTTTCTACTTCCCCATGAACCAAAGCCAGATATTCTTTTTTGACTTTTCTTTCCTTAAATTGGGCTTGCAAACTCTCCAATGCTTTCTGTGTTTTAGCAACCAGCAAAACTCCTGATGTATCCTTATCTAGCCTGTGCACTATCCCGCTACGATCCAAGGCGATACCTTTTGAGGCTAAGAAGTCTTCCAAGGTTTCTGCTTTTTGGGTTTCTGATTTATCTACAACTACTCCTGGGGGTTTATCTATAACCAGAAGATTCTCGTCTTCAAAAATAATCTTCACTATTTTAGGTAGCTTTTCACCTCTTGAAGTACCTGGTCAGGATTTAGGGCTGATTTGATTAAATAACCTACTGCACCAAGCTCAAAGCATTGTTTAATAACAGCATCCTGCCCCAAGTTTGTTAAAACCACAACTGGACCATTAGCAGTTTTTGGAGGTTGAACCTTAAGATCACGCAAAAGCTGCAAACCATCTTTTTTTGGAAGCATTATATCCAAAAGTATCAGATCATAACCACCCTCAAGAAGTTTTCTTAACCCCACTTCCCCGTCTACTGCTACATCAACAAGATATCCTTCACTCATGAAAAGTTCCTGATAAAACTCTCTTAAAAACTGATCATCCTCAACAATGAGTATTTTATTATTCATAAAATCCTCTTTCTTTCAGAAATAAGAATTTTTTTGCTGGGTTCATATGTTACTTATTTATTATACTATATTGCTGCCGGTTCAAGTCCTTTTGCCTCACCTTTTGATCTTATCCTAAATTGATCTACACGTTCAAGAATCTCTTTTGTTGCAATAGGGAGTGCAAAAGTAAATGTTGCACCCTTCCCCACTCCTTCAGAGGATGCCCAAATTTTACCATGCATAAGCTCAATTAGGCTTTTTGAAATATAAAGACCTAAGCCCGTTCCGCCGGAGGTAGAAAGGGCTGTATATGAGTTATCCAACCTTCCGAATTTTGTAAAAAGTTTACCTAAATCTTCTTTGGAAATTCCAGGCCCTGTGTCTTTAACTGAAACTTCAACAACTTTTCCGTCTGTAAAAAAGCTTACGGCAATACTTCCTCCCTCTGCAGTAAATTTAACTGCATTACCTAAAATATTGAGCATGACTTCGCGAAGCTTTTCAGGGTCTGCCAAAACTTTGGGCAGACGCTCCTCCAGAATGGAAAAATGAATATTTTTCTCAACTCCCCTTGAGTTGTAGGCTTCATCCACAACGTCTTTTGCAAGTGAAAGAATATCAACGGATTCTGGATTTATTTCAATTTTTCCTCCCTCAATTCTTGAAATATTTAACATATCATTTACCAAATTTATAAGTCTTTCTGTAGACATTAGCACTCTTACTAGATATCTCTCTACCTTATCTGATAAAGGCACGTCAGATTTATGTAGCGCCATCCAGGCATAAGATCTGATAGCAGCCATTGGAGTTCTTAGCTCATGTGATGCAATAGACACAAAATCATCTTTAAGCTTGTCTAGTTGATGAAGTTTTGCATTCATTTCATAGACTTGCTTCGTAATTTTGGTTAGCGAACCTTCTGTATCTTGCAATCTAAATGAAAGATTAACCAAACGGGTAATCATTTCCCCAAATTCTATTTCCTCTGCGTTCACTGTATCTGCTGCTTTAGCAGATGCCAAAATTAAAATACCTGATAATCTACGTGCGTGCTGTATGGGCAATAGTAACAAAGAGCGTATTTGGGAAAAATTTGGATAAGAAGGATTAATAAAGTAAGCTACATCTGATACTACTGCTGCTTCACCATACATTACTTTCATTTCCCACTCACTACCTTTTTGAAATAGGGTTTCATTCTGAAATAAGTTTTCAGCTTTTGTGACTTCTCTAAAAGTTTGTTTGTTAACCTTGTCTGTAAAGAAAGTCTGCTTAATCTTGCCTTCATCATCAATAAAAAGGGATGATAAAAAAACATAAGGGTATCCGGATAAATTCAATTCTTCTAAAACTATTGGGAGAAATTGTTCCAGAAGTTTTGTACTGTCTTCTATATCTAAAGCTAACTGCTCAAGTTTCAGGAAAGTTAAAATCTTATCTTCTGATAGCATACAATCATTGTATCATAGACCCTGAGTGTAACCGAATGGGTCAGTTTTTTAAAATATCTGGTATCTCGGAAGCGGGAATTTTATCCTTATACGGCTGGAAGGCTTCTTTGCATACCTCAACAGATGTTTGACCAAAAAGCTTACTGTATTGGCTGACTAAATTGCCCAAAACCTCTTTTTTACTACCTGTAATTTTTACATCATCTGCCCCTTTGACCTCAAGTCCTGAAACCTTTTTGGCTTGTTCCAATGCCACCGGCCCAATAATAGATTGTTGTTCCTTGATTATACTGCTGATTGCTTGGGCATATGTATCCATGATGGTTATTTTAGCTTGTCTGCGACAACTTTCATTTGGACAAGACCTAAGCTCATAATGAAGTATGATAGTAAATATATATAGTCAATATAACTTCCTGGAAAATAACTCTCTTTCATAAGAACATAGGTGTAATCGGAAAGAAATTGCGCAATAAAGGCAAAAATCAAAATTAAAATAGGGAATTTCATAATTCCTCCTAACAAGTTTCTTGATAAGCTATAAGTAAGTATTGCTCCTGAAACATATATCGCTTGTCCCATTGGGTACCCAAAATCTAAAAAGACAGTTAAGGGTGCTGACCAATCAAACTCATAATCCTGCAGAAAAAGGAAATAAGCAACTGCGACCATTACTACAGGAATAATTATTGCTTGAAGTCTATTGCGGTAAGTTTTAAGAGAAACCTTTGCCCCAGCAGCCTTGGCCAATAGATAAGCCGCATAAATATAGAATGGTATAGTCCCAAAAAAACCTATATCTGGAATTGAAGGATAAGGTACCTCAATTTTTGCAACACTATTAAGATACCAAAAAGAGTATTGACCAAACCCCTGTAATAAAAGTCCTGCAGAAAGACAAGTAATAGCTCGCCCTATTATGCTTTTAAAACCTCCCCATTTGCTTGAAACACCAAAACCAATAATTCCACCCCAAATAGAAAAGGCTCCGTATACAAATCCAAATAAATCATTTTGAGCTGTTCCTTGTATACCTCCAAAAAATATGTAAGCCCACCATAAACTCAAAATGACAAAAAGCACTAAAGAAATTTGAGCTAATTTATCTTTTAGAAGTGAGGAGATTCCATTAACCATAATTTAACAATATCCTCTATAATTAGATTAGTCAAGTCGTGAAACAATGAATAACACTCTTCCTGCTTTCCCAAAATTTAGGTATTTAGTCATAGAAGATAAAAAAACGATAGATCAATTCCTTAATTCTTTACCTCCCTACTCTGATTTTATTTTTTCAAGCCTTTGGAGTTGGAATACAAATCCACAAATTAAAATTTCAACTTTAAATAATAATCTTGTTTTACAAATGCCAGATTATATCTCCAATAAATCATTTCTTACCTTTTTAGGATCCAATAAAATTGAGCACACAATCGAAACCCTTTTGGATTACTGTAATAAACAAAATCTTGAAGCAGTACTCCGATTATTACCTGAGCATAATTTTAAAAATCATGATCTATCTAAGCTGCATCCAAAATATGAATTAAAAGAAGATAGAGATAATTTTGACTACCTTTTATCTATAGAGAAGATATCTACGATGCAAGGACTATACAGTAAAAAAAATAAAGTTACTCAATTTCAAAAAAGCTATAAGTACAAAGTTTTAATTGAAGATTTAAATAAGAAGTCAGTTCAAAGTAAAATCATTAAGTTTGCTAGATCCTGGTTTAAAAATCACCACAAAAGGCGAGTTGTGAATGAAAACGAATTAGTGGCAATTGAGAAAATACTTAAACACTCCAGAAAGCTTAATCCTAAAGTTATCTGTGTGTATGTTGATAATAAATTAATCGGCTTTTCTATATTTGAGCTAATTAACAAAGATTATGCACATCATGGTTTTCAAAAAGCAAATAGGGACTATAAGGGAATTTATGAATTTATCTACATGGAAATGGCAAAGTATTTAAAAGGGCTGGGTGCTTCACATTTAAATATTGAACAGGATCTAGGTCTTGAAGGATTAAGAGAAGCCAAGCTCGGATACCAACCTACTTTTCTTAAAAAATATACTATTTCACACAAATAATTATTGAACCAGCCAAAGTCCAGCTAAAACCAATACTCCCATTAATATTTTTTTAGTTAAACCTCTCCTTGAAATATTTTCCTGAAAAATCTTAGGAAAAAGTAAGGTTAAAATTAGACCATACAAAATGGCAAAAATAACCTGTGTTCCTCCTACCACATCAACTAATGCAACAGGTCCTTTGGATATTGCTAAATAGGTAAGAAATCTAGAAAGAAGAAAAATTCCCTCATTTACGACAATAAACCAAAGGATCCTTGACCCAACCCCTTTGCTCACTTCCTTAAATGCTTTTTTAACGGAAGGAAAAAAGTGATATAGAATAAAACCTCCTACTCCTATCCCCCAACTTTCATAGCTTATTACTTTTACAAAAGAGTTTGTCTCTATAACAAATTTGAATAATACATAAGCTGACGCCCAAAAAAAATCAGTTAGTAAAATCAAAAAAAATACATTTGAAAATTTAAGCTTTTTTGAGCTTTTTTCTATAGATATACCTATTGTTGAAAACAATATAAGTAAAAATCCTAGAAGTTGAAACGATGAAATTTTATCTCCCAAAATAAGAAATGATAATACCAATGTAATAATCGGTGTCATCTGAAATAAAAAAGTCACCTTGCTTGCTTCATCAGTTGAGAGAGCCTTAAAATATGATGCAAGCCCAAAAATTGTCAGGATTCCCGTAAGAATAATCAAAATAGAATCTCTTAAGCTTAATAAAGGGAATCCCGTGCCTATCCAGATTAAAGTCCCAAATATGCCGGCTATAATTGCACTATATATAGGCATCCCTCTGTAATCCTTAATTTCTTTTTCTAAAATATATTTATCTATAAAAACTACAATGGCATAAACTGCCGGAGCAAGGAGGGCAAAGAAGAGCCAGTTCATTCCCAACCTTCTGACTGATATACTGCCAGAACCAAAACACATGTTGGGTGATTTTTGATTTGGGTAAGAACAATTTTAGATTTTATTTTTGATTCCTTGAATTTAATTCTTCTAAATGTGGCAAGATCCCTCAAAGAGTTTTTTATCCTTAAATTTATCTCCGATTCTACAGCTATTTTTGTCTCCCCTTTTATTTCATGTTCCACAAATATACCCCTCCCATCCTCCAGTTGATACCAGCCAATGCCTGCTGCTATAAATTTTCCTACCTCTTCACTTCTATATTCCGCTTTAACAACATACAATTTATGACCGTATTCTTCCGGTGGTGTTTTATAACGTCTAACTTTAGAAACTTTCGATCCGGGGGGAACTATAGAAGAAAGAGCAATTAAATTATAATTATAGCAACCTGCATCCTTTAAGGCACTATCAAAAGCAGACAGGATTGTCATCCCGCTTCCTACTCCACAAACCACATATATATTCATATCTGCAGTGTTTGACAAACTCCTTTTTTTATGGCCATACTTAAATTATAATAAGGAGGTGAGAGATTTTGCAACTTCTTTGGTATTTTTTGGCAGGGGCTTTTTATGTAAATGCAATCCCCCATATGATTAAGGGCATAACAGGCCAAACTCATATGACTCCATTTAAAAGGGTTTCATCACCCATTTTGAATGTTTTATGGGCATTTGTGAATTTGGGGGTAGCCCTTTTTCTTTTGGGATTAGCATCAGGCAAAGGCGGGGTTGTTCTTCCCTGGAATGCAAACATTGGAGGGACAACAGCTGTTGCTTTTGCATTAGGAGTGTTTGTTACGGCTTTATTTCTTGCAAACTTTTGGAGTAAGCCAAATGCAAGGCTGCCTTGGCACAAGGATTAGCTCGCGCAAGGTTTCATTATCCGATCCAAAGAACAGGGAACTGATTTTCTAGTGGGAGGAATTCAGGGTCACCTGTAATAATAGTAGACTTCTTTTCTTTGGCAATGGCCAGGACGAAGCAATCCGCATACGAAATACCTCCTTTACTTTTGTAACGCGCTGCCGCAAGTATTTGTTCTAAATTTGCAGGGATCAATACAATAGGGAGTTTGAGAAGATTTGCAAGATATTCTTCTCCTATCTTGATACCGCGGGTTCTAAGAATAACATAGTATGCTTCGCCAATAGTAATTTCTGAAATGTAAAGTAGGATATTTTTTTCTTGGGCTTTTTTAAGAAGTTCCTCGACTTTGTCGCTTCCGCTCTCATCATTGTAGTAAGCAAGAAGTGCAAACGAATCAAGGACGTATCCAGCGTTTCGTTTTTTCTTCTTCACGAGCTTGTTCCTCCCTTCGCTCCTTAAGAAGCGTCTCGGTTAGCGACGTTCTCCCTTTCAACAAACCACGTCCTTCCCTTACTGGGTTTGAAAATGAAACAATTAAGGTTTCCTTATCCAATGGTTTTACCCATGCGCTTTGGCCGGGTTTAACTTCAGAAAGGATTTTGCGTGCTTTCTTTGGCAGTACAATCTGCCATTTTTTAGAAACGGTTGATCTTGTTATTGATTGCAACATATTGTATTACTATTTTTATCTGTTTTACAAATTTTCTTTGTTTTACAAACTTAAATTAGTATAACAAAAAATATGTTTTTTGTCAAATAATTGGTTTAAAGTCACGCTCTGCTTTAAGTAGCTTTCTTAGAGCAGGCAACACAATATTGGGCTATAGGCATGGCTAGAAGTCTACCGAGCTCAATTTTTTGCCCACATTTCTCACACTTTCCATAAGTCCCTTTTCCCATCTTTGACAAAGCCTTTTTTATACCACTGCTTATTTGTATTAAGCTATTTTGCACAACCACTATTTTATTATGAGTATAGGCAATATAGGAATCAGTTCCCGGCTCCGAGCTTTCAGCCAAAGCAGGTGATTTTGCAGGATCATCTGCCTCCACTTCTTTGATATTTTTCTCCACCTGCCTTTGCTGACGAAGCAAAAGTCTTTTAATAGTATTTAGAGTCTTTATGGGAAAACCTAACATTTAACCTCCTTAATGTATTAGACTTCCTTAAAAATTTTGCTAAATTTCTGAACTTCCAATTTATACCAACTCTATAATTATACCAGCTTTTTCTTAAATGGATAATAAATGTTTTTCTTACATTAGGATCTTTTATAAATCTTAGTAAAAAATTAAGAAAGGCTTTTAAATCTGACAGAATCTTTCTTTTTGTTACCTTATAGAAAACGGTTGTTCCAAGAATCATTAAAATTACATTTAAGAATATGCCTTTTTGAACATCCCGTAAAGGTTCCAAAGACAGGTTTAGCGCACCAATTAAGATTAAAGAGATTGCTAAAACAGATCCCTGTATATGAAAATGTGTAGCAAACTTCCAAATGCGGACTGCTGATAAAAATAAAAGTGCCGCCTCGATGAGTTGAACAGGTATTCTTTTCCCTACTGCGCCAACAAAAGAAATCGCAAAAAAAAGTTTTGAGGGAATACCGAGACTGCATCCGCTTAAAAAACAACCTAAACTTGCAAAAATAAGACCCCCTAATAAACCAACGGATGCTATATCCGCAGCTTGCCAAAAGTTTATCTTAAATCTCCTTGAAAAAAAATATAAGGTTAGGTACCCTCCTAAAAGCGCACCCCAAAAAGAAAAACCCGGGTATGTATGAATCAACAGCCACTTTAGAATATTAAATCCGAAAAGGGTGAAATTTTCTAAAATAAAATAGACTCTTGCACCCAAAAAACCCCCAAGGAAAGTTATGAGTGTAAGATCTAATATCTTCTCTTCCTTCAAATCCCAGGCACGAGCAAGTCTCCAAATCAAAAATACCCCCGTTAAAAACCCGAAGGATAAAAATACTCCATAAGAGGATACGGAAATTTTTCCAATTGAAAAAAGAACAGGAAGCATAAGCAAATAGGCTACCACATCCAAAGATTTGAATCAAATTGACCCTTCGACTAACGCTCAGGGTCAATAATGAGCGAAGTCGAATTTATTGACAAAACATGTTACACTTATTGAACATGACTGCAACAGCACATGCTTTGGTTGGAGGTGCAATCGCCGCATCAGTAACCAACCCCTCAATAGGTCTTCCTTTGGCAGCCTTATCCCACCCTATTTTGGATATGATCCCCCACTGGGACTTTGGCCTGGGTTGGAAAAAGAAAACTAAGCTTACGCTCTTTGTACAATCCCTGCTAGACTTAACAGTAGGGGTAGTATTAACCTTTTTTTTGTTTAGCGGCAAAACCGACGCTTATTACCTGATATCCGCAATGTTTTTATCTTTGGTTTGGGACTTTTTACAAATGCCGTATTTACTTTGGGGTTGGAAATTCCCTTTTTCTACATTTTATAAAGTGCAACACGAAATAAACGGAAAAGCTAAACTACCTTGGGGACTTATTACTCAAGCTTTAACTGTTGGGGGTGTAATGTTAGCTTTTAGAACTATCCACTAATTCCTTTAGATATCTTTTAAATTCCTCACCTATTTCTGGATGTTGCCTTGCCAAATCAACTACTGTCTTTAAATATTCTAGCTTATTCCCGGTATCATAATATTTGCCGTTTGAAACAACTACTGTGTGAAGCGGCACACCCTCATCCATTAAAAGATTGATTGCATCAACCAGCCAAAGTTCCTCCCCTTCTCCAACTTCAAGACTTCTTAGAGCACCAAAGATTTCTGGAGGCAAGATATAAGCTCCGTGAGTTGCTATATCTGATGGAGCATTTTGAGGATCTGGTTTTTCAACAATCTTTTTTATTCTATAGACATTTCCATCTACCTTGTCTAAATCTGCTATTCCATAACGGGATAAATCTTCTCTATTTTCTATCTTTACACCTGATATAACCATCCCACCATATTTTTCATACACATCTATCATTTGTTTTAGCCTTGGAGGGTCTGCCAGGATAAATTCATCTCCCCAAATAACTGCAAATGGCTCATCTTCAATTACAGATTCACCTGCCAAAACCGGGGAACCATTACCGTAAGGGCCTTTTTGGCGGATATAAATAAAGTTTGCCATATCTGAAATTCGCCTTATTTGCTCTAATGCTTCAGATTTATGACCGTTTTTAAGAGTTTGAACCAAATCTTCGGAAGGCTCATCAAAATGATCCTCAATTGCCCTTTTTGTGGCACCGGTGACAACAATTATATTATCTATTCCTGATGCTACTATTTCTTCAACAACATATTGGATAACGGGTTTATCAACAATAGGAAGCATTTCCTTAGGCATGGCCTTGGTTTGAGGTAAAAACCTTGTCCCAAACCCGGCAGCAGGTATTAAAGCTTTGGTGATTTTCTTAGCCATATAATTTAGTATCTTTTCAAGATATGGTATCATATATCTATGAAAGTTCAAACTGTTGACCTATCTAATATATTAAGAGGTTATTCCAATACTTGGTTGGCATTAAATCCAGGTTCAATGAAGGTTGTAGCAACTGGAAGAGAGCCTAAGACTGCTTTAGAGAAAGCTAGAAAGCAAGGTATTGAGGATCCAATATTAACTAAGGCACCTAAGAATTACGGAACCTACATACTCTAAGTGAATTTTAAATACAAAAAATTCCCAACTGATCCAGAAAATAATCCATTTCCTAATAAAAAATCGTCGTTGAGACCAGTAATTCAGATTGATTTCGTAACTCCTACTGGAAATTTTCACTATTTTGTTCTAGTAGATTCCGGAGCAGATTATTGTATGTTTCATGCAAAGATTGGTGAAATGCTGGGTTTGGATATAAAATCTGGTAAACCATTAACTTTCTTTGGAACATCAGGTGAACCACAAAAAGCATATTTCCATAAAGTAACTTTTAGAGTTGGTGGTATTGAACATACCTGTGAAGCAGGTTTCTCATATGATATGGAAAAACTACCTTATGGATTACTCGGCCAAGACGGATTTTTTGATAAATGGATTATTAAATTTGAACATCACAAAGAAAATATAGAGCTCAAGGAGTTGTCTCATTAGTAGGCTTATTCTCTAAAAAAATTTCTGGATAATTAGGATCATTTAATAATTCTCTAGCTTTCTCATAAAACTTAGAATTATTTTTCTTAGATGTATCTATATGCAGCCAGTGTGTCCAAGGGTCGTTCCATAAACCCTGATTAATTAGTTCAGTATTTTCAGGAGAATCCCAACCTCTTTTATAAGAAATTCCACATTCTTTTAGATCTTCTAAAAAATCTTTCAAATTAAAACTTTGTTCTTGAAGACTCGGATCAAATCCCCACTTTATAGGTCCAATTACAAAGTTTCCTTCATCATCAAAGCTTTCTGAAGTAGCAACTAGATCTCTACTAACCCTAATCATTTCTATAATTGCTCTTTTAATCAGCTCTGCCTTCCTTGCATAGAGCAAGGAAGCTTTAGAAGATAAAACTACATCAAAACTATCAGCAGGAAATGGCAAAGCTACCTCGGTGTCACCTGCAACTACTCTACTCGGATTTGCCTCAGCTCTTCTTAGTAACGCTCTTTTCATTTGTTCTCGTCTTTTCTGATGATCATGAATTTCATATTCACTCTCCTTAACCGGTAATAGATCAACACCGTAATAATTTAACCCAAGTTTCCTGGCTTGAGATAAAGCCCAACCGCCCCCAACTCCCACATCTAAGGTTTTTTTATTTTGCAAATCTTTTACTGATAGCCCTACACAATCTAACACTGCATTTTGAATCCCACGCGGTATCCCAGTTTCTTCTAGGTGTAGTGGTCTATCAGTGGGATATTGAACCAATGCTTTTTCTGAAGATTCACTCATTACTTCATTCTACTATATTATTTCACCCTCTCAACATATGCTCCACTTCTGGTATCCACTTTAACTTTCTCTCCAACTTTCATAAACATAGGAACTTTAACAACTAACCCATTATCCAAGGTAGCTTCTTTAAAAACATTAGAAACAGTATTTCCTTTTTCCCCAGGACCTGTTTCAGCTATGGTGTATACCAAACTAAGTGGAAGTTCCAATCCAAGAGCTTCTTCCCCAGATACAATAAGTAGCAAATCCAACCCATCTTTTAAATATTTAGCCCGGTCACCTACAACTTGAGAGGAAATTGAGAATTGTTCAAAACTAACTGGATCCATGAAATTAAAGCTATCCCCTTCTCTGTAAAGAAATTGAGCCTTTTTCTTTTCTACATTTGCCTCATCCACCCTTGCTCCTGTTATAAAGGATTTTTCTACAACAGAGCCTGTTTTTAGATTCCTAACCTTAAGTCTAATAGTCCCAGAACCTCTTCCGGTCTTATTGTGCTCATAAGTTACAACCTGGAGGATATTACCTCCCTCTTTAAAAAATGTCCCATTTCGGAGCTCTGTAACATTCAATGCCATATTAACCAAAAATTTTAACATAGTTTTTGCTTGGAAACAAAGAGCGTTTGACTTTAAGGGCGCGAGTCACAAGTCACAAAAGCAATTAGAAAGTTTTTCGTGCAGACCTCATTGAAAAACTTTCCCATAGTGAGACTAGAGTAATAACTTAATGACCGAGAATTACTAGTCGAACGGTGCTTTTTGACTGTGACGAGCGACCATTTATTGAAGAAAAGCCTTTATCTTTTCCCTGTCTCTTTTTAGCCACTCAGCATTAGAATAAATCTGTTCCAAGGCTTGGGCTATAGTCCTTTTAGCCTCCGGAACCGGATTTTTGGCCACAAACTTCTCTATATCTTTAGCATCAGTTACTTTTGTAAACTCCCCTGCAGGACCAAAAACTCTTGTAAAATAATGCCCTCCGGCATACCTTTCCTTTAATAGTTTCCAGATACTTTTTACAAACTCCCAAGCCAAATATCTGCCTTTTGGATTTCCCCAAACTGAGGCTATAATTTGCAGTGTAGACTGATACCTTACATCTTTAGAAATGGAAAACTCTAATGCTTTTTTAAGCAAATTTTTGTTAGTAAACAGCCCCAAAGCCCTTCCTATTCTATCCTTTTCCTGTTCATTAGTTTCCTTTTTATACATACTAATTAGTTTATTAAACTCCTCTACTCCTCCGTTTTCAGCAACCAGGTTGTAAACTACTCCCCGAAGGTCAGGATCAATTTTGCCTTTTTTAAATCTTTCCTGCGCTTCCCTTATTACCCCCAACTCCCCATACTTTCCTAACTGGTACAAAACCAAGCTTCTTAAAAGAGTATCAGTGTGCTTTTCATTTTTCTTTTTCTCCCAACCCATCCTCTTGGTTATTACACCATACACAGACCTTCCAAATCTCTGAAACTTAGGATAAAAGCTTTCATAAGCAATCAGATTATCCAAGCCAGATAGCTGACCGACCAGCTCACTCCAGACTGTGTAGTCCATCTCATCCACATAGTTTTGGGCTAGCTCCAGGGCCAGTGCGGTTGAAAAATTTCCAGCTCCGATTGAATCGGAGCCAGCCTGGGCCAGATCAAAACTATCCCTTATCAACCCTAATCTATCCGGAGCCCCTAACTTCCCTGACTTCACCTGAGCTTCCAAACCTTTAAGATACTGATGCGGATAATCCACCCTTACCAAACTCACCTCCCCCTTATTTAACTTTCTACTTCCACCTCGGAGGTGGAGTAGCTTTGAACCTCGGGATTTTTTGTCCATTATGTGCCCATCCAGTGGAATACTCCAAACAGTATTATCCTTTGTTTCTTTTTTAGAAATAGGGCTAATAAAAAATCTTTCTTGTGTTAACTTTACCCTAGACCCTAAACCCTGTACCCTTATCACAGGATGACCAGGTTTTGACGTCCAGTTAGCCATAATTTTCCCCACATTTTTGCCGGAAACCTCTGACAGGGCTTTCCATAAATCCTCTGTTTTAGCATTCCCATAGGCATGCTTTTTCAGATAATGCCTCAACCCATCCCTAAAATCTTTCTCACCAAGGTATTTCCAAAGCATTCTTAAAATTGATGCTCCTTTGGAATAGGAAATCCTGTCAAAAATTTCAGAAATTTCTGCCGGATGCCCCACCTCAACCTCAATAGGGTGAGTATTCTTAAGGGCATCTAAAGAAAAAGCATCGGCCATTTCAGTGGATACAAATTGTGTCCAAATATCATATTCAGGAAAAATATTGTCTATAGCCAGGTACTCAATAAAGGAAGCAAAGCCTTCATTTAGCCAAAGGTGTGTCCACCACTCCATTGTAACCAGATTCCCAAACCACTGGTGAGCAAGCTCATGGGCAATCACCATAGCTACCCATTGTTTATTCCCAGAAGATGTCTTTTCTTCATCCACCAAAAGTGTTGATTCCCTGTAAGTCACTGCTCCCCAATTTTCCATAGCTCCAGAAGCAAGATCAGGGATTGCAATTAAATCCAAAACTGGAAGTGGATATGGGATATCAAAATAATCTTCATAAAAATCCAGACACTTCACTGCAACATTAAGTGCAAATCTTCCTTGCTCCTTCTTCCCTGGAGTTGTGAACACCCTTACCACTTTTCCCTTTGCACTTTTCACTTCTATATTCTCAAATTCACCTACAATAAATGCTAAAAGATAAGTACTCATCGTAGGTGTGGGTTCAAATTCCACAATTTTGTAGCCTGATTCATGCTCTTTTATAGAAGATTCAATGGTATTTGATATAGCAATAGTGTGGCCCGGAACCATTAAAGTTACATCAAAAATAGCTTTTTGGGATGGTTCATCAAAACAGGGAAAAGCTCTTCTTGCATCAGTTGCTTCAAATTGGGTGACAGCTAAATGATGATCAGCTCCCTCAATGGAGTACTTAGACCTATAAAATCCCCGCATTTTATCATTTAAGATCCCTTTAAACTTAAGTTTTAACTCACCCTTTCCAGATTCCAGATTCTTAGGGAAAGTAAATGTGGCTGTTTCTTGCTTTTTGTTATATGAGATTTTACCTGCCCACACTTCTTTGGTTTTGTGTACCCATTCACAAGATAAAATTTCCAGATCCACGGAATGGAGAGTAATCTGCTCCTCAGGCTTATCCAAAACCATATAGATAGTCTCTTCCCCATCAAATGTAAAATTTTCCAAATCCGGCTTTAAAAAAATCTCATACCTTTCCGGCCTAACATGAACTGGAAGCCTAACAGATGATTTCATATGGCTAGTTATATCTAAATATCGATAGTTTGTCCAGCCCTGCTATAATCCCCTTTATGAGATTACCTGAATTTAAATTTACAGCTTTTTCTGGAACTAGTTTGGAGAACTTTAAAAGCTCGCTTTTGTCACTGAGGAAGGTGTATTTTATAGAAAACACAGGGGATTTCCTCTTCCTGAAGTTTACTACACACCCAAGATTTCTGATGCCATGTATTTTGCCAGAAGGTATGCATTTGATCCTCTTATAATGTGTGCTAGATTACCCTTGTACCAAAGATTTTTCCCTTTCTATACTTTACCTATCTTTCCAGTAGACAGTATTCTTATTCCAGATAGAGATTTACCTCCCTCAGAATTTCCGCTTCTTGACAGAGGGACTCACCATGCAGATTATTCACAATATTTTAAACCTGCAGATATCCACTTGATTTTAGAAAAATAATCTTGTCATTTGTCCCACGACCCGCTCCGACGAGCGGAGCGAGGCGAGCCGGGGGAAGTTCATCAAACCCCCACATTATCTGATTCCATAACCATTACCCAATCCGCTATTCCAACTTTTTTAATAAAATCCCTCAAAAGTTTGGTGCAATTTACTTTGGAAGCCCAGACACTTTGCTGCCACTGTTTAAATCCTAACTGTTTAAGCTTATATCTTAATAAATCTCTTGCAGCCCTTCTTTTTTCTGGCACATCCCAAATAACCAATCTCCACTTCCCATCCCATTTCTCGTCTCCTATCTGCATTTTTTTCCACAGAGCCCTGTCCCTACCTGAATCAGTTAATCTGAAACTTAACTCCTCATCATTTAAAAGCTCCACAAGACCCTGTTTCCTAAGAGCCTCCATAATCCTGGAAAGTTCAGATTTCCTAAGTCTTTCTCTACTTAGCATTGGATTATGAATAAAATCATCAAAAGCCAAATATCCATCAATAGATTTCTCCAAAATAAAAAGGATTGAATCTGTAACTAGTTTTTTCTTATTAGAAGGTCTCGCCATACTTTGTATTTTATACCACGGCCGTAGGATATAATACAACAGCTACTTTTTACTACACTCTGGAATTGGTATAATGCTTATCATAAGCCGAGGTGCTGGAACTGGTAGACAGGCGGGTCTCAAAAACCCGTGGTGGCAACACCGTGAGGGTCCGATTCCCTCCCTCGGCACTGATATTCGTTTACCTCAATTCACTTCGTTTCATCGAGGGGCACTTCATCAGTGCAGGCACTCCATGTTATACAATAAAAAGAATATCAGTCCTGTTGTAGTACAGTTTGGCGAAGGGTACCGAGCCAAACTAAACGGATAACAGGGCAAATAAATGTATTACATTTATATTCTCAAAAGCTCAAAGGATGGTAAATATTACACAGGTTTTAGTGGTGACTTAAGGAAAAGATTTAAGGAACATAATTCTGGAAATATACAGTCTACCAGAAATAGAAGACCACTGGAGCTAATTTACTATGAAGCATATAAAGAAAAATCCCAAGCATTAAGAAGAGAAAAGTTTCTCAAAACTACCAAAGGTAAATTACAATTAAAAAAACAGATCACCTAATAAATTTTAGCTTAAATCTAGGTTCAACTCCTCTACTCGGCACAAAATTCTAGGCTGCTGCAGGAGTTTCTTTGGATGGTTCTTTTTCTTGGGG
>JBBTSA010000018.1:0-15751 GCA_038064895.1 Patescibacteria group bacterium
GAAGCGTTAGTAATTTTTGGTAAAATATGTTCGAGCGATATCATATAGTCGCACACCTATTTTTCTTTTTGGGTTGCTACAAATAAAACTGATCCGTCTGTGTTTCTTTGTACAGCTTCATTATATAAAAACCCTATGTCTTGTTCTGTTCCCAAATAGAGAACAGAACCGGGAAAACTATTCATTACTTCTTTTATGCGGCCGGAAGGCATGGCTCCAATGTGCACATTTTCATACTTATAAAATTTAAACTCTCCAATCATATATTTGTTTGTATTTTGGAAATGTACATCCTTGGGATCAACTTTTGCATAAACAGGATATGCAAACTCCATATCCGAGATATTTGCCGATAAAATTATATGGTTATATTTATTTTTGGCATCTAAAGCTGTCTCGGACGCCCTTTTTGCACTGTATGACCAAAAGTGTGTATTTAAATTTGGGGACAGTACATAAAACCTGTACAAGAAAACCGGAAGCTGAATTAAAAATAAAGTAATTAGAAAAATACCAAATAATCTAATCTTTTCCCCCTTAAGATTTAACAGGTAATATAATCCGGCAGCCATGAAAATTAGAATCGGTGGAAGCATGAAAGATGATCTTATAGCATGCGGCTGTCCAACCAAACTGCTTGCCAGCGGCCCAATTAGGACCCATCCTGAAAGTAAAGCCAGGGTTAATTTAGTCCTCCTTGATAAAAATATTATTCCAAGAATGATTAGAGGCAGTCCTACCCAATAAATTTGACCCATGGAAGCTGGATTCTGCCTTGGATTTTTATCTCCATTAAGTATTAAGAAATCCAACCCAAAACTTCCTACATAGTTTTGAAAAAATAAATTAGTAAATTCCGTATACCTGTTATGAAATGTCCGTACCAGCTCCCCTTCAAGTGGGCTAAAGGATTTTTCTCTTGTAACCTTTTCTGAAACTTTATCTTGCAGATCCGGTTGATTATAAATAAATATATTACCAAACCTATCCTTTGAACCCCTACTTATGGACGTGTAAATTGCAAATGAGAATGAAATTACTACTATTAAAATGGAGAGTACCGCAGTAGAAGATAGGCTGAACTTCCTTCTCTGGAAAAATATAATAAGCAGTATAAATAGGGGAATTGTCAGTACATATGTTAGGTAAGTTTGAATGGATAAGGCAAAAAATATTCCTGAAAACAGGTAAAATATCTGTTTTTTTCGAGCCAGAATAAAAAAATGAAGGCCTGCAAGGCTTAAAAACAGTGCAAAGTGTGATTCAAATCCACCTCTTGATAAATTTAGTTCCCAAGGGGTAATTGAGGCCATCAAACCAGCTAAAAGGCCAACTTTTTCAGATACCAGATTTCTTGTGATCAAGAATATTAGAAGCACTACTCCAATTCCAGAGAGAACTGATACTGCCCTTGCAGCTTCTGCAGTAGGGCCAAATATGGCTGTAAAAGGGATGGTTGCATAAATATATCCTGGAGGTCTTCCTCCCCCCATAGAAAAGTATAGGGGCCAAGATTCTCCTTTTTGGTCTTTTCCGGTTTTCAAAAGTGAGTATGCATCATAAACTAAAGTTAGCTCATCCCCATACATGGATTTTGGGTTATTCCCAATATCATAAAGTCTTAAAGCTGCAGCCAGAAGAAGTATAAGCAGTAATTTTTTGCTCATTTACTGATATAATACACTATGATTACGGGGTGTAGTTCATCGGTAGAACGCTCGCTTTGGGAGCGAGAAGCAGCAGGTCCAATTCCTGTCACCCCGACCTTTCGACTCGTCGTTAATCACTCCTCGCTCAAGGTCTACGACTATTCTCATAAACAAGAATGGGTAGGTATACTATAGTCGAAAGGCCCTGAGCGAACGGAGTGAGTCGAAGGGCAATAGATTATGTATCAAGTGTATATCTTAAGAGGACCACGAAATCATCTATACGTAGGCTGCACTGGTAACTTAGATGGCAGAGTTAAAAGACATGAGAGTGGTGATGGCGCCGAATTTACCAAAAGAAACCAAGCATTTGAACTGGTTTACTCAGAGAATTTTCGAACTTATTTAGAAGCTAGAAGGAGAGAATCTCAAATCAAGGGTTGGAAAAGGGAAAAGAAAGAAAATTTAATTAAATTTGGTAAACCAATAATTTAAATATCTGCCTTTGGGGATCATCTGTAGACTTTCTGGCATATAGGGCATACTTCAACTTTGAATAATCCAATTCCTCATCCATGAAAGGATTATACCAAAGCTATCCTACAAGAGAAATTTTGACAGTTGTTCCTACAAGTTATGGATAAAAAGTATTAGTTCTTAATAAGTGTTACTAATTGATCAAGTGGGGTATTAGGAAACATTTGATTAAACTGCTCAACAAGTCCTTCCTGTGCTTCTTGTGCTCTCAAATAATCTCCCAAATCTTCCGTAAATACTAAAACAGCGATACTTCTTTTAGGATCATACTCTCCATGTCTTGAACCAAAATCCCAAAGCCTGTTAACCACTGAAGTAACTCGTGCTCTTCCTGCTACCAAAAAGTAGGGACTGGTAAGTTCTCTTTGGGCTGTATCCAGGGGATAAATAGACCCAACTCTTTCCGGATACACAAATACATTCCCTTCTTTTCTGCGAACTTCCCTTTTAACATTAGTTAAATCTGATGAAAAGATGCTCGTTAAATTAAGCTTTCTACCAGCAGGTGTTAAAGGTGGATTTTCAGCGTCAAAATGGAAGACAAGGTCAAGAAAATCTATTTCAGGTTTATTACCTGTTGGAGCCGAAGGTACAGTTTTTGCATGATGGCCAAAACTATTTAAAAATCTTACGGCCCCTTTTGCTTTGTTTATTAAATCCGCGAGCGGTTTGAAACGACCTTCAGTCTTAGGAGCTGTTAATTGTTCGATAGCCTTCAGTGCCATACTGGTTCTTGATGGACTGATAAAGCTAAAATCTACCTCAACCAGTTTCCATCCCTGGGCCGGATTAAACCAGGTTGCTATATCATCAGCCATTTGTCTTAGAGGTGTAATTAGTGGTTGATCTAATCCTTCTCCCAGGCATTTTGCTTCAAAAGTACCCATTCTTGGTTGCCTTGCCAAACTTCTTAAATCAGCAAAAGTTACTGTTCTTTCTGCCATAGTGATTTTTAGGTAGTTAGTAGTATTATAATCCAACTGTCAAGTAATCGGGCTTTTTCGTTAGTTAAAATCCTAATAGCTTGCCTAAAATACGGTGGAATTCTAATCTAGTTCTATAATCTGGCACTTGTTCGCCAGTTTGTCCATTGAATTTCATAGCTGCTAAACCTTCTTTTAAACCCACCATATAATCATTAAACCCAAGATCATATCCTGCCAAAATAGCAGAAATGTTAATCTTTGTTAACTTTTTTGAGCCTAAGACTCTGGCTGAAGCATCGCTAACCTTAGGATGGAGAGCTTTGTAAGCTGCGCTGGCATTAAGTCTATTCTTTAACCATTCATCTAAAAAAAGTGGCATCTCTTTATCGCCTTTAGCAAGCTCATCAATATCTAGCCTGCTGGTATTAAATTCTTTGTCAATACTTCGATTACACTCAGTATTGACCCTAAGTCTTCGAAGGACATGTATATTGACATTTTAAGGAACTTGGATTATCTTAAGCTTACTCATGAACAAACAGTTGCAGAAAAAACTGTTTTTTTTATTTCTTTTTTCCCTTTTAGGGTATGTATCCTTGCAAATTCCTTTTAATAAACTTGCAGGCTCAAATGTATCTTTTACTCTTTTTGATTTCTTTGCCCCCATTGCAGGAGCATTTTTAGGACCTATTTTTGGAATAATTTCAGTGTTTGCTGTTATGGTTACAAATAACCTTATTAAAGATGTACCTTGGACTACAGGAGCCATAATCAGGCTTTTCCCAACCCTTTCTGCAGTTTACTACTTTGCTACCATTAAAAGAGGCCCAAATAATTTAATTTTGGCTGTTCCAGTTTTGGCAATTCTAGCTTTCCTGGCACATCCAAATGGAAGACAGATTCCACACTACACATTATTCTGGCTTATCCCGCTTATTGCATATAGATTCAGAAATAACCTTTATATGAGAAGCTTAGGAGCAACCTTTACTGCTCATTCAGTTGGAGGAGCAGCCTGGATTTGGGCATTTAATTTACCGGCTAAAGTCTGGCAGGGACTGATTCCGGTTGTCATTTCGGAAAGACTTTTATTTGCAGCAGGAATTGCCACATCTTACATTGTGGTAAAACATACTCTAAATTACCTTGTCTCCAAAAAGATTTTGCCAAAACTGGAGTGGATTTAGCGTTCTTCTCTTGGCCTTGCAATATTAACTACAATTTTTCTTCCTTCAACATCGCTGCCATTAAGATTTTGGACTGCCGCTTGTGCTTCTTCGTCAGTTGACATTTCAACAAATCCAAAGCCACGAGATCTGCCTGTATCCCTATCTTTAACTACTTGTGCAGAAACAACAGTACCTGCTTGAGAAAAGATTTCGGAAAGTTTGGCATCATCTACTTCCCATGGAAGGGATCCGACAAATAACTTTTTATTATTCAAAAAACTCACCTCCTTTTTTAAAATTCATATGAAGGTGAGCTAAAACTTAACTACACTCATCACACTAATCCCTATTGTCCCACACTTTGTCAAGAATAGCAAGTACAGTTTAAAAATCGCGTAATAATCGCGCAATCTATCGCGCATCGATTAGACCCTGAGCGAACGTAGTGAGTCGAAGGGATCACTTACTCAAGGTATAGAAAGTAGCAGGGCCTTTGCCTTGGGGAAGAATCAGTTTCTTATCAACCAAACCTTTAAGTTTAAGTTGAGCACTTCTTTTGGCAAGTTTTAAAATATCAACAACATCATCAGAAATGATTCTGCCTGTTGTTGTTAAAAAATCCATAATTTGTATTTCATCTCTGTCTAAGAAAACCTGTTCAGATTTTTTAGAAGTCTTACCAAAACCAATTAACTGAACCTGCTCTAATGCTTTCCTTGCCTCAACCAAGAATCCTTGAGTAAAATATTCAAGCCAAGATGTGAAATCCATATCTTTTTCATACTCTTTACCTTGAGCCCTATTTTCAGCATTATAATATGACATCCTGTCTCTATCGTAGTAATCTTCCAAGACCAGAATTTTTCTAAAATCCCATCCATCCCTATAAAGCTGAAGTTGTGTTAAGAGTCTCGCCACTCTTCCGTTCCCGTCAGTAAAAGGGTGAATAGTTACAAATTGAAGATGTAAAATACCGGCTCTAATAATCGGATGTACGCTTTCCTTTTTAGATTTGTTCAGCCATAAAAGAAGATCTTCTAGCATTCCGCCTACATCTTTTGCAGGAGGAGCCTTAAACCTTAACTTTTCTCTACCATCACCCAAATCATCCAAAACAAAGACATCACCTTTCCTTATATTGCCTACTTTATTTTTTTCTACCAGACCATTTATTACAACCTTGTGAAGTTTCAGTATTTCTTCCAAATTTATATTTTTTTTACTCTTTGACATGCTTTCAAGAAGTTTTAAAGCCTGATAATAATTTTCAACTTCCAAAATATCTTTTTGGGAAGCCCTAATTTTCTTTCCTTCCAAAACTTTACCAACTTCAAATTGAGCCAGTTTATTCCCTTCAATAGATGTAGATGTATGAGCCATTCTTAAAATAGCCTGACGTCTAAGTTGGGCCTCATTAAGTGGTAAAACTCGAGACCGCTCAACTGCAGCCTTAATCTCTGCAATTTCAGTCATATTGGATATGGTTTTTGGGGAAGCTACGTATTTAGGGTCAAACATATATTTATTATACCATATATCGCGCAATAATCGCGAAATGGATCGCGCATTATAACCCTGAGCAAAGTCGAAGTATTGACCCCGATTTAATCGGGGTTGACAACTAAATTTTTATGGAGACATAATAAAAGCATGGCAACACTTCGTGAAAGAGCTGAACGCAGACGTCAATTTTATAAATCCTTGGAAGCTCAAGCATTAAGACAACGCTCTTTTTTTGCACAACTTGCGGATGATTTAAGTAATTTTTTTGGGAGTCTAATCTTTCTTTTGTTAAACATACTCTTTTTTGCTTTTTGGATAGCTATTAATTCCGGTACAATCCCGATCTTTACTCCTATTGACCCATTCCCGTTTACTTTCCTTACCATGGCAGTTTCTTTAGAAGCAATCATCCTTGCTGTTTTTATCTTGGTTTCTCAAAACAGATCTGCTTATGTTTCCTCCCTTCGTGAAGAACTTGATATACAGGTTAATTTAATAGCAGAGGAGGAAATTACCAAAGCCTTAGAGATTTTAAATAAAATCCAAAAGAAGCTTGGTATTGAAGAGAAAGATCCTGCGCTTGAAGAGATGTTAACACACATTAACACAAGCTATATTGAAAAGGCACTAATTGAGCAGATGCAAAGGGCAAATAAACCCCTGGCCAAAACTTTGATTCAAAAGTTAAGCCGCGACTTTCCTGACATTTTGCATCTTACAAACGGCAATCAACAAGATAAGGCATGATACCATTAAGAGATTCTAAACCTGCCGGGATTTTTCCTTTTTGGGTTTTGGCAATTATTGCCCTAAATATATATGTGTTTTACCTTGAGATTACTGCTGTTAACTCCGAAGTATTCATATCCTTGTATGCTTTGATACCCCGCCTTGTAGACCTTTCTATACCAGAGACTTTAATACCATTCATTACATCACAATTTTTACATGGAGGTTTTATACATATTATTTCAAATATGTTATTTCTTTGGATTTTTGGTGATAATGTAGAGGAAAAATTTGGATTTTTACTTTTCCCCGTATTTTATTTAGCTGGGGGTGTTGCAGGAGGTTTAGCTCAATATTTTTTTATGCCGGATTCATCCATACCTATGCTTGGGGCATCGGGAGCAATTGCCGGAGTTTTAGGAGCATATTTTGCCTGGTTTGGGCATCACACTGTCAAAACTTTGGTTCCCATATTTGGCTTTTTTACTGTAATTGATGTGCCTGCATCTGTAATGCTTTTTTACTGGTTTATAACCCAGCTTTTTTCAGGAGCCGCATCAATAGGTGTGCAGGCTGATGTTGGGGGAGTAGCTTTTTTTGCTCATGCAGGAGGATTTGCATTTGGTTGGATTGCGGCAAAGGTTGTCAGATAAACCGTGGTACAATTTTTCCATGTGGGTTAAATTTCTTCTCCTGTTTTTTACTTTCTCATTTCTTTTCAGAACGGATCTTTCTTTTGACCAAGATTTGGGAAGGCACATAAAGCTTGGAGAGATAATCTGGCAAACAAAGGAAGTTCCAAAAACCAATCTTTTTTCATATACAAATCCTGATTTTGAATATATAAACAGCCACTGGCTTTTTGAGGTATTAGCTTATGGTTTTGATCAAACCATTGGGGTAGGATGGTTACTCGCATTAAAAATTTCAATTTTTCTTTTTTCTGTATGGCTGATATTAAAAGTAATACCAAAGGAGAATCAGTTTTTGCTTCTGCCAATCGGGTTTATTTTTTTACATGTTTTAAGAGAAAGGTTAGAACTTCGTCCTGAAATCTTCAGTTTTCTCTTTACAGCCATCGCATTATTTATGCTGGAAAGATTTTTAAAAACTGGAAGCAGATTGATCTTCATCTTACCAGTAATCCAGCTTATTTGGATTAACACTCATATATACTTCTTTGTGGGCCTTGCTCTACAGGGTATTTATCTTATCCATTCCTTGGGTGTCAAGCTAACACACCCCAGGGGTGTGATAGGCTCACACCTCGGGATTTTGGCTGTTGTTCTTATATCATCCTGTCTTATAAGCTTAATTAATCCTCATGGAATTAGTAGTTTTTTATATCCTTTAAGTGTCACCAAAAATTATGGTTACACAATTGTTGAAAATCAGACAATGTTTCTTTTGGAAAATATTGGCTTTAGAGATCCAAATTTTTTGTTTGTTAAAATTTCCGCCTTTTTAGTTGGATTATCCGTATTAGTGTCTCTTATAAGAAAAGGTCTAAACACAAAAAATCTATTAATTTCACTTTTTGGATTAACCCTGGCACTTATGCATGTCAGAGGTTTTCCATATTTGGTACTGCTTTCCTTACCTGCTGTTATACAAAATTTTGGAGCAGTAAAGTCAAATGGACTTACTCAAATGCTTACTGCCGTTGTTGCTATACTGCTTCTTATAGAAAGCTACCTTTATTTAAATGGAGATTATTACAAATACACCAACAACTCACATCAACCAGGACTGAGAATGGGACAAAGTGTAAAGGGTGCAATGAATTTTGTTTTGGCAAAGGATCTTGCGGGACCAATTTATAATAATTTTGATATAGGTAGCTATATATTATATAGGGGCTATCCAAGATACAAAGTTTTTGTGGATGGAAGGCCTGAAGCTTATCCTAAGGAGTTTTTCTTAGATACTTATATTCCAACCCAATCTGACTACACTAGGTTTATGGATCTGGAAAAAAAGTGGGGATTTAAAACTATTATCTTTTCCCATACTGACCAAACTCCCTGGGGCAAAGCATTTCTGCAAAATATAGTTAAAGACCCTGCATGGATTATGATTTATATTGATGATTTTGTAATTATTTTAGTAAGAAGTGATGTAATAGATGAGGAGAATTTAACTGTTGTTGATCTCTCCAAATTAGAACCTGGTTCATACCAATTCTCAAATCATTTATCATATATAAGAATTGGATATCTCCTGTTATCTATAGGCCAGCAGGATTCTGGTAAACAATTTATCCTAAAAGCCAAGGAACTCTTTCCGGAAAGTCCCATTATAAATCAAATAATAGGAGATCAAGTTACTAACAAATTCTTCTGGTAAAATCCTTAGGTGGTTAGGAGAACTTTTCTGGATTTTAGGAAGAAGTAACCTATAATTGCCGCAGTAAGTATAGGTGATACAAAGCTTGGGATGTGAAAACCAAAGGATTCTAAAATCATAACAATACCTAATCCAAAGATAGAATACATTGCCCCGTTTTTTAAGAAAACATATCTTTTTATTCTTTCAATATTTGCAACTGTAAATTGTCTAACAACAATTGCCCCAATCCCGTTTCCCAAAAGAATTAAAGGCACGGATAGGGTAAATGCAAAAGCTCCTAAAACTCCATCCAAAGAAAATGTTGAATCAATTACCATTAAATAAAACACCTTGCTTGTATCCGTTAAACTCCCGCCTCTTCTCTCCAGCTGTTTTTCCACTTTTTCCGCATTTTCCTTAAACCCGTGGGTAATAAAAAAGAGCGTTGAGCCAAGTACCGCTCCGAATGCCATCATGGGATTAACCTGTAGGGCAAACCAGACAATTGCGGAAAGCAGGACTGAAATTATTGCATAAAACCAAACCCCCTGTCTTTGAATAAATCTTTCTCCTATTAAGCCGTAGTATTTTGGTTCCAAAAAAAGCCAGTAAAAAAATAAAAATACTAAAAATGTACCGCCTGCAATAAGCAGGATTGGTGCCGAGGCCTCAATAGCTTGAGTAACACTTAAATCAGAGCTAAATGATGCAGTAAAAGCACCTACAGGACCCAGGGATGGGGAAGATATCCAAACAATAAGCCAAGGCAAAAGCCCTCTTACTACAAAAACCGCAATTAAAAGTCCCCATGTTAAAAACCATCTTCTGGCTTTTTGCCCCATTGTTGAAAGGACCTGAGCATTTATTATTGCATTATCAATAGATGTTACTGTTTCAAAAAGAGCCAGACCAAAAACTATTAAAATAATGCTCCAAATATCCATAGTTTATATATTATACTGTAGAGGTGGTTAAAAGTATAAACAAGTTTAGGCTTCTGGTTTTTCCCCTTATCTTTGCTGCAGGTTTAACAGCCGGTTGGTTTATAAATGACCATCCAATAAGAATTCACCAAGCTACTTATCAGAAAAACTCCCCTCAAGCTTTTTACTCGGAAGCTTATGACAAAATTAAGGAAAATTATTGGGAGAAAATAACGGATGAACAACTTATTGAGATGTTTAAGACTGCTTCCACTGCATTGAATAAACCAATAAATGCCAAAATTGAAAGCAAGAATGCTCTTTTAAAGGAACTTAATAAGGCAGACTCTGTAAAACTTGTTTCTCAGGTACTGGTAAACCTTAAACCCCAGGGCAGATCAGGAATTTTTACAACAAAGCAAGAAGAACAATTAAAAAATACTGTTTCCAACGTTAATCCTGATAAGGATTTATACAAGGATTTGGGACTTGCAAAAGGAGCATCAAAGGCAGCAGTCGAGGAGGCCTACCAAAAACTTCCTCCTGAAAAAAAGAATCTGGAACAAATTGCATATGCTAAAGATGTTTTAACTAAAAAAGAAACCAAACAAAGATATGACGGGGGTGGAATAGAACCAACTATCTTTACTAAAGTAATAGGTTCTACCCTATACTTGCAGTTTACAAAATTTTCACCAACATCATTGGAAGAGTTTCAACAGGCTTTTGAGGCACAAAAGGAAGAGGAGTTAGACAGTTTAATTTTGGATTTAAGGGGAAATATTGGAGGAGCAATAGATGCAACAGCATACTTTTTAGGATTTTTCTTGGGTAAAAACCAACTTGCTTTTGAATTTTATAAAAAAGGAGAATATTTACCTTTCAGAACTCCCACTGATAAAATTCCAACCATAAGTCAGTACAGACAAATAGTAGTTTTGATTGACAATCAAACACAATCATCTGCAGAAATGATGGCAGCAGCTTTTAAAAGATATCATCTTGGAATGGTTTTAGGTGTGCCCACAAAAGGGTGGGGTACTGTTGAAAGAGTTTTTCCTCTGGATAATCAGTTTGACCCTAAGGAAAAATATTCAATGTTTTTGGTACATTCAATAACTTTAAGGGATGATAATCAGCCTATTGAAGGAAGAGGGGTTGAACCGGATATAAGTATAAAGGATCCAAATTGGGAATCCCAAGTATTCTCCTATTTCAGAAATCAGAGTCTAATAGAGGCTGTCAAAAGCACTATCTAGATTGTATATCAACGGTTGATGAAATCCAATCGTTTAAGATCATCAAGAACATGGGAAGTCTTACTTCTTCCTGCTCAGCTAACAGGAAATGAACCTCGTCTTTTTTTAGATATCCTTGTAAACTATCTAATGCAGGACTATTAGGATAACCCGAGAGTTCCAATATTGCTGCGAGTGTTATAAAGGAGGGTACTGAAAAATTTATCTTATGAGGAGCTACCCCATCCAAAAAGTGTACGACAGAATCATCTCTATGCTGGGCCTCGAAACCGCCACTTGCAATAACATATCTCTCTTGTGTTCTAGTAGCTCTATCTTCGGCAACCCTTAGTCCCTTGGGAAAACTATTAAGTATGGCAAGCCTCGCTTCAGGATCTAATGATACTAATTCCGAGGAAACTAAAGACCATTGAGTTTGCATACTCGGTATCGCTTCAGCCTTCTTATAGCGACGATTAAAGGTTAAATCCTGCCAAAGAGTACCCAAACTTTCTAGTTCTTTTCCTAAGCGCACTATAACAACTTGTCTGTCTATGGCATCAGCCTGGGAGGCAACCTCAAGCAGTTCAGCAGCTTTGGAATTCTGACCATCTTCAGCTAAAGCAATAAGTTTAGCTGCAAAGGGATTTATTAAATCATCTCCAAAAGAATAAACCGGCTGATTTCTATCTGTCTCTACTTGTGTCATATGACGGTAAATTTTACAATATGGAGAATGGATAGTCAAATTATTACCCTTTTAGGTTTTGGGCTTGTTGCAGGGATTAGACACGGGTTTGATATTGATCATATAGCAGCAATTACTGATATTGTAAGTTCACAAAGCAAAAACTCTTTAGCCTTACTTTATGCAACTTTATACGCCTTAGGGCATGGGATTATGGTCATTGCACTTGGGACAGTGTTGCTTGCAATCGGGCAAAAAATCCCACAGTATTGGGATACTTTATTTGGAAAATTTATAGGGATAACTTTAATTTTCCTTGGGTTTTATGTTTTATTTTCTATTTTCAGGAATAGGCAGAATTTTAAATTAAAAAGTAAATGGATGCTTGTATTTGATGCTATATCCTTTGGATATCATAAACTTTTACACAATTTTAGAGCTTCCCATCACCATCCCAAAGTAAAAAGTGAAAAATATGGAATAGTTAGTGTAACTGGTATTGGAATGATTCATGGAGTTGGAGCTGAAACCCCAACTCAAATTGGAGCATTTTTGGTGCTTTTGGGAATTGACAACACAGTAACTGCAATCTCTTTTCTACTATTCTTTGTCCTAGGAATATTCATCTCAAATTTAGCAGTAGCAGCATTTTCTTTATATGGATATAAGAAAGTATTGGAAAATCACCGAATTTATATGGGAGTTGGTATAGCTACAGCAATTTTCTCTATTGCATTGGGAATTTCATTTTTGGTATGATAAATTTTGTTCTTCGGGGCAGGGTGCATCGTCCTTCGAAGCTTTAGCGAAGGAGGATAATTCCCTGATCGGTGGTAAGTCCTGAGTACTGAGCTTGTCGAAGTATCGAAGGATAAACTCCACGACCCCGCCACGGCGGGGATGAACCAGTGAAACTCTGGTAGCGACCGTACAGTCGGGATTCGCCGTCGCTAAAAGCTATGGCGGACAATGGAAAGAAGATTATGTTTACAGGCATCATTACCCATCTAGGGAAGGTTAAGAATCATAAAAATTCCCATCTAATTATCTCCTGTAAAACCCTTATAAATAAGCTTGTTAAGGGCGAAAGTATAGCAGTAAATGGTGTATGTCTCACTATTACCAAACAAAACAGCAGGAGTTTGACTGTAGATATAATGGGAGAGACATACACTAAGACAGCTCTCTCACAGCTAAATTCAGGAGATCTTGTAAATCTTGAGCTACCTGCTACACCAACTACTTTCCTTTCAGGGCACATAGTCCAGGGGCATGTGGATGGGGTAGGTCGGATAAAACAAATTAAGCAAGATAAAAGCGGCAAAAGACTCACTGTAGCTATTCCTCAAAATATTGCCAGATATGTAGTTGAAAAGGGGTCCATTGCAGTCAATGGTATTTCCCTAACAATAATTCAGGCAGTGCCGCACCAAGCTGGTGCGGCATTCACAGTTGGAATAATCCCATACACTTGGAGACATACTATGCTTAAAAATGTAAAAGTGGGCGATAATGTAAATATTGAGACAGATATTATCGGAAAATATGTAAGGAAATTTATAGTATGAAAACTCCAGAAACAAATCCGGAGATAAGTCCAACGATAAGGATTAGTGCACCATTGGGAGAAATTAATGGAATTGCAATTTTATCCGATGACGGACGTGAACATTTTGTTCATATTGAAGGCTCGCCTAACGGAAATCCGACACCTGTGCGTGATCAGATGGAATGCTACCTTGGACTTCGTTTTATGTCCACAGAATGTTCGTGTCGCCAAGAACTCATAGACAGCATAAATGATCTTAAAGGGAAGGGTGAAGGCGTATTTGTACTCATACGTAATAATAATATGTTTCGTTGCCCAAAAGAAGATCCAAATCAAGATGATCTTCAAATAGAAACCATGAAGGTTCTAACAAAACTTGGAGTAAGACGTGAAGAGTAATATTAGAATTGCAATTGTTGTAAGCAACTACCATAAAAATATTACTGATGAGCTTTTAAGGCACTGTTTAACAACTCTTAGGCAAAGAGGGCTAGCTAATGGGCAGATAACAACAGTAAGAGTTCCTGGTTCTTTTGAAATACCTCTGGCTGCAAAGAAGCTTGCAAAAAAGAAAATTTTTGATGCAATTATTGCTCTTGGTGTAATTCATAAAGGTGATACCCATCATTTTGAGCTTATTGCAAATGAATGTGCAAGAGGATGCATGCAAGTTTCCTTAGATATGGAAATTCCAATCATATTTGAAGTATTAGCAGTTTATAAACTTGAAGATGCTCTTGCAAGGGCTACAAGAAAGAGGGAAAATAGAGGAGTTGAGGCAGCATTAGCAGCTCTTAAAATCCTGATATAATAGTTCAGTGGGTTTTAATAAATGGTGGTTTATTATCTTAATAGCTGTTTTTTTTGTATTGCTAACCCTAATCTTTTATAGCAAGACCCAAAAAAAGGTAACCACAAATTCATTACAAACAATTGAGGAAAAAGGCAGGGTAAAAGTTAAGTATCCCCAGGATTACACTTTGGTTTTGGTAGGGGATTCAATGACAGAATACTTGGGGAACTCTGATGAGCTTCGGGCCTACCTGAAAGAGTATTACCCCGACAAAACCTTTGAGGTTCTAAATTATGGCTTTGGGTCCACAAACATACTGTCTGTTGAGCAAAGACTTACCCAGAAAACTTTTTACGCCAGGGAATTTAGACCAATTTTAGATATTGCCTTTGATCTTATTTTAATAGAGTCTTTTGGGAATAATCCTTTGTCAGACTATCCGCTTAAGGAGGGTTTGAAAAAACAGGCAGAAGCTTTGGATAGGATAGTTGAATTAGTAAGGAAGGAAAATCCAAAGGCCAAAATTTTATTTCTTGCAACAATTTCCCCAAATAGTAAAACTTATGCTTACAGAAAAGTTGATTTAACGGATGAGGAAAGAAAAAAGTGGACAGATGAAAGAGTTGCTTATATTAGGAACCATATAGAGTATGCAAAGGCTCATAATATCCCCCTTGTAAATGTATTTGAAGCATCATTGGATAAAAGTGGAGATGGGAACAGGGATTATATTTCAGATACTGACTATATTCACCCTTCACCAACAGGGGTTATTTTTATAAGCAAACAAATAGCGGATTTTATTTTTGAGCAAAAAATTCTTTAGTGGAATTGTAGCTCCACCGAGTTTCCTGATGTTAGATATCTAGAATGGGAGGATAAATTTAGTAGAGGACTTCGAGGAAATCAAAGATCTAGAGATTGAACTTCTTCTAACCTCTCCTCAAGAAGTTTTACATGAGTTTCCACTTCTGCACTCAATCCCAATCGAGCAACTCCATCAGCTGATCTTGAATCAGGATGTTTAGCATACCATGTGCTTGCAGCTGCCCGACTTTCTTGATCGAGAGGTCCATTGAGTTGAAGATCATCTTCTGAATAGCCATGGCGTGCTAATACATCACGAAAAGGCGATAAGAATATTCGTTCATACGTCTCGAGTGGAGTTTCTTTAAGTTCGCGGTCTACTTCTGTAAAAACAGTACTTGCGTACATACCAAGCCCGTCAATTTTCCTTACCAAAGCATTATCCATTTGAAAAGCAGGGTCTGTTGGTTGAGGAAAAACCTTATCAATTTTTCTCTCCATAATGTACCCGTAATATTAGCACTAACTTCATGCTTAGTCAAAAATTATTTGAATATTCTTCTGAGTAAACAAGTTCACATGAATCAAAATATTTAATGTACTTAGCAGACTTAGTATTTTTCACTTGATGTTCTTTAATCCTTTTATCTAAGTTATTTGTCTGGCCAATATAAAGAGTGTTGGAAGAAGTTCTGAGGATATAGACTGTATAGTTACCCTTTGATTCACTGCGTGGTTCGCTTTCGCTCACCACTTGTTCACTCAGGGCCTTCGACCTAATCATAATCTAAGTATATTATAGTTATGCTGGCCATGGCCCTGAGCGATGGTGAGCATAGTCGAACCAGAGTCGAATGGCTGCGGGACATGGATTCGGACCATGATAGGTAGCTCCAAGGGCTACCGTCCTAC
>JBBTSA010000019.1:0-12026 GCA_038064895.1 Patescibacteria group bacterium
AATTGATGGTTTGGCGCTTTTTTATAATGAGGAGTTGCTTTCGGGTGTTGGCAAACTGCCGAGTACCTGGCGAGAGTTTATTGACGAGGCAGTTAAAATGACAGTGAAAGATCCGGATACCGGTCAAATTCAAACAGCAGGAGCAAGCCTTGGTACTGCCTCAAATGTTGACCACTGGCAGGATATTGTAGGACTTCTGTTTTTGCAACAACCGGGCCTAAGTTTTGAGAATCTGGCATCATCAAAAGCTGCAGAAGTGCTTAGTTGGTATACAGGATTTATTACAGATCCAAGAAAGAAAACCTGGGATGTGAATTTACCCAAATCAACGGATATGTTTACTCAAGGAAAATTGGGTTTTTACTTTGCTCCCTCGTGGAGGGCTTATACACTGCGAATTGCAAATCCGAATTTAAAATTTAAAGTTATAAGCGTTCCGCAGCTTTCTTCATCGCAAGTAGCGTGGGCCAGCTTTTGGGGTGAGGCAGTCTCCAAAAAAAGCCAACATCCGAGGGAAGCCTGGCAGTTTGTTAAGTTTTTAACATCGGCTGATACAGAGAGATTTTTGTATCAGGAGGCCTCGAAGATAAGGCTTTTTGGAGAGCCATATTCAAGAGTGGATTTAGCACCAGAGATAGCCAACGATCCAATTATGGGGGCATTTGTTACTCAAGGGCCAAATTATAAATTCTGGTATTTAGCATCAAATAATCAAGATGCGGGCATAAACGATGAGATGATTAAATACTTTGAAGACGGGATAAATGCAATTTTAGCAGGAACTGACCCTCAAGTAGCGTTGCAAACTGTTGATAAGGGAGTAAAACAAGTCTTAGATAAATATACAAAGCCACAACCCGTTGCAACCGGACAAAGAAGATAATCATGAAACTGGTAGTTGCTTCAGATGAAAGGACAAAAATTACAGATTTTGTTGTTGACTACTTAAAATCAATATCCTTTGTATGGCTTTGGTTTCAACAAAAGAGGATGAAGCAAAGCAAATTTTAGATACTTTTCTTTCTGCCCCATATGATGAAGAAGGCTTTAATGAAGCATATAAATTAGATGAATAATAGTTTTATGTTAGAATAAACAAGCTATGCAAAAACAGGTATTAAATTACAGAATCATTATTGAACCGGAGAAACAGGGTAAGAATACTGTTTATAATGCCTACTGCCCGACTTTAGGAGTGGCTGATTATGGGGATTCCATAGATGAGGTTTTAAAAAGTATAAAAGATGGAATTGAATTGGCAGTAGAGTATCTAAGAGATGAAGGTAAAGAAGTTCCTGTTGATATTGTAGATAAACAGGTTGTTACTACCCAGATGGTCGGTGGACTCAAGTAGCAGTTCACCCGAGACCTGTTCCAGAAGGGACTTTAAGAAAAATCATCAGAGATTTAGATTAGTGTTGGTAAATTTATAAGCTGGACTTCGGGTTCTAGAGTTATGCCAAATTTTTCCCTCACCTTTTGGGCATATTTTTTGGCTAAATCATAAAAAGCTTTTGCAGTACCGCCACCTTTATTTACAAATAAATTTGCATGATAGGAGGCAATTTCTATGCCATCTAAAGTTTGTCCTTGTGCTCCAACTGATTCCAATAAATATCCTGCTGAAATTTTATCATAAGTAATTTTTTCTTTTGGAATCTTTGCTAAAATTTCTTTGGGTTGCTGATCTACCACAAGATTTTTGAAAAATGATCCCGGACATTTAATTCCTTTTGGATATTTAACTAATCTTTTTTCTAAAACTTCATCTGCCTCTTTTCTTAAGTCTTTGCTAACCAACAAATCCAGCTTAAACCAGATCTCTAAAATAGTGTAGCCATTTTTTTTAAAAATACTGTCTCTATAGCCAAATTCACACTCTTCCTTATCTAAAGTAACAATTTCACCATTTTTGGTTAAACATTTAACTTCCCGAATATAATCAGATATGGTTTGGCCGTATGCCCCCGCATTTCCAAAGGTAGCACCGCCAACAGTTCCCGGAATTCCTGTGAGCTTTTGCAAACCTGAAAGGCCGTGGGCTATGGAATAATCTACCAAATTCTGCAAAATGGTACCACTTTTAACTGTTAAAGATCTAACCACCTTGGTAATTCCCTCCATTTCATTTTTAATAATTAAACAATTTACTCCGCTGTCATTTATCAATAAATTGCTTCCTCCGCCGATAACTAGATAGGGAAATAGGTTTGCTTTGGCATATTGGACTACCTCAATAAGCTCTTCCTGGGTGTGGACTACTGTAAATAATCCGGCAGGCCCGCCGATTTGCAGGGTAGTTAAGGTAGAGAGGGGAACATTTTGTGCAAATTTGAGCATGTACCGGCATTTTAGCAGCACTTGACAAGAAGTGCCAGTTTTTGGTATAACTTTGTTCCAAAATATGGCAAAAAAGAATACCGTTTCAAAAGTGAGCCTGAAACCCCTTATGGGTTATGTGTTAGTTGAACCATCAGAGGCAGAAACTAAAACAGCTTCAGGTATAATCCTTCCGGAATCAGCTCAGGAAAAACCTGCACAAGGATTGGTGGTAGCTTGTGGGGATGATATGGTCATGGAGAATGGAAAAGTGGTTAAGTGTCCGGTTAAAGTTGGAGACAAAGTGGTTTATAAAAAATGGGGTGGAGATGAAATAAAGTTGGAAGGAAAGGAGCTAAAGCTTGTTAAGTTTGATGACTTAATGGCAATTTTGGAATAGAATTAAGAATAAAGAATTATGAATTAAGGAAAAAGGAGAAAATATGGCAGAAAGAAGGGAATTAAATTTGAATAGAGAGCAAGCGCAGGAATTCGTTCCTCGTGTCCATACACAATCCGAGTTACTGAAAACATGGATGAGAAGAAAATATCCTGATGGATTTGGTGGATTGGAAATTAAGTATGGATTCTCTCTGGGAGTTGAAGCTACCTTAAGGTTGCTATTAGGTGAGGGTAGCGAGAAAAATATTTTTATCTTAGTAAATAATGAGAATTATCCAGGCGGGCTAGCTCGTGTATTGGATGTAGTGGGTATAAAAGCGACACCAGACCAAGTAAGGCAAATTACACCGGTTGAATTACGACATCTATTAGAAAAACCTAATCATTTAAAGGAGGTTAAGTAACATGGCAGGTAAAATACTAAAATTTAATTCAGAAGCAAGAGAGAAATTATTAAAAGGTATTAATATCTTAACAGATGCTGTGGCTACAACTTTGGGGCCTAAGGGGAGAAATGTGGCTTTGGATAAAAAATGGGGAGCTCCAAATATTGTACATGATGGGGTAACAGTTGCCAAAGAAATAGATTTAGAGGATCCATTTGAAAATATGGGTGCTCAACTTATAAAAGAAGCAGCCTCAAAAACAAATGATGTTGCAGGAGATGGTACAACAACAGCCACAATTTTATCCCAAGCCATGGTATCCGAAGGCTTAAAAAATATCCAGGCAGGTGCAAATCCCATGATTCTTAAAAAAGGTATGGAAAAAGCAGTTTCCGCCTTGGTTGAGGAACTTAAAAAAATGAGCAAAAAACTAACAACTCAAGAGGAAACTTCCCAAGTTGCAACAATTGCAGCAGCGGATGAACAAATTGGTAATTTAATTGCAGAATCTCTTCAAAAAGTAGGCAAAGATGGAGTTGTGACAGTTGAAGAAGGAAAAGGACTTGAAATGACTGTTGATTATAAAGAAGGGATGGAATTTGATAAAGGTTTTGTTTCTCCTTATTTTGTAACTGATGCAGATAAAATGGAGGCATCTATTGAGGATGCATATATTCTAATAACTGATAAAAAGATTTCTTCTGCCTCTGATTTAGTTCCCTTTTTGGAAAAATTTGTTGAGGTTTCCAAAAGCCTGGTTATTATTGCAGACGAGGTGGAAGGTGAGGCTTTGGCACTGTTGGTTGTAAATAAGCTTAGAGGAACATTTAATGTTTTGGCCCTTAAAGCTCCTGGTTTTGGGGATAGAAGAAAAGAGAGCTTAGAAGATATTGCCATTTTAACAGGTGGACAAGTTTTATCAGAGGATACTGGTAAGAAGTTTGAAAATATTGAAGTTTCGGAACTCGGCCGTGCAGGAAGAGTTACATCCGATAAAGATAATACTTTGATTGTTGATGGAAAAGGTGCAAAAGCTAAAATTGAAGCAAGGATTGCTCAGATAAGACGTGAGCTTGAAAATACAGATTCTGAATTTGATAAGGAAAAGCTGGAAGAAAGGCTGGCAAAACTAACAGGCGGCGTTGCAGTTATAAATGTTGGTGCTGCAACAGAAATTGAACTTAAGGAGAAAAAGGAAAGAGTAATTGATGCTGTGGCAGCAACAAAGGCTGCAATTGAAGAAGGGATAGTTGCTGGTGGTGAGGTAGCATTACTTAGAGCTGCAAAAGCTCTGGATGCAGTTGAAGCTTCCGGTGAAGAAAAGGTTGGAGTTGAAATTGTAAGAAAAGCTTTGGAACAACCATTTAGGATGCTTGTTAAGAATGCAGGTATGGATGACGGGATAGCATTATCAAAGGTATTGGGATCAAGTGGTAATATGGGTATTGATGCTTTGGATGGGCAGTTAAAGGATTTAGTAAAAGCAGGAATTATTGATCCTGTTAAAGTTACCCGTTCTGCGCTGCAGAATGCTGTCTCAGTAGCTATCATGGTTGCTACTACCCACGTTCTAATTTCTGACAAGCCGGAACCAACCCCTCCAGCTCCTCCAATGCCAGGCGGCGGAATGCCTGAATATTAAGATAGGGAATAGTGACTAGGGTTTAGGGTATAGTGATAAAATAACCTCATGGTTAAAATCTCTGTATCAACTAAGAAGAAAAGACAAGCACTAGATATTACGGATATCGTAAATAAGGAACTGCAAAAACAAAATTTTAAGCAGGGGTTAGTTAATTTGTTTTTGACTCATACCACAGCTGCCATAACTACTGCTGATTTGGATCCTGGAACTGAGCAGGATTATTTAGATGCTTTTGAAAAAATTGTGCCAAAGCTTATATTTAACCATCCTCATGATCCTTCACATACTCCAGACCATATTCTTTCATCTTTAATTGGTACTTCCTTAACTTTACCTGTTGAAAATGGAAAACTTGTTTTGGGCAGTTGGCAAAGGGTTGTTTTAATAGAGTTTAATGGTCCAAAGGAGAGAGAAGTTGTGATGAATCTGGTACAATCTAGTTGATGGCAAAGTATCATTACCGTGAGTCACCATCTCTTAAAGACAAAAAAGCTTTTGCAAAATATCTTTCAGAAGATGAAGATCTGGTTTTAATAACAGGTCTATCTAAAGCATATATTCGTTCCAAATTTATTTTATATATATTTTTCCCTGGGCTTTTATTTTTTGGACTAGGCCTTGGATTAGGCTGGATTTTTGGTTTTGAAAAAACTGTAGCATTAGGAGTCGCAATAACGCTGATGTTTTTAGCAGCTCTTCTTAGAACAATGCATATTTATCACGCCAATAGGTATCTATTAACAACAAAAAGAGTGGTTATTAAAAGAGGTTTATTTTCAGTAAAACTCACTGCGGCACTATATGATAAGATCACTCATCTGGAAGTAGATCAATCTGTTATAGATAGGTTTTTGTTACATCATGGCTCAATTATTGTTAATACTGCCGGTTTAAATCAAGGTGGGATCATTTTGCGCTTTATTGATTATCCACTTGAGATTAAAAATTTACTTGAAAGACTTATAAACAGGGAAAGAGAACAAGTAGGTATGAGAGCACAGCCTATTACTGCTTTGGAGGGAGAGATTGTTTCGTGATATATTTAGGTTCGGGTTTATCAGAAATTTCAGGAAGTATAAACAGAGGGTTAATATACTTTCCGTTGTGAGTAATTTCCAAATGTGTATGCGGGCCGGAAGAAAAACCTGTCATTCCAACTTCTCCTAAAACTGTATCAGTTGTAACTCCTTGACCTTTTTGCACCAGTATCTTACCTAAATGTCCATAAAGAGATCCAAAGCCATTAGGATGGGATATAACTATATGATTTCCATAACCCCAACGCCCAACATTCACTTCAACAACACTCCCGGATGTTATAGGATGAACTTCGGTGCCTAAGTTTGTTGCTACATCTACTGCCGGATGCCACCAAGAGAAACGGTTTGATAGGTATCCGTCGTGAGGCAACTTAACAGGTTGAGGGAATGATGAGGCAATAATTTCCTGACTTTGCTCATTACTTTGGGCAGAAACCCTGGAATGATTAACAGGCGGTATTGAAAAAGTTGGATAATATCCTGACAAAAATACTACCAGGGATAGTATGAATGCAACTTTGGAAAAATTATTATTTGGCCATCCGAATAATTTGTAAAACCTAAGGCCAATTTTAGAAAGCTTAAAGCTTAGGGCGACCCCTCTATAAACTTTCCTAGACAGAAGGTTTTTGCCGATTTGCATCGGGAGGGCTGGTATATTAACATAAGATGCAAATTAAGTCAATGAAGAAGGCTCTTCTTTTAATCTTGGTACTTTTAAGTTTACTCTTCCTGCTTGTACGCTTTAGCGGGAAAGCTGTTGAGTTTTTTTTAAATATTAAACCCAAAAGCGGGATCTCTGTAATGAGTGAGCCAGCAGAAGCTCAAGTTTTTCTTGACGGTTTAGAAATTGGCAAAACTCCGTATGAAAACCAGTCTTTGGAACCAAAAGAGTATCTTGTCAAAGTGGAAAAAGATGGAATGGTATGGCAGGGGAAAATAAACTTAAAAACACAAACTTTAACTGTTGTAAACAGAGAGTTATCAGAAGGTCAAGCATTTGGTGCCGGAGAGATTTTGAGTTTGGATAAAGGCAGGGGTTTAACCGTTATCTCTAATCCTTCCTCTGCGGAGGTTGAAGTGGACGGGAAATCTTACGGCCAAACACCCATATCTTTGGATATTTCATCCGGAGAACATACTATTTCAGTCAAACATGCAAACTACTCACAAAGAAGCATAAGAGCTGTTATACCGGATAAGCTTAACCTTACAGTATCGGTTGATCTGGCCTTATCTGAGGCTGATCTAACTTCAATCTCTACACCGGTAATTACTCAAACTCCGCAAGTTTTGGTAAAGCAGACACCAACTGGTTTTCTTAGGGTAAGGGATAAAGCTGGCCTGGCAGGTAATGAGATTGCACAAGTTAAAGTGGGAGATAGCCTAATACTTTTGGAAGAATTATCTGGTTGGGATAAAGTAAGGCTTTCCAATGGAACCGAAGGTTTTGTTTCTTCTGCATATGTTGAAAAACAAAACCAGTGACAATGTTAGGATCCAAGATAATAAATGATCCCTGTTACTAAAATTAGCCAGATTAAAACAGCGGATAGAAGCGGGGTATCAGTTAACAGCACTCTTTCAGGTGATTCACCTTCTTTTTTCTCATAAATGATATACAAATATCTCATAACTGCATAAATTACAACAGGAACTGTTACCATTAAATATTTAGCCTCACTTTGAGGCAGCTCAAACCCTCCAAGTAAAGTAGAGATGTTTCTTGCAGCAATGGGGGGTTGCAAAAATGCAAAAAAAGCATAAGTTAGCCAGGTAGAATTAGCAAACATTGAAGTTAGGCTATCAAGCAGACTTTCTGGATAATGGAGCAGAGTTTCTCTGTGACGGAAACCTTGTGATAAAAGAAGTGTTCTTTCAGAGCGTCTTTTTCCAATTGCCAAAAATAATGCAAATGATGTAACAGATAATAAGAACCAAACATTAAGGTGTGCATCTATTGCCCAGACACCCCCATAAACCCTCAAAACAAATCCTGCTGCAATAACCAGCACATCGATTAATATAATGTGTTTAAGATAGGCGGAATAAAAGATCTGCAAGATAAGATATGTAACAGATGCAAAGAAAAAAGCACTGGAAAGCTGATAAGCTAAGGGTAAAAGTGCAGCTATCAAAAATAGAGAAAGCGCTATGGCAACCGGAGTGGGAATAATACCGGCAGCAATGGGGCGTTTACTTTTAAATGGATGGAGTTTATCCCTTTCTTTATCAAATACATCATTTAAAAGATAAGTTGCAGAAGAGAAACCACAAAAAAGTAAAAATGCCTCAATAGCCTTTATCTGGCTGGCTCGATCCAAAAGGGTTCCTGAAAAGATAAGTGCAGCAAAGATAGCAAAATTTTTTACCCATTGTCTAGGTCTTGCTGCTTTGACAATCCCCCAAAAAAGTTTAGCCATAGAATGAATCCTAATAAACAAGCTGCAACTAAACTTGCTGCAAATAATTTACCAGTTGATGTTAAATGCAGAGCAGCTGCACCCAGAATAACAGATCCCAAAATGTAAAACAAGGATATTTGCTGATGACTAAAGCCCGCATCAATTAATTTATGGTGCAGGTGTCCTCTATCACCCCAAACCGGAGATTTTCCTTGCAGGATTCTTCGGAAAAAAGTGTAGGCAAAATCAGTAGCGGGTATTAAAAGAACAAGAATAGCTGTTGCAAGTTTAGCTCCAGATAACACAGCTAGTACTGCAATCATAAATCCTAATATTGTTGAGCCGGAAAACCCCGGGAAAATTTTTGCCGGATACCAGTTAAAGATAAGGAGTGCCAAGGATGAACCGGCTGTAATAAATGATAAAATTGCAACGCTGTTTAGATTTAATTTTAGGGAGAGCAGGCCTAAGATGAAAGCTGCAACAGTGACTATACCGGGCATTTGTCCATCGACTCCCTTTGACCAGTTAATCATGTTCATTACCCAAACTATCCAAAGGATAGTTAAAATTTGGGGCAAAAAGGGAATAAAATCAAGATAAATAACTCCTCCAAGCGGGTTAGTAACAAAATTAATACTAACCCCACTAAGAATAAAAATTATTGCTGCAATAGATTGACTAAATAACCTTATGTATGGTGATAAATTTTGATATTTGTCATCTAAAAGTCCAATAATAAGCAGAATTATTAGACAAGCTAAAATACTCATTGTGGTTTTTTCCAAGGCAGTAGAAAATAAAATAGTAATAAAAAGTCCGGCAAATACAGCTAAACCTCCTGCTCTTGGGACTATTCTACTTTGGATATGGGCCGGATGAGGTCTAATCCGAGGATTATCCAAAAGCTTAAATTTTTTGGCTATTTTTATTGTGGGGAATATACTTACTGCGGTTGTTAGAAATGAAAAAAATGCTGGTACGATAAATTCCATTAGATAAAGATTAAAGCTATTTTAATAAAAGTTATTGCTAGAATCAGTGTTGAAATTAAAGCTCCCGCCACCAGGATTTTTTTTAAAAAAACTTGGGCAGGATGAAGATTGTACGAGAGTATTAAGTTCAAAAGGGTAATTAAGCCCAGGAGTGAGGGGACAATGAAAAATTGTGTATGGCTTGCAAGTTGTGCATCTCCCCAGGGCAAAGAATAAAAAAGCGGTAATTTAGGGGGTAAAAATCTAAAAAGTGTAAGGATTATAAGGCTAAGTATTAAAGCTAGTGTAAAAGGCAGTATATTTGTCCAAATATAAAATTTTTTAAGTGTCATATTTTAACTTTTTCTAAAAGTCTAACTTTCTTAGACTTTTTCTAAAAGTCTAACTTTATTGGTTACTCTAAATTCTAACCTTTTGCCAAACATTAAGGATGTTTGTGCATCAATTGCAGGCAGAGATGATATGGTAATTAAAATTATGGGTACTAAAAGCCATTGAATATAAGAGAATATTTTTGTTAGTACTGACCAATTTTTCGGCCTTTTTGGTACAACCTTTTCATGGACAAAAATTGTCAAGAATAGTCCCAAAAATGCGCAAGTTAAAATCCAGGAAGATATTATAGGTAAATTAACAGATAATACTGATGCTTTAAATGCAGGATTAATAAGGGGAATTAAGATACTTCCAAAAGTAACAAAGATTGCCAGGAAACCCCATTTTAGATCACCCCAAATTTTGAAAAGAAGCTTATCGGTTTTGTCCCAGAAATCTATTTCTTTTTTAAAATATTGCTTTACTATAAAAGGCATATGTTCAACACCGTATGCCCAACGCTTGATTTGTAAGTATTGGTTTTGGAATGTTTTAAACAGTGTTTGATCTTGAACGGCATCGCCGGAAATTGGTAAAAAGTGGGGTATGACTTTATAGTTGCCATTGAAATGATAATATGCTTTCCAATAAAATCCGGAGTCATCATTGACTTTATCCGGCATCCAAAGCCCAACATCCAAAAGTGCTTTTAATGAGGCTGACATGGACGAATAGTTCATATATTTATCAGAGCCGACCATTTCCGAGAGTTGCCAAAAGCTTGTACCGGCAGCCATAAGCCTCATTGGAGCCGGTGTTTGCCAATAATTATTATGGTACAAAAATACTCCTGTGAAAGTTCTTTTATCACGCAAATCTTTAGGTTGTGATAAATATTTATGCAAGGCTCCTGCCAGAAATTGTTCATGTATTACAAAATCAGCATCTATTGTAGTGACAAAAACATCATCATGTGAGATTTTGAGAATCTTTAGTTGCGATAAAGCGTTATGAACCATCCAGTTTTTATTTGATCCTTGACCTGCTACTTCACCTTCTAATCCATAAGGATGGATTGTAGTAAAGACTCCAGCAAATCTACCTGCAATGTTGGTAAGGTATGCTTTTGTCTGGTGAATTTTTTGCGGATCATCTTTTTCCTCAAAGCCAACTGCCAAAAAAATTTTATCCTGTGGATAGCTGCTTTTTAAAATTCCCTGTACGGAGGACATGAGAATAGCAGGAGACTCTTTGAATGTCGGTATAAGTATTAAGTGGTAATATTTTTTATATCCCTCGGGAAAATCTTTTTGTAAAAGCCTAAGCCAGTTTTGTCTTTTAGCCCATTCCATTTTTCTAAAACCTAAAAGGATTAAAACACCAATCCGAAGCGCTGCTAAAAGCCAATAAACATCCGCAATTAAAATCAAATACGCAACAGCAAAGGGTAGAGTAAAAGATAGCCAGATAGGTGAAGTTAAGGCAATCCATGTCAAAGCACCGGGTAGAATTTCCAGAAATCTTACAAATTTCGATTCATGCCTTAAGACAAACTCTTTTTCTGCCCTTTCAAATAAAATAAAACGTTGCGACAGAAGATGATGGATGACTAAACCAAAACCAGCGCCTGTTAAGAAAAATGCAGATAAAATATTTAAACCTGTTGGGAAAAGAATTTGACCAAAAAACCCCATTATAAGCCCAAAAAATACAAAGGTTAATCCTACAAGAGAGTAGCGTCCCAGTTTGATGATCCGCCCCATTATTTCCGAAATATAGAAAAATGAGAGAAACCCAATAAAAAAGACCAAGATTATACGCATGATTTACCCTTAAGTTTAATGAATTTAGCCTGATAAAGCAAATGACTGATTGAGTATTGCTTTGATATTTTCTGTTGTTTGGTAAGATACATCTTCTAAAGAAATTCCTTTTAAATCAGCTACTGCTTGGGCAATCTCTTCTATATTAGCTGGTTCATTACGAGTTCCACGTTTGGATTGCGGAGGAAGGAATGGACAATCAGTTTCTAAAACAATTCTATCTAAAGAGAGTAGTTTGACAGCTTCTCTTAAGTATTCATTTTTAGGATAGGTTACACTTCCTGCAAATGAGACAACTAAAGTAGGGGAAGTAAGTACTTTTTTGGTTGTTGGCAAAAGACCACTGTAGCAATGTAAGATAGTTGGATGATCTGAAACCATTTCTAATACCTCATCCCAGGCCTCAGAGTTTTCTGGATTTTTAGACCTATCATCTCTGCAGTGTACAAGGAGGGGAAGATTTAATTTTTTAGCTAAATCAATTTGAGCTTGAAATAATTGTCTTTGCAGGTTTTTTACCTGATCAGCAGGTAGAGTATTTTCAGGATAAATATCATTTCTGTCAATCAAGAAGTCTAATCCACACTCCCCAACAGCAACAACTTTTTCAGGATTTTTTCTATATATTTGTTCGAGAGCATCGATTTCTTCGAATAGTTTACCCTGAGCGATCCGGCCATTGCCGGAGAGTCGAAG
>JBBTSA010000020.1:0-1404 GCA_038064895.1 Patescibacteria group bacterium
AAATTAGTTTTATCATGAAGGACAGATGCTCCTATATATCTATAATGATCATCTCGCCATGTACTTAAATCAGGGTGGCTAAATGGAATTGCATCAATTTTGTACTTTTTCATAAGTTCGTGTGATTCTTTACTATTTCGAAGTAAGTCAAATTCTTTTTTAAGAAGAGAGTCTACAGCACTGTTTAATGTAAAAGAGGGGATACCAGGTCTTGAAATTCCAAGTTTTCTATCTAAATAAAAACACCTTGGGCATTCAATGAATAAATCAATTTTTGAGCGACTTATTGTAAAAGGCTCTGTTGATTTTGAATCGTAAAGTTTTCGCCTTCTATAGTTTGTAAAACCTGACATATGAATAGATAAGTGTATCATATTATTTTATTGACAAATATAAAAAATCTGTGCATACTTTTAATGTGTTTACAAATAGGGAGGTGATAATGTGAATTTTTTTGGAAGATTTATCGACTTATCACTTGTTACCGCTGTAGTTTTCTATTTAGCATATTTATTCTTAGGCCAATTCATCGTTTTTGGTAATGTTATATCTAATCCAGCAGAAGCAATTATAATGTCATCTTTAATTGTTGGTTTTGTATCATCAATTATTGTTGAACTTAGCAGAAAAGGTGTTCGAAGATATTCTGCAAATGCTTGGATGCTTATATACTGGGCAGCAATAAGTTTGACTATTTACTTTATTGCAAGGACTCCGGTATCAGAAAAGGTTGGTATAGGAATTACAGCATTTTGGGTTGCAATAATCGTGGGTTTTATAGTACATGTAGGTCACTATTCAATGGGTCATCACAAGCATTTAAAAAGGTAAGAAGAATTAAGATCCGATGATTATTGTTACGTCAAACTCACTTGATGAGCTTAAGTTACCTGTTTCATCATTAACAGTGTATTTATCGCTTAAATCAGATTTTATATCGTCTAAGAAACTTGATCTTGAAGATTTTATGTTGATTGTGACTCCTTCGTAGTCAAAATTATCAGCATTTCCTGTTATTACAACTTCATAACCTAATTCTTTTAAAAATGCTTCTACTTCACCTGCAGCTCCTGCTGTACCGCTACCATTTAAGACTTGAATATTAAGTTCTTTTGCTGATTTTACTGCTCCTGTTGTAGGTATAGGCGATGGTGTTGGCTCAGAAGATTCTTCATCAACAGCTTCAGTTGGCGTAATATCTTCTTCTGGTGTTGGAGTTACTTTTTTTGTTGGAACAACTACTTTTTCTTCAACTACTGATTCTTCCTCTTTAGTACTATTTGATTTGTTAAATAAGAAAAAGCCACCAACTACAAGAAGTATGGCAATAATAAGAATAATTAGTTTAGTTCGGTCTTTTTTTACTGGCATTGGAGGTTGTGCTGATATTGGCCTGAATTCTGT
>JBBTSA010000021.1:0-1436 GCA_038064895.1 Patescibacteria group bacterium
ACTCCTGATTATAGAACTCCTGATTATAGAGATCTTGTTTACCTAGTCCAAAATCCAGTAATCATAACTGATAATGGTGAAAATAAATGGGGTGAAATCGGAGGACTTAGGGTTTCTACTTATGAAATCTTTAGGGGACATAGGTACACGATGTATGTTGGTTTATCAAAAAAGGGCCAGAGTGGTAGAAAGAATTAAAAAGAAAAGACAAAATAATCTCGATTATAATTCTTTAATTAGAGAATTGGATTTTATGTTACTAGAATAGCTATTATTGAAACCAATATGTGAAGTTTCATAATCCAATACAGAATATTCACTTTTTAACCTCCAAAAATCCCCATAAAAGAATGCCATTTGCAATATTATTAATTTAATTTTTTAAGTCATTTACCAACCGCTAAGTTAACAATGTAGTTTTGGGCTTGAATTTATAAACTTAATCCTGTTTTTATTCTGATGAAATACGAGTTTCTTGAGCATACTGCGGAAATCAAATTTAGGACATTTGGCATGACTTTAGGGGGCGCGTTTGAGAATGCTGTGCTGGCTTTTTCCGAGTTTGTTTCAAGAGGAAAGAAAATTAAGAGTGTGGAATCAAGGGCGTTAAAAGTAGAGGGAGATGATTTGAACTCTCTGCTATACAAATTTTTGGAAGAACTGATTTACTTATTGGATGCAGAAAATTTTGCAGTGTCAAGAGCGAAAATTAAAGCTGATGAGAAGAATTTCAGCCTGACGGCTGAGCTGTTTGGCGATAATGCCGGGAAATATGAGGGGCTTGATAATGCCAAGGCAGTTACTTATTCTGACATGTTTGTCCGCAGAAAGAGCTCTGGGAGAGGATGGGAGCTGCAGGTTGTTATTGATGTTTGAATGAGAATTAGAAAATATAGACCAGATGATTTGGAATGTGTTTTAAATATAGATGGAAGTTCCTCAAAGCGAAGAGCAGATAAACTTTTCATGGTTGAGACTTGTGATGCTTATTATTGTTATGCCAAAGTTGCTTTGTAGAAAACTGCGCACTTCAGTGCGCAGATGAATGCAACTTTGGACATCCAAAAGTCCAACAAACCGCACACTTTAGTGTGCGGTAAGCAACAAGGACTTTTTGATATTGCTGAGGATGATTTAGGGATAAAGGGGTTTATCATAATGGAAGATTTAAGAGACGGAGTTTCTCATTATATGGTTCAAATAAATGTGCTGGAGAAGAGGAAGGGGATTGGAAAAGCTCTTTTTAATAAAGTGGTTGAGAGAATTGGTGAGGATGGCCACGTTAGCTTATGTGTTAATACAGATAACGAGGAGGCAATTAAATTTTATGAGGCTGTTGGTTTTACTCGTTCAGGGCATACTGTCGGATATAGGAAGGGGCAGGACAAGTATTGGTATCAGATGGATTTGTAGTCTTGGATGTCTAGTAATTCTGG
>JBBTSA010000022.1:0-2144 GCA_038064895.1 Patescibacteria group bacterium
TATAATAATCAATTAACACCATGGAAGTAGCCAACAAGCTGCTTTCTTAACTGATGTACCTATAGTATAACTTATTTGATCAAATCCTCCACCCCTAGATTGATAACACGCAAAACTCTCTGGACTCTTTACACATTCAGAGTTTTCTTCTGCACCGGGTTGCTGAGATTCACCACCACCAACATCACCTTCATGTGTATTTGGTGAATTTACTGGGGGGGTATAACCTGGGGTAGATGGTGTACTTGTATCTCTTTCAGCATCAATTACATCCCTATCAGTAGGAGAATCAGGCTCACTTTGTCCGGTTGGAACAGAATCTAAAAAAATCAACCCATAATCTTGATTGTTAAATGATTTAACTTCTCCGTTATCTAGCTTAACAAAATTAATTGAATTATAATCTATATCTTTGGTAGAATCTCCTAAATATATTAATAAAAGATTTGCATTATCATTATCATCAGCCTTTCTAAGGTAAACAAAATCTTCGCTGGTAGTGCCCTCTGGAAAAGTAACTCCCTTCATATCAGGTCTATCTATCTCAACATATATCCCATTATGTTTCACTCCGCTTGAAGTATAGCTAATTGATGCATATGATGCAGAAGAACCCGGTTCTCCAATAACGACTGCTGCTGAACTAACTGCTACCTCATGAGCAAGACCAATATTTATATTAATCAAAATAAAAGAAAGTGCAATTACTAGAATTAATTTATTTTTTCTCATTTTATTTACACTCCCCAAACCACATACCATTAATAATCGTCATCTGACATTTTTGATTATTAACACTACATCCAACAGTATTATCATTATGATACCATTTGTTGGTATCAACATTGCAAGACATTATCCTTTTTGATACAACAGCATCACAACCACTTACATAACGGGAAGGATTACAATAGTTACCTTCTTTTATTTCTGGCAAACTTCCTATTTTAAATTCTTTTAAAGTATTAAATGAATTTTTGGTATTATCATTGTTAAGATTATCTTTTATAGTTATTTCTAATTTATAATTGCCTGATGATAAATCTTTATCAAGATTAATTTTCAGGAATGATCTAATAACCTCTCCCCAACCAATAAACTCCTTGACATGCTGCTGGTTAAACTCTTTAATTATATTTCCACTTGCATCTGTAATTTTCCCGCTAATATCTAAATCAGAGCTATATTCTCCCTCATCTCCAATCTTAACTGTTCCAAATCCATCAACATCAATAGATGCACAAAAAGTTGAATATTCTTTTTTTCCATTGGCATTACAAACCATATTAACCTCTCCATCAGAACCAGGGATATAATCACTCAGTCCATTAATAGTGGATGTAGGTTTTAAACTAATACCTAATGATGATGTTAATTGGAGTACTGGTTTGGGTGCTGGGTTACAAATAAAATCTCCGTTAACACCAACGCCACAGCCATAAGTACAAGTTTCCTTAATATTCCATATAAAGACACCAGTACCCCTAGTTCTGGTACATTGTACCAACATATTATCACTGCATGCTTTGGTATCTACATCTTTAGATTCACATGGTCCATATGCTATTACAGCACCAACATTGTCCCCACCAAGAATTATAACGCTATGGGTAATGCTATTTGTTAATCCCTCACTATCTTTAATCTCTAATTTAATTGAATATGTTCCTGCTGCAGTATAAGTATGGATAGCAGTCTTTGTAGATGAATATGAACTATCATAATTTCCATCATTATTCCAATCCCATCTAAATTGCAGACCAGATTTATCATCTGATGAAGCAGCAGCATCAACATTAGCTGTCAAACCAGAAGAAGTAGCTGAGAAAGAAGCTATTGGTGCTTGATTTACTGATGCTTGACTGACAGTTAGTGTAATTTGTTTAGTATCAGATAATCCGCCAGTATCAGTGACCTTAAATGTAACCTGATAAGTTCCAGCAGTAGTTGATGTCCAAGTGAATATTCCGGTTACTGTATCGAGGTTTGCACCAAAAGGAAGCCCTGTTGCAGAGTATGCTAATTTACCTTCATCATCTTCTGTATCTGTTGCAGAAATTGTAAATGTAAGCTCTTGTTCTGCTATACCTGTTTGATCACTAATTGAAGCTAATACAGGTGGATTATTTGTTGGTACTTGACTG
>JBBTSA010000023.1:0-3223 GCA_038064895.1 Patescibacteria group bacterium
GTTAGTTGCTGTCGATTTCTCCCGGTCCTCCCAAAGTCCAAACAAACCGCACCTTAAAAGGTGCGGTAAAACTCAAGGACTTTGTGATATATTAAGAGAGAAATAAAGATTTATGCCCTTTAGACAGAGCAAATAATTTGGAAAGATTTAATAAGACTTTTTAATATGATTGATAATGAAAAAAAGGAGAGATTTCTTTTCGTTGTTTGTGTTATTTGTTTTCATAGTTTCATTGTTCTTTTTAGTTTTTTTTGGGGGTTTTAGTTTAGTAGGATATTCAATTTTTGAGCCTAATTTTAATGATGGATTTATTAATCTGCCTGGAGTTTTATCTCGTTTTATTTTTGAGGAGGTTTTGGTTTTTAATAATGGGGAGCTGACTTCTAATCCTGATGTTGTTTTTTTGATGCATATGAACGGTGATTTTTCAGACAGCTCTTCTTTTGGGCATTCTGGAGAGAAATCAGGGAATGTTGATTGCAACGCTGGAGGTAAATTTGGGAAGGGATGCTATTTTGATGGGAATGGAGATGCAATTGATTTTGGACAGCCGAGCGTGCTTAATTTCAGCGGAAAATCTTCTTTTACTCTTTCTGTCTGGGTGAAGCCAGATGCAGATACTTCTAACGACAGGATTTTTGGGAGAATGAAAGGAAGTGAAATGTCTCCTGGAATTTCTTTGAATAATCAGAGAAAATATGGTGCTGTTTGGTATAATCAGAACGAGCAGGGGAGAAATGTTGCTTGCAATATTAATGCTGCTTCTGATTGGGCGCATGTTGCTTTTGTAAATGATGGCTCTCTTGCGAAGGTTTTTGTTAACGGACAGATGTGCGGTTTTGGAGAGATGGATTCTGTTGTTGGCGGTGTTTGGGGATGGAGAGTTGGAGGAACAGCTTCAAGTTCATATTATTATAAAGGATATTTAGATGAGGCGGTTATTTTCAACAGGGCTTTGAGTTCTTCTGAGGTTTTGGAATTGTTTAATGCCGGCGGGCAAGTTACTGGATGCACGGAGAATTGGAAATGTGGAGAGTGGAGCAATTGTTTAGAGGGAAAGCAAACAAGAACGTGCAATGAATTGAATAATTGCGGGACAGTAAATAACAAGCCGAGTGTCTTGCAATCTTGTTTTGCTAATGAAACGATTAAATGCGTGGAGAACTGGAGATGTGAAGATTGGGGTGCATGTGCGAATGGAGCAAAAAGAAGGGAGTGCAACGATATTAACAAATGCGGGAGTGCTTTAAATAAGCCGAGCAGTGAAATGAGCTGTGAAGGTGTTTGCGTTGAGAAGTGGGAGTGCTCCAATTTAGGGGAGTGTATTGGGGGGAAAAGCAGGAGAACTTGTACTGATGTTAACAAATGCGGAACTAAATTGCAAGAACCGATTTTAGAGTTTAATTGCGAGGACGCGACGGCTGATGAAATAGCCGGCGGGGGCTTAACTAAAAGAACTGATGATAATATTTCTATTACTGGCGAAATTAGCGAATGCAGGATTACAAGAGTTTCCTGGACTGATAAAGATGGAAATACAATTAGAGATGCTAATGACAGCGAGAGTGTTTTTTTGACAGTTGAAACATCCGGATGTGACGGAAAGAAAGTAGATTTTGAAATTTTTGAGAGCGATGGTTTTTTTGGGAGAGCTGAGAAGTCTAAAGAGAGTGACGTTATCAGAAATGGTTTTGCAAGAAAGATGTTTGTTGTTGAATGGGAAGAGGATAAAATTTTTGGAGTTTTTGATGCAGGAGATCCGGATTTAGTTTTTACAGCTTCAACAAATCCGACCGGAACTTCTGGTGTTTTGAGTGTTACGCAGGGGGTGGCGCTTGCGCCGGGGAATGTGTATTATGTTGACAACTCTGCAACTGCAACTGCAACTTGTACTAACGGAGCGACGACATATGATGTTAATTCAAGGAGTTGCGGAATTGGAGTTGAGACAGTTTATTTAACCCCTCAAGCAGCTGCTAACCGAGGTCTGCTGCCTGGGGAGAGTGTTTTGATTAGGGGCGGGACGTATACAATAGCACCTCAGTTCTACTGTACCCCTGTGCTTTTGATTGCAAATATTAATGGTGTTTCCGGCAGTCCAATTACATTCAAAGCTTATCAGGATCTTGCTGGAAAGTACGAGACAGTGGAAATTGATGCAGCCAATACACAAGACAGGGCTGCTTGGATGCATGATTCCAGCTACATTGTGATCGATGGGCTTTCATTCACCGGTGCACCTCGGCAGGGGTTGCTTCTGGGCGGGGAGGCTAGTTGCGCCGGGGGCGGAGTAAATAATGTGATTGTTAAGAATAGCATTGCTCATGATAACGGCGTTCTAGATACTTGGTATGGCGGTTTTGCGGTTGATGTTGTCGGTCGCTCGTCCCACGACATCATTTTTGATCGATCCGAATCTTATAATAACGGTGATGGATTTAGAATCGGTCCTCATGATCCTCATTATGTTATAAGCACGGCGCCTTATAATGTGCTAATTAGTTATAGTTTTTCACACGATAATTTTAAAGGGTATGGAAACAGCAACGGATTTATTTTTAATAACGCCTATAATTCCAAGATGTCTCATAGCGTGGCTTTCAGGAATCCTGATACCGGATTTGGCTCTCAAGGGCCTGGAGCAGATAATAACGTGTTTGAGTACATGGTTGCTTTTGGCGCTACTGGGGCTAATGGTGCAAACGGCCGCGGATTTCAGGTTGGAAATACAGCCATAACTCCTGCAGTTATTGGCGGAAAAGACAACGTCATTCATCACAGTTATTCTTTTGATAACTGGAAAAGAGGATTTACTGATCCTCCAGCGGCGCAGAATTTCCATTACTATCACAACACTGTTTTTCGGAATAATTTAGGTCAAGTCAGTGATTACTGGGGAATTTTAATGGAAGCTGGTGATGGGCAAAGCGGGGCACCGGTAACCCAAACTGCTACGTTAAAAAATAGTGTGACATATTTGCATGGAAATGCGGAGGATATGGCGATAGCTGCGGGAGCTGTATTTGAAATGAGCAATAATCTAGTTGGTGATGGTAAAGTGGGCGGGTTGAACTTTAAGTCTGGAGATCCAAAATTTAAAGCTGAAAATAATATTATCGTAGATATAAATCTCTTCTTGGGCGATCCAATTACTGATCCGAATTTATGGGCTCAGAAAATTCCTAATCCGAATTTTGGAAAAGTTTCTGGATTAGAGCCTGCT
>JBBTSA010000024.1:0-9244 GCA_038064895.1 Patescibacteria group bacterium
GGAGATTTGTTAATTTCCAAAGGAGCAGTAGAAGTAATTTTAAGCAAGTGCAATCTTTCCGAAAATAGAAAGTTTGAAATTTTAAAAGCGAACGAACAAATGTCGAAAAAAGCTCTTCGGGTTTTGGCTATAGCATATAGCACTTCCGGTAAGACTGAAGAAAACCTAATATTCTTGGGACTTGTGGGAATGATTGATCCACCAAGAGATGGAGTAAAACAAGCTATAGAGCAATGCAGTGATGCAGGGATCAGAGTTGTGATGATTACAGGTGACCATTTGCTTACTGCCCAGGCCATTGCCGACCAAATTGGTATTAAAGGCAAATCTATTACAGGTGAGGATTTGGATAAGCTAAGTGAGGAGAAATTTCAACAAGAAGTTGAACAAATTGCTGTCTATGCCAGGGTAAATCCTGAACACAAAATCAGAATCATTCATGCTTTAAAAAAACATGGCCATCAAGTTGCCATGACAGGAGACGGAGTAAATGATGCACCTGCCCTAAAAGCTGCTGATATTGGGGTAGCTATGGGGATCACAGGAACAGATGTTGCAAAGCAAGCCTCTGACATGATTTTACTGGATGATCATTTCATAACCATAGTTTCAGCAGTAAAAGAAGGCAGGGCTATTTTTGATAACATCAGAAAGTTTGTAAATTATCTCCTATCTTCTAATATTATGGAAGTATTAGTCATATCCTTAGCTGTCATCTTGGGGGGAGGACACTTACCATTACTTCCTATCCACCTTCTTTGGATTAATTTAGTCACAGATGGATTGCCGGCTATTGCTTTAGGAGTAGATCCACCCAGGAAAAATATAATGAGTTTAAAACCTGAAAGTTTTAGGGAAGAAATAGCAGGGGGACATTTCTTAGGCCCCCTTATCACAGTTAGTGTGCTCCTGACAGCAGCAATCTTAGCTATCTTTTTAATTTATGAAAAAGACCCAATATATGAACAAACTATCGTTTTTACCTCTATTGTTGTATATGAAATGCTAAGAATTATAGCTATAAGGAGTGAATATAAATTGCCGTTTTTTTCCAATCCTTTTTTGGTTTTGTCCATAGCCACATCTTTAATACTTCAATTATTAATTTTATATTTCCCACTCTCTTTTGCAGGCATAAACTTACAGGAACTTTTCAAAGTCACCCCCTTACATATTCAGGATTGGGCCCTAATTATTGGTATTGGTCTATTTTTGCTCTTTGCCATGAGAATTTTAGTAGTTAAACCATTATTTACCAAACTTCTAGCCAGATCTCATTTTTAAGTTTTTGGGTTAGTTGATAACTATTAGCATGGCTTAAATAACCTAAATAGGATTGTAGCGATTGTTCAAAGTTTGCTTTTCTTACCTTCTCTTTTAGCTTTTTAAACAGTCTTTTCTTTGTTTTAGTTCTGGGCAAAATGTAGCGAGGTAAAACATTGTATCCTAGGAAATCTATCCCCCATTCTAACTTTCTCAAGGTTACTTTATTAGGGTGTAGCTCTAACTTTAGACTATCTTTTAAAAACTTACCTATGGGTATAGTTAGTCCCTTAAGCGACTGCTTGTCCTTAGATAAAATTAAGAAATCATCAGCATACCTTAAGTAATATTTAATTTTTAATTCATGTTTTATAAACTGGTCCAGCTCATTCATATAAATGTTAGCGAATACTTGTGAAGTTAAATTACCTAATGGAATACCTTTACCTTCTCCTGATTCAGAGTGAAAACTATTAATGACATTTTCTAGTAACCATAGGATATCCGAATTATTAATCTTTTGGCTTAAAAGTTTCATCAGGATTTTATGATCCACATTGGCAAAGAATTTTTTAATATCTAACTTTAATGCCCAGCACGTTTTGGTGTAGTTGTTAGAAATAATCCTGGTAAATTTTTCTAATCTTAAAACCCCTTTATGAGTTCCTTTTTCTAACCGGCAAGAGTATGAATCATAGATAAAAGTCTTATCAAAAATTTCATACAGATACTTATAGAGTAAATGATGTACTACTCTGTCAGCTACTGATGCTTTATGGATATGCCTGAGTTTTGGGTCTTGAACATAAAAAGATTGGTAAACACTATGCCGGTATGTTTTATTTTTCAAAACCAGGTGTAGATTATAAAGGTTTGTTTCAAGGAAGCGCTCAAAAACTATAACATCCTTTTTCTTCCTTTTACCCGCCTTAAATTCATTCCAAGCTTGAAATAGGTTTTCAATTGATATAAACTCCCAATAATTAAAATGCATACAGATAAAGACCTTCACACACACACACACACACACACACAGCTATAGTAGGCCTTGATATCCCAATATTTACTAAACTTTACGACCTTTATAAACTTTTTAGCCAGTACTTATCCTCTTTTCCAAAGAGTAAGAAACATACCCTAGGCCAAAAAATAGACCAAACTATCATAGATATTATTGAACTGGTAATAACGGCAGGATATTTACCCAGAGAGCAGAAACTGCCCAGCCTCCAAAAGGTGAGTATTAAGCTGGATCTGTTAAAAATATTTATAAGGCTTGCAAATGAAACCAAATGTATTGATAACAATAAATACCAACAAATACTATCTCTTACCCTTGAGATAGGCAGAATGCTGGGCGGTTGGATCAAAACTGTTAAAGAGTAAGAGACTATCTGGACACGGAAGCCAATGTTGTCATTGTGATTGTCAGATTGCCAATCATTGACAGCCTTAAGACCACCGTTATCACGGTTACCAACGAGGTTACGATTACCGAACCTCGTTTGAGTACTTATATCCGCAAACTCTTCTCACTGTGGCTTGATTACTCTCACCACTGTATTTTATTTGGCCAGATGTTATATCCGGCACAAAGAAATAAGTACGTAGTTCCCTTCCCTTTATTTTATTGGAGATATACGCTTTTAAACTCCTTAGAGATTAAAATTCTGAAATCTTTTTCCAGTAAAAAATTCGGCGATCTTAATCCGTAAATTAAGATACATGAGCCTAATCATAAGGATTTTAGAAAGAAAATCGCAAGTTTTCAAGAGGCAAAAAATCAAGGATTTTATTCCAAGGAATAATAATCCAAGTTATCGAGGAAGTTCTTGGGAATGAGAAACTGCCTGGACACGGAAGCCAACGTCGTCACCGTGATGGCCAGAGGGCCAAACATCGACAGCCTCAAGACCACCGCGACCACGGTAACCAACGAGGCGACGACTACCGAACCTCGCGTCATCTAATACCCATTCCCAGCTATTAGCTACTAACTGATCTTCATGTCTTTTCCCGGCAGATCGAAAATCATCTCGATTAGGTATGTCAAAGCTAATACCACCTTTTGTAAGTTGTTCTGCTAAATGAGAAGTAGTCTGTATCGCTTCAGGAATAACATAGTTATGGATTTCATCCCAGGATACAGCAAATCTTGAATCTAGAGGAACGTTCCTATACGGGTGAGCAATTCTCTGTGGTATTTCTGGTGTTTCAGTTCTTCCTCTTGTGAGAATACCTGCCAAGGGATCTCTACCTCCGCTGTAGTACATTTGAGAACCATCTGTATAATCTGGTCTGGCAACAGTTTCAAAAACTCCAATGCGTACTTCTTTTTTTCTTCCATCAACATAGGCAATAGGTACAACTTCATAACCCTCACCTGCCAAAATGTTATATACCTCAACTATTTCTGGTGATGGTTCAGGAAGGTTAATTTCTCGACCAATAGATTTAAGGTCTTCAGTTAATCGATCACGGAATGTTTCAACTGTAAGTTTTGTAACGGGAACTAGGATTTCTTCCTCTGGGGTTTCAACATCATTGGATTCTTTTGGTGCAGCTTGTGTTGAATCTACTACTGATAGCTGAATAAATTTCTCAGCTGCTTCATCTGCTTCTATCGCACGTTTATGAGATTCTAAAATCTCTCTAGCCACATCGTCATTTGCAGCTATTGCGGCTTCTATATGTCTTTGAAATTCAGCACTTAATGCCATATGGTTGGATATAATATCAAACTATGAGGTACTTGTCAAATTAATCTGTTGTTGATAATATTTATGTAATGGCTATTGATACTAAACCCCACAAATGTGTTAAGTGTGGCAAGATTATAAAACCTGGAGAAGGATTTACTCATCAAGGTTCTGTTTACTGCTGTGAGAATTGTTGTAAGACTCCAAAAGATGCAAAAGGTGTTTGTGAATTTTGCTAGCCTGCCTGCCGGCAGGCCAGGCGCTATCTTCTAAACCATTTCTTCATTAAACTTCTGAACTTATCATGATCTACAATAAGTTCTGAAAAAACTGCAAAAGGAAAAGCTACAAAGAGAGCAATCCAAAATACTCTAAAATCAATTGGCTCATTAGTCACCAAAAATATAGCAATTAAATCCTCTGCCACACCTAAAACTATTCCGACTAAAAAGAATTCCAAAAATCTGTTAAGCATTGTGCCTTTCCTCTGCAGGAGATTTCTTTTCCCTATTTTGTAAATAGGCATAGGCTGCTAAAGCTGCCCTTACCCCGTCTCCTGCTGAAATATTGTTTTGTTTATAAGGATCATCAGTTACATCCCCTGCGGCAAAAACTCCCGGGTGGGAGGTTCTGGCATGCTGAAAATTAATCATAATTTGTCCATGATCATCAATCTGAACTAAATCTTTTACCATTTCTGAATTTGGAACAGAACCAATTTCCACAAAGACTCCCCCAACTTCAAGTAACTTTTCCTGACCATCTTGAGTATACCTTAATCCGGTAACCAGACTATCACCAACTATCTCAACAGGTTTGGCATTTAGAATCACTTCTCTTAACTTTGGATTTTTCTTAACCTCATCCACTGTTGCCGGATCACCTTTCAAAACAGGACCACCATCCATTAGGTAAACCTCAGAAGCATAAGGAAAGAGATCAATAACACCTTCTAATCCTGCATTTCCTCCTCCAATTACAACCACTTTTTTATCTCTAAACAGGGGTGCATCACAAGTTGAACAAAAAGCTACTCCTTTCCCGTCAAATTGGTCCTCTCCTGGTATACCAAGCCTTCTTCTTCTGGCTCCACTTGCAACAATTACAGTTTTCCCAGAGTATGTATCCTTATCTGAAGTTATTTCAAAATCACACATTCGACTTTCTCCTTCACCAATACATTTAATTGAGCCAACTTTTGTTACCTTTTCAGGAGATTTAACCTCAACAACATCAGGGTAGACTCTCACGTGAGCTTCTAATTTTTTTGCTAAATCTAATCCGGAAATATGAGGCTCTCCAATCCAATTTTCAATATCAGATGAAACAATTGATTGACCCCCAAAAGACTGCGCAACCAAAAGAGTTTTGAGTTGTTTCCTTGCACAATAAACAGAAGCTGCGCATGCAGCAGGTCCGCCACCAATAATGATTACATCATAAGGCATAAAGAAATTCAAAATTGGCAATTTTAACTAAATTTTGAGTAAATATTAATATTCCAAATATAACTAAAATTGCTCCAAATATAATATTAACATAGCGCAAACCTGAACCTAACCTACTAATCAGTTTTTGAGCCTCTCCTGCAAAAAGTCCAACTAATAAAAACGGTGTCCCAAACCCTAAGGAATAAGATAAAAGTAAGGTAAAGGCAGATCCCGGGGCTGTTGCCGCAAGACCTAAAATTGCTCCAAGTACTGCACCAACACAAGGTGTCCAGCCTGCAGCAAAAGCAGCTCCGAAAATAAATGAGCTAAAATAGCGTGGAAGCGGGAATGTTACACGCAGTCTGTATTCTCTGTTTAAAAAATCAAGTTTAATTAACCCTATCAGATACAACCCAAAGAAAATTATTATCAATCCGCCTATTCTTGATAACCAAATAAGTACATCAAAAGCTACGCTTTCCAAAATAGTATTGAGTAGAACCCCAAGAGTTGCAAAAACTAAAGAAAAACCCAAAACAAAAAAGAGAGCATTTAGAAAAATCTCCCACCTTCTTGTAGCAGATTGATCCAGGGTTGTTCCGGAAAGATAAGCCAAATACCCAGGGATCAGTGGCAAAACACATGGGGCAAGGAAGGAAACCAAGCCGGCTATAAAAGCAAAAACAATTGGTATATCAAGCATTAAATCGCTTTTTGAATTTCATCTAAATATCTTTGTTTTTCCCAGGTTTCAGGAGATTTTAAAATTCTTTGTCCATTTTTAATAAAAACTTTTGTGTGTTGATAAGCAACTCCAAATTCTTTGGCAAGGGATACCTCATCATCATCTGTTTCATTATCATTATAACTAATTCTAAATCCAATTACTTTATCTGTAGTTAATTCATTAAAAGCAGTATAAAGTTCTGGTATTTCTTTTTTACATTCAGGACACCAATTAGCATAAAAATATAAAACAACTAGTTTATCAGATACATAAGCCTCATCATATTTTGCTCTTGTGAAATTATAAAGTAGGGAAGTTTTACCTGCTAAAACTTCACCTTTTGTTTCAGCAGATGGGGAACTATCAGTTGAAGTGGTGGTTTGAGGAATTGAAGGTTGAGGGGTTGAAGATGATCTGGTTAGAAAAAATACTCCAGCTCCTACAACTAAAACAATAATTATAATTACAACGGTTTTGTTCATTTTTTGATGGGTGTAATGGGTTGTCTACCTGATAATACCAAAGTTATATTTTTTGCTGCAAGTTCTCCCATGGCAGAACGGGCTTCATAAGTTGCTGAGGCAATATGAGGAGTAAGTACCACATTTGAGAGATCCACCAAACCTTCAGCCCATTTGGGCTCTGTTTCCCCAACATCCAATGCTGCACCGGCAATAGTTTTATTCTTCAAGGCTTCAGTAAGCTGCGCCTCTGCGACAACAGGCCCACGGGATGTATTAATTAAATAAGCCGTAGGTTTCATCATCTTTAACCTTTCTGCATTTATTAGATGTTTCGTGGAATCCAAAAGCGGTACATGTACAGAAACTACATCTGCTTCTTTTAAAAGTTCTTCAGGGGTTGCTTTAAATTGTGCTCCAACTTTTATCTCAAAATCCGGATTTTGTTTAACATCATAATAAATTACTTTCATACCCACTGATTTTCCTATTTCAGCTACTCGGGATCCAATCCTTCCTAAACCAAGAACACCAAGAGTCTTATCTTTTAATTCCATTCCCAAGAGAACTTCAGGCCCAAAACTGGAAGATTCACTTTGAGCTAATTTGTGAGCCTCAACAATACGCCTTGTTATAGCCATAATCAGCGCAAAAGTATGCTCTGCAACAGCTTCTGTTAAAACATCAGGTGTGTTTGTTGCTACAACATTGTGCGACGAGAGGGCAGTGAGGTCCAAATTATCAGTTCCTACAGCATAGTTTGCAACAATTTTTAAATTTGGGCCTGCTGCATTAATAAATTCTTGATCCACTTTATCTGTAAGCTCTGTTAATACTCCGTCAGCTCCCTGAATAAAATTTAAAAGTTCTTGTCTTTCCAGTGCTCTATCATGTGGAGAAATAACGACCTCAAAACCTGCATCCTGTAGCATCTTTATTCCATTACCGGGGATTTTACGGGTTATAGCAACCTTGGGCATATCTTTACTTTAGCATAAACCATACTTGGTTTTTAAGATCCTGTGCTAATTTGTAACTGCTAGCATGGCATAGATAACCTAAGTAGGACTGTAAGGATGCCTTAAAATTCTCATCATTAATTTTTACCTTTAGTTTACTAAATATCCTCTTTTTGGTTTTAGTCCTGGGTAAAATATAGTGAGGCAGAACAATGTTGATAGGTTTTATTTTTAAGAGCTAAGTAAAGATTAAAAAGATTTTCTTCTAAAAATCGTTCAAAAAGTATAACATCTATCTTTTTTCTCTTTCCCACCTTAAATTCATTCCAAGCTTGAAATAGGTTTGAAAGTGATATAAGATTCCGATAATTAAAATTCATATGGATACAGCTAAAGACCTTCACACACACACACACAGCTATAGTAGGCCTAGATATTCCGATATTTACCAAACTTTACGACCTCTATAAGCTTTCTACACAATATCTAACGGCTTTTCCAAAGAGTAAAAAACATACATTAGGGCAAAAAATTGACCAGACAATTCTTGATATGATTGAACTAATAATAATGGCAGGGTATTTACCCCGGGAGCAGAAACTGCCCAGCCTCCAAAAGGTTAGTATTAAACTGGATTTATTAAAAATACTGCTTCGGCTCGCAATTGATACCAAATGTATTGATAATAATAAATACCAACAAATACTCTCACAAACCCTTGAGATAGGCAGAATGCTGGGCGGTTGGATCAAAACTGTTAAATAAATAAAGCTTTTCAGATAAAGGGAGATTATCACAGGCGAAACGCCGGTGTTGTTGTTGCGATTATCAACGGAATTGTTGTTGACGTTGGCTAGACCACCATTGTCGGAATTACCACCAATGAGCCGGTTGCCACCCTGAAATAGTACTTTAAACCGATATCTCCTCACTGAAAATCTAGCCAACGCTAAATTATTCTGTATTTTATCGACCAACCTATTTTAGATTGATGCAAAGCCTAAAGTACCGTAATATCCCTTATCTTAGTTTTATTGGAAAATTACTCTCCCGATAATATAATTTCATCGGGACTCTGAATTTTAAACCCAACAAAAAATTTGGCGACCCCAATCCGTAAATTGGAATACATGAGCCTAATCAAAAGGATTTTAGAAAGAAAAACAAAAGTTTTCAAGAGGCAAAAAAACAAGAGTCTATTCCAAGAGAAAAGTTACCAAGTTATCAAGGTTTAGAAAGGAATTCTACCACAGGCGAAACGCCGGCCCTGCGGTGGCGATAATCAACGGAACCGTAGCCGACGTCGGCCAGACCACCATAGCCGGAATCACCACCAACGAGCCGGCGGCCACCCTGAAAAACAGGATCAGCAAACCATTCTAAAGTATTAGTTTGTCCCCATTCTGGATGAGCTATATTACCTCTAACATTAAATTCAAGATATTTTCTACTTCTCACATTTCCTCTGGCACCACTTGCTTCTTTGAATGCTGGAAGAATCACTCCTTCGATTTCTCTGGGTCTGGCTCCTGCGCGGGAATAGCCTGGAACATAATCATATTTCTCAATTCCATCTGAAGCTCCTCTTAAAGCTGTCATTAAAACCTCCAAGTAATCGTCATTATCGCCATATCTTTGCTGACCATTATCATACATTGGCTTACCTCTTTTATCTCCAATAAACCAACCTTCTGGTAATCTAGTC
>JBBTSA010000025.1:0-1297 GCA_038064895.1 Patescibacteria group bacterium
AACCTTTTTTTTAATATGGAGCCTGGTTTAGGTCTAGGTAGTAATACTAATGAGGTTTTAGAAAATGTTATTGCCGCAATTAAAATAGTGAAAAAAAATAAAGGAGGAGAGTTTTTAATGCCACCAAGTATAGTTAAGGAAATAAAATCCTTTTTTGAAGAAGAAAGTCTGCTATTAAAGAGTTTTTTTGCTGAAATAACAATTAAATCACCAAATATTACAAATACTACGTTCCCCGCAAGCTTATTTTATACATTTGTTGATGAAATAAGAGAACGATCGAGTCGTGGTTTAGACGTTGCTGAAGATGAGCTTTATAAAGCGGTTTTCTCTTTAGCACCAGTCGAACTTACAAATAAGAAAGATATTCAAATTAAAATAGGCGAATTTACAAAAGGTTTAAGAGATAGATATAGGCAAGCTACACGAACAAAGTTTTTAGATAGCACAGCAGACCTAGATCTTATAGTTCTTGCAAAAGAAGAGGGGGCGTATTTGGTCTCAACAGACGAAGGTGTTGTTATCTGGGGAAGAAGATTTGGCGTAAAAGAAATGGATCCAGCTGTTTTTGGCAAAAAACTAACTAAGGAGTAACGCTTATTGGCGTGTGATTTTTTACCCCTTCATTTTCCCCTTCTTCATGAGGAACAAGGCGTGATAACGAATCAATAATTTTATCAATTGTGGTTTTAATAGGCTCTTCTTGGTAAATAATATGCTTAGAGAGTCTACTAATTACAATATCTTTAACTTCACTTGATGGGATTACAAGGTATGTATGAAAATCATATGGTGGCCTTGTAACAAGCGTAAGAATTTCATATCCAAACTTTTTAGTAAAGTAAAAATGGTCAAGAGATTCCCACCTTAGATTTGTGCCTATTGTTTCAATTCCAAATTTAGTAATTTTATTTGTAATTTCTGAAGGTGGTGTGACTGTGAAAACATAAAATATAAACATCAAGGCCCATAGAGGAATAAGTAAAATAACGTCACCAAAAAAAACAATAATTAAAGACAAAAGAAGAGTGAGAGCAATATAAAAACGTATTACTTTTTGACTTCGTTTAATATATGGTCGAAGAGGAGCCTTCCATAAATATAACACCTGAGGATTTGAATTACTTTCTTGATCCATAGTTATATTGTTTAACTTTTATACCAAAAAGTCAATAAGCGTTCACATTGACGGGTCCTGTCGAGAGTTTCCTTCCCGCCAGTGCTCGACATATATGACATGATCTGCGCGCTGTCGGGAACCCTTCCTCTCTCGCCACCCGTCAACTTATGATTAGCT
>JBBTSA010000026.1:0-31489 GCA_038064895.1 Patescibacteria group bacterium
AGGTAATATCAGGTATTACTTAATATTGCTGGTGGGATTCCACTTAGAATACAGGGAAAGGCAAACTCCAAATTCTTATGCCCTATAGTTTGACAAAATGCTCAATCTATGCTACCATTAAAAAAATGACTCCAGGTAATAGAGAGAGAGAAGGAAATCAACCAGAATCAATACTTCAAAGACTTCAAAAATTAGATCCTGAAAGGAATGTTGCTTTTACAGCTGTGGAACAACTGAAAGACCCTCAAGAAATGCAGCAATTCATGGATGAATATGCTAAATGGTTAGGTGAAAACTCTGATGATGAAGAGATTAAAAGAAATCCATTCCAAGTAGCGGGCTCAAATGTGGGCTACATAGTGGGATATTACGATAAGGCAACAGCTGATCGTTGGTTCCAGGCCATAGAAGGTCTTTCACATCCAATTTTTGGAACTAACCTACCATGGAATAGACCAGCAGATGCTTACGAGACAGGACAAATGCGAGGGAGACTGTCTACTGGCGAGAGAGATAATTAACTACTTAACCTCATCTATAGTTCCCTTCATGTACCTGCCTGCCGGCAGGCAGGGAAGGCTTTATTTGACTTCATCTATTGCACCTTTCATATAAAATGCCTGTTCAGGCTTGGAGTCATGTTTACCTTCTAAAATCTCTTTAAAAGCCTTTATTGTTTCTTTAATTGGAACATAAGTTCCTTTTATGCCTGTAAATACTTCTGTAACATAAAATGGCTGGGTTAACATTCTTTGGATTTTTCTAGCCCTGGAGACTGTTAACTTATCCTCATCTGACAGCTCCTCAATTCCCAAAATAGCAATAATATCCTGTAAATCCTTATATCTTTGTAAAACCTTTTGTACTCCAAATGCCACATCATAATGATCAGTACCCACAACCTCTGGTGTAAGAGCCCTTGAGGAGGATGACAGAGGATCAACTGCAGGGTAGAGGCCTTGTTCTGCCAACCCACGTTCCAGCGCAATAGTTGAATCTAAGTGAGCAAAAGTAGCAGCTGGTGCAGGATCAGTATAATCATCAGCAGGAACATAAACTGCTTGAACAGAAGTTATAGAACCTTTTTTAGTAGAGGTAATTCTTTCCTGCAATGCTCCCATTTCAGTTGCCAAAGTTGGCTGGTATCCTACAGCAGATGGAATCCTGCCAAGTAGGGCTGATACCTCAGAACCTGCTTGAGAAAACCTAAAAATATTATCTATAAAAAGTAAAACATCTTTACCTTCCTCATCCCTAAAATACTCAGCCATTGTTAACCCAGTTAATCCAACCCTAAGCCTTGCCCCAGGAGGCTCATTCATCTGTCCAAAAACCATGGCAGTTTTATCCAAAACATTTGATGCTTTCATCTCATTATATAAATCATTCCCTTCTCTGGTTCGCTCACCTACGCCTGCAAAAACAGAATATCCTTTGTGCTCAGCCGCAATATTTCTGATAAGTTCCTGAATAATAACTGTTTTTCCAACTCCGGCTCCTCCAAAAAGTCCTACTTTTCCACCTTTTACAAAAGGAGCAAGCAGATCAATAACTTTTATTCCTGTTTCAAAAACTTCTGATTTTACAGACTGGTCCTTAAAAGAGGGAGCTTCTCTGTGGATAGGCAGTCTTTTCTTGGCCTTAACAGCACCTTTGTTATCAATTGTGTCACCTAAAACATTAAACAGTCTTCCTAAAACTTCTTCTCCAACTGGCACAGAGATAGGGGAGCCAGTGTCTTCTACATCTGTACCTCTTTTTAATCCATCAGTTGCTCCCATACTAACAGTCCTAACAACCCCTTCTCCAAGATGTTGTTGGACTTCCAGAACCAATCTAGCTTGTCCCACCTCGGAGGTGAAGCTTTGACGTCTGCTAGATTTCACCTCCGAGGTGTGCTTAGGCAGCACAACTTCCAAAGCATTGTAAATTGCAGGCAAATGCCTTGCTTCAAATTCGCAATCTACGACGGCACCAATGACTTGTGTAATTTTACCCTTGTTCATGGCATTCTAACCTTCTGTCGAGTTTGTGATCTATGTCTTTCCAAAAAATCTGGCTTCGTTATTATACTTACTCCTTGAACACCAAATCTTCTAAGATGTACTTCATCTAATCTATTATGCCATCCAAAATGAGCTCGGCTTGTTCTAATTCTTCCTTCCATAAAAGCTTTGCTTCCTGCTTCAAAGTGATGCCACATAGTTTCCTGAAGTGCTTCAGGAGTCATGCTTTCAAATTTATTTACTTCAACCATTTGCCTCCTTTCTTATAAGTTTTCATATTATTCCATCGCAGCTGATGCTGATGAAATTTCTAAAATTTCTCTTGTTATTGAATCTTGCCTTACCTGATTATAATTTAAGGTTAGATCTTCCACCAACTCTTTAGCATTATCTGTGGCATTTTTCATAGCCACCATTCTGCTAGAGTGCTCTGAAGCTTTTGTTTCAAGTAAAGCCTGATAAATCCTGGTTTGAACAGAATGGATTAAAATTGAATCCAAAAGAGCATCCACATTTGGCTCATATAAAAATTCGTTAGATCGTTTATCGTTAATCGTTAATCGTTTTTCTTTTTGTTCTTCCGATATACGATATTCGATATCCGATATACTAATTGGCAGAAGTTTTCCCTTTCTTGGTTCTTGTTTAAGAGTAGAAACAAAGTGAGGATAAACTAAGTAAACCTCTCTCACTTCACCTGCTAAAAAGCTTTCTGTTACCAACTTACTCAGCTGTACTGCTTGTCTAAAAGTTATTAAATCAGAATTTTCAAAATCAGCAGCCAGGTCCTTTCCTGTCCTAACCACAAAACTTCTTCCCTTTTTCCCAACAGTATAGAATACGTTCCCACTTGACGAGTGGGAAGCTATTACAGCCCTCATAATATTAGTATTTAATGCACCCACCAAACCTTTATCAGTAGTTAGTAAAACCACCCCCACTTTGTCATTGCGAGGAGTCTTTGACGACGAAGCAATCTCTTTCCCACCCAGCAATGGATGAGCTATTATATCAACCCTGGGAAGCAGTCTTTCCAAAGCTTCTGATAAATTCTCAGAATATGGCCTTCCATTTAAAGCCTGCTCCTGAGCTTTTCTCATTTTAACAGCAGCCACCATCTGCATAGCACGAGTGATTTGACTTGTATTCTTGACCGATTTTATTCTTCTTCTTAACTCTCTTGTATTAGCCATAATGTGTCCTTGTCATTCCGGACTTGATCCGGAATCTATATAGATCCTGAATCAAGTTCAGGATGACTTTGTCATTTTCACTCCCTTCACAATCTTTTCTAATTCTTTAATCATTTTTTCATCCAATTCTTTTTTAGAAGCTATTTCACTTAGTACCTTTTTATTCTTAAGCTTTATAGCCTGTATAAATCTTTGTTCAAAATCCCTAACTTTCTCTACCTCCACCTCATCCATATACCCATTTGTCACTACCCATAAAGCTACTACCTGTTCTTCAACAGGCACAGGGGAGTAGGGAAGCTGTTTTAGAACTTCTGTAATTCTTCTTCCTCTTTCAATTTGTTTTTTAGTTTCAGGATCCAAGTCTGATGCAAACTGGGCAAAGGCCTGCAGTTCTCTAAACTGGGCAAGGTCCAGCTTTAATCTTCCTGCCACAGACTTCATGGCTTTAGTTTGGGCAGCTCCACCCACCCTGGAAACCGAAATTCCCACATTAAGTGCAGGTCTGACTCCTGCAAAAAACAAATCCGGCTCCAAATATATCTGCCCGTCAGTTATGGATATAACATTTGTAGGAATATATGCAGAAACATCATTGGCTTGGGTCTCTATAATAGGCAGGGCTGTCAAAGAACCACCTCCATGATCCTTGTTCATTTTGGCAGCTCGCTCCAGTAGCCTTGAGTGAAGATAAAAAACATCCCCGGGATATGCTTCTCTTCCAGAAGGCCTTCTTAAAAGTAGGGCCATTTGTCTGTATGAGGCAGCATGTTTAGAAAGATCATCATAAATAACCAAGGCATCTTTGCCGGCATCCATAAAATATTCACCCATAGCACAACCAGCATATGGGGCCAAATATTGCATTGTTGCAGAATCAGAAGCAGAAGCTACCACAACAATTGTATGATCCATGGCTCCAGTTTCTTCCAACTTGGCCACCAGTTGAGCAATTTTGGAAGTTTTTTGACCTATGGCAACATATATGCAGACCACCGGTCCTGAGCGAGCATCGCGAGTCGAAGGATTACCTTGATTAATAATGGTATCCACTGCAATTGTGGTCTTACCAGTATTTCTGTCCCCAATAATCAGCTCACGTTGTCCACGCCCAATAGGAATAAGCGCATCAATGGCTTTAATTCCAGTTTGCAGGGGAGTATTAACAGATTCTCTGGTGATAACACCGGATGCAATTTTTTCAACAGGGTAATGAGTTTTTGCCTTAATGGCACCTTTTCCATCCAAAGGCTCACCCAAAGCATTTACCACTCTCCCAATCAGTCCTTCGCCAACAGGCACTTCCAAAATCCTGCCTGTTGTTTTAACCTCTGCTCCTTCTTTAATTTTAGTAAAGTCACCAAAAATAACAGCCCCCACACTATATTGTTCCAAATTCAAGGCCAGGCCAGAAATTCCTTCTCCAAAGTTTAAAAGCTCAGAATATGACACATCAGAAAGCCCTTCAATCCTGGCCACCCCATCTCCCACCTCCACTACAGTCCCCACATTTTGCCTTTGGGCCTTAAGCTTTAAACCCTTAATTTCACCCTCAATTTGACTGATCAAATCTGCCATGAGAGACTACCTCCTTTACCTGGTTTAATTTTCCTACCAATGATTCATCCCAAACTTCATCTCCCACCCTAAGCCTAAATCCCCCTAAGATTTCTGGATTAATATTAACTTTAACTTTGGTAATTTTTACCTTTTTATCTATTATTTTCCTCGCCCTATTAATTTGGGCGGGGGATAGATTTATGGCTGTTTCCAAAACCATAGTATGAGCTCTTTCCTTTCTTTTAAGCTGTTTCAAATATTCCGATAAAGCCCGGATAGCATCGGCTTTTGGTAAAGATTTTAAAAGCTTAATAGATCTTGTAATTTGTGACTCTAGCATCTTTCCATCCTTAAAAGAGGCCTCAACAAGTTTTATTATAGTTTTTTGAAGAAGTTTTGATTTTTTCATGAGAGGTGTTTGATTTCTTGCTGGATGATCTTCTTTTGATCATCCTTGGTAAATACTTTACCGGAAACCTTGCTGATAACAGCTATCACTAGATCAAGAAGCTGCGAGCGGGCCTCACTGATCATTCTTTCCACTTCCATTCTACCAGCTTCCACTGCCTTTTTAATAATATTTTCTGCATCTTTGAATGCTTTTTGATGGGCCTCTTCAACTATCAATACACCAGCTTTCTTTGCTTCATCCACTATTTTTTGAGCTTGTTCAGAAGCTTTAGCTAAAATTTTTTCCTTTTGCTCTTCAGTCTCTAAAAGCCTTTTTTCTATTTCCTCTGCATTTTTTAAAGAATCCTCAATTTTCTTTCTTCTTTCTGCCAAAACTTTTAGGATTGGTCCATATAAAAACTTCTTCAAAATAAAAAAAAGAATAAAGAAATTGACTACCTGCGCAGCCAAAAGTATTGGTTGTACTCCAAAGTCTGACAAAAAATTCATTTAATGAATGCTATAACCAAAGCATAAATTGCTATTGCTTCTGCAAATGCCATTGACAAAAGCATCACAGGCAAGATTTTAGCTTGTGCATCCGGATTTCTGCCAATTGCCTCAAGTGCCTTCATACCAATAAGCCCAACACCAATTCCAGGGCCAATTGCCCCCAACCCTATTGCAAGTCCCGCTGTTAAAGTTTCCGGCATAAATTAAACCTCCTTCCTTGCCCCACGAAGCCTTGGCGTAGTGGGGTCTTTTTATATTTAATGGCTTGTTTCATGTTTTTCACTAAGTAATACCATAAATACTAGTGTCAGCATTGCAAAAACTGCTGCCTGTACAAATCCTACTACTATTTCTAAAAAATAGAAAGGTAGAGGTAATATAAAAGCAAATATGGCTGAAACAGCTGACAAAACTACCTCTCCTGCAAATATGTTACCAAAAAGCCGGAAAGATAGGGATACTATTTTTGTAAATTCCGAAATTATTTCCAAAAAACCTACAAATAAAAATAGGGGATTTAAGGCAACCCAACGGAGAAGGTAATTTTTGATTCCCAGATATTTCACAGCAAAAATATGGGTGGTGATGGCAGAAATCAGTGCCAAAGCCAAAGTCATATTTAAATCAGAATTGGTGGAGCGAAGCAGTGGCTCGCCATGGTAGGTAATGGTTCCAAAACCGGGTAAAAGACCCAGCCAGTTGGAAACAATTATATAAAAGAAAAAGGTAATCATAAAAGGAAAAAATATCTTGGCCTTTTTTTCTCCGGCAAGATCGGTAGTTAAAGAATGCGCATAATCAATAATCAGCTCAAAAATATTCTGCAGTTTTCCCGGGACAGATCTTAAATTAACTCTTACAAAAATAGAAGTAATTATCAAAATCCCCATTGCTATCCAACCAACAAGCAGGGTATTGGTAATTGGAAGGTTTCTAAAAAATCCCAAAACTTCAGGCTTTAAAACAATTGCATGTTCCATTCCACTAATTGTACTAGAGATTTCAACCTTGGGTCAACGGTATAAATATCTTTGATTTCCAGAATGACCTGTAGTATAATTAGAAATCTATGGTTAGTCCTGAAAATTTACTCAGAGCAGCTAGGAATGCTATTTTATATCCAGATGTTCCAAGATTAATTTCTTTGTGTACAGCTGGTACAGTTATAAATGAGGCTGTAAGTTCACCAGAATTAGCTTTAATTTCTGTGGCAGCTGCTTCAGTAGAATTTATTGGTCTTTTTAGAAGAAGGGAGGATCTAAGTCGGTTTCTTTATCTTAGAAAAGTCAAACCAGTTTACGAAAGATTATTATCTGATGGAACCATTATAGACCCTTCTATCACTATTGCAGAACTTCATGTACCTTTTATACAAACCCTTAGTATGGCCAGACAAAGAAGTAGAATTATCCGTTCCCGAGTAATCGGTCAAAGCATTATGGAGGGATTAATTAACCTTGGAGAAAGAATAGAGCAAGGAGAATTTGGAGAGTATGTAGCTTTTAAAGGCACCTCACCCCTAATACCGTCTCATAGAGCCGCTTCTTTGGGCTTTGAGGTGGATAGACCAAGAGGACTAACAAATACTATTTATAAAGTTATTGCTCCGCTTGATAGAATTCTTTCTCTAAGCCCAATGGGTGGAAGAGTATATGAAGCTTGGATGTCTAGACATGAAGTGGCCTCTCATTTAGAAGACTTTCGAGAGGAACTTGCTAGACTACAAAGAAAATCCGCTTAATTCCTCCTTAACTCTAAAGCAACTAGTTTTCCCACATCAGATGCCTGACTCTAACTAGCTTCCCACATGGAATGCCTGCCCGCCTCTGGAGGGTGGGGTGCCTGGATTATTCTGCACATTCATCAGAATCTATGGATAAGTTATAAATTCCCACCGGATCATCATATTCCTTTTCTTCTACAAATGATTTATAGCTATTTCTAGGATTAGTTTTGGAAAAATATCCTCCAATAAACTCTGTATCACAAAACGGATGCTTCTCACCTAAGAGGTAGTACCCGTAGGAAGAATATGGATAAACTTTACCTTCCCACTCGTCAAGTGGGAAGCTATTTCTATGAATATATTTTGACAATTGTAATAGGTATTCATCAGTCTCCACCAATTTTGCTTTAAAAACCCCCTGGAATAGAGAACCAACTCTCTCATATTTTGTATTGAAGTATCTGGTATAACTATCAGCAATCTTTCTCATAAATTCTGAAATTCCACCATCTTCCGACTGTTGAATTAAAAGGTGAAAGTGATTTGGCATTAAACAGTAACAAAATATTTTCAGTAATTCTATCAGTTTATCTATCTTTTTTAGTGCTATCTTTCCTCTTCTAAAATCTGAAAGTTTCATAGGCTGGGGTGACTTGCGGTAGAAATCTAAAGTTTCCAAAAACCTTTTGTAATCCCATTTATTCATGAAAATTTTTCTTTTCTCCACACCGCGATTGTAGATGTGATAATAACAATCAGTAACTAGTGGAGGATTAACCATTAATTCATCATTACATCTGTATTCCCACTCGTCAAGTGGGAACGTAGATTATTCCAGCTTTTCCCTTTGGGTTCTTAAAAAGAGTAGCCATTGTTCAAAGAAGGCCACAATGCCTTTAAATGGGGTTTCAATTATAAAGTCAAAAATAAACAAAATTATATTTATTTGTGAAACTGCTTGAGTTAATTTCCTGCCAACTTGTATAAAAGGCATGAAGAAAAAATCAAATGATATTGTTGCTATGGATTCTTTTTGATCTTTTAAAATATACATATGGGCGGTTTTATTGATTCTATAAGAAACAAAGGAAACGATTGCTAAAAAGAATACAAATATCGCCTGGGACAACGGGTTTACCCCAAACTTTGTCAGAATAAAAATAATTGCTCCAAAAGAAAGTGCAAATGTTGCAAGCCAAAATATTATAAAAAGAACCCAAAGAATCGGATCAATCCTCTTAGGTTTTTTCTGCAAAATAAGGGACTTACCTAAGTTGGGTTCAACGTCAAAAAGGATTGAGTTTATTTTATAAAGAATCCTGAAAGAATTCTCTCTGGATGGAGTTTGAATCAAAAGACCAACCAAAATCATAAGGGCCGGGGGAGTTAAAGTATTTAAAGCCATGGACGCCCAAAGTACTTCTCCGTATAGAAATCTTTCAAAAGTCCCTTCTATAAATAAGGCAAGTAAGGCCTTTGTGAAAAATATAAAGACAACGGATCTAACAATCGCCCTATGCACCTTTCCAACAACTGTCTTGTATCTTCGATTACAGGCATTCAAAATGGCCATATTAAGAGAATCTTCATCTCCCAAAAGTTGTGGATTTTTTCCAATGTTTTCTTTTAAAACATCATCCAGTATTAAAAACGGGACTTTTTGATTATTAATATAGTTATAAATTCTCTCTTTTAGAGGATAATTAAGGTGTTGTTCAAATGTGTTTTTTGCCTGCCCAAAATGCTCTGCAACTTTTTCTAAATTGTGCTCTGTCAACTTGCCAAACAGTTGCCTAAAAAGACGAAAACGGATTAGTGCCAAATCATCGTTTGCATAAGCGCGCCTTACAGCAATAAATACTTGTATATCTCTTGTTTCCTCCGAATCGTCACTAATTTCAATACGGTTTTTAAAAAGCTGATAAATAAAGTTTGACATTAGATTTTTTTCATTACCCGGTCTTAGAATATCTTCAATCTCGGATGAGAGTAGATGAATGATCCACTCATATACTTGGCTATGATTTAAACGATGCTTTTGATGAATCTTCTTTTCAAGAACAAGATGCCAGTCTATAGTTTGTGCAACTTTTAAAACTTTAGCTTCCGGAACGGAGGCATCCGGGAAATAGCGGGCCCAAACAAGTTCCCGGATTAAGGGGGCTGCAATTTCCTGCCCGCTTTGTGAAAAAACAAGCCTTCTTTTTAAAATTCTTTCAATTGCGGACCGTAAAATTACCTCATCATCCCGAAGATCCATTGCAGTCCTGAACTTTTCATACCAGGAGGCAAGTTCCGAAACTACAGGATTTACAGAGATTGTCTCACCAGCGATTGTTTGGTATCTTCTCTCATAGGCAGTAAGCAGGGCAATGGATAATTCAGATAATGTCCTGGCCATATTCTGTGGTAATATTACCACAAGGGGCAAATTAAATGACTAATGATCAAAAGTACAATTTAATAACAAGAAATTTGGAAGAGGTTTTAACTAGTGATGAATTAAAAGATTTAATTGAGAGCGGAACCCCACTTAGACATTACATTGGACTTGAGATTTCAGGCAAGGCCCATGTTGGATGGGTTTTTATGATGAAAATTTTTAAAGATCTACAAGAGGTTGGAGTAGAAACTCAAGTTTTACTGGCAGATTGGCATACATGGCTTAATAAAAAGCTGGATGGAACTTTGGAAACAGCAAAAAGAATGGCAAAGGATTACTTTGAGGAAGCTTTAAAAGCTTGTGCATTTTGTGCAGGAGCAGATCCCAATAAAATTAATTTTGTTTTGGGATCAGAACTTTATGAAAAACTGGGGAGCAATTACTGGGCTAATGTTGTAAGAGTTGCTAAAACAACAACTTTATCCAGAATGATCCGCTCAACAACAATCATGGGTAGGAAAGAGAGTGAGATTTCTGACTCTGCCATGCTGATTTATCCTGCAATGCAATCAGCTGATATTTTTGCCCTAGAAGTTAATATTGCTCATGCCGGAACTGACCAAAGAAATGTACATGTTGTTGCCAGGGAAGCTGCCCAACCATTGGGAGAGAAAAAACCTGTGGCCATTCATCATCATTTATTGCAGGGATTACTGCAGCCGGTCTTAGTAGAGAAGAATGGCAAAAAAGTTTTAGATGTGGAAGCAACTAAAATGAGTAAATCAAAACCTGACTCTGCAGTATTTATACATGATGAACCAGATGAAATCCGCCGCAAAATAAATAATGCTTTTTGCCCAGAAGGAGAGGTAGAATTTAATCCCATTTTAGATTGGGTTAAGTATTTGGTATTTTATAACGGTGTCAGCCTATCACACACCAGGGGTGATATAGCTTCACACCCAGGGATTGATATCAAAAGAGAGGTAAAACATGGGGGAGATGTCAGTTATACATCATATGATGAGCTGGAAAAAGATTATGCGGAAAAAAAGCTTCATCCTATGGATTTAAAAATGGCTGTAGCAGAGTGGCTAATTAAAACTCTGGAGCCGGCAAGAAAATACTTTGAAGATCCGAAAAGAAAAAAGGCTTTGGAAGAAATAGAACAGCTGACAAAATTAACCTAATTAACCTAATTGATCTAATTTCTAAAGAATGTCCAATTCTCAAAATACCAAATTTGATTTAGAAGAAAGAACTTCTAAATTTGGAGAAAATATCATAAGGTTTTGTCAGAAAATACCACGAGGACCAATAACTGATCCTCTAATTATTCAGTTAGTTAAATGTGGAACCAGTGTGGGAGCAAACTATTCTGAAGCAGATGATGCAGAGAGTAAAATAGATTTTAGACACAAAATTGGTATTTGTAAAAAGGAAGCCAGAGAATCAAAACATTTTCTTAAAATGATTGTAGTTGCAGTCCCAATATTAAAAGCTGCAGCCAAGCCTCTTTGGCAAGAAGCTAAAGAGTTAAACTTGATATTTAATTCTATTTATAGGAAAGTTAAATAATTGGGATTTATTTAGGTCAATTAGAAATTAGTAATTAGAAATTCTATATGATGTATTCCAAAAAATTTAGAATATTTTGGATAATACTTGCTGTTATTGCAGGGCTGTCAATTGTTGCTCTTTCCCTTCTTCCTCTTTTATACGCTTTTTAACTTGTCATTCCCGCGGAAGCGGGAATCTGACCTGATTGTAAAATAGAATCCATTTCTTTCTTAAGTCTTTCTTCTAAAACAAAAGCAAAACCTGGAATTCCTGCTGCAAATTGAGCCATTAATTCTTGCACTTTAGGGTCTTTTGGATCCAAAGCTTTAATCTGATTAACCTGCTCATCAGTCAGTTGTTCAACAAGAGTATTAATAGTTACATCATTAAAATGATTTCTAATTTTTCCCTCTATTTCCTTTTTCTCTTTATCCGGCAAAAAGGCAAGTTTATCTGATTTTAAACATTCACTTACCAAATTTTCCAAAAACTTTCCAAAATTATCCATTATTTCATTTTCTCCAATATACTCCAAACTTCCCGTATGCCAATTGCATTTAACCTCTTTAACTGCTCTCCCGAAGATAACCCCTTTAGCATAGGTTTTAATTTCTCCAAAGCTTCTATGGAGTCACTGCCTCCATTTAGATATGTCTCCACCAAGTATCTAATTTCTCCAAGATGCACAGGCAAAGGACTATCAGGATAAGCTTTCTTCCAACCCTCACTGAAATCTTCATAATTTACTCCCAAAAATGCACCATAGGATCTAGCGTTTTGTTTCCACCAATCATAAGTATTATCTGACCATTTAAAATAACTATCAAAAGTTTCACCAGCTGCAACCGGAGGGAACTGGTTAGACTCCAAATAAGCCGGATTTGAAGCTGCATTTTCCAGCTGAACCGTACTTTCCTGCAAAGATTCCAATGATTCTGCTAAATCACTTTTCATTCCATCTTCTGCCCAACTGGTAAAATTTTCGTTCCATCTGTCATGAACATGATTTAAAGTCATATTATTTGTAACTGCCTCCTGTAGATTGCTGTCATAGACCTCATTAACCTTAGCTTCAGCGACTCCTATTAACTGATCTCTCATTGTTTCATACGTAATAGGATCAGTATTAGAAGTAGTAAAGCCCTGACTTGCCAGAAATTCATCTATCTTTGGTAATAATTTTCCAACCTCTGCCTGTTTCATAATTCCATATTCCTGATGAATATCATTAGCATTCCTCACCCATTCCTGTGCATTTTCTGGAAGTTTAATCTCAGGAGAATTTGGGCCAGCTTCTATAAATGCAGGCTGAGCCCCTAATGTCCCTCCTTCAACCTGAAGTTTCCAGGCATCAGGAGAGCTGATTCCGGTTTTTGCAGGTGGTGGTACCTGAGGCTGGACTTCCGGTTCCTTTATTACCTCAGCCTCCGGTCTAATTGAAACCTCCGGTAAAACCCCTTTCACAGCCCCTACTGCTCCTACAAGTCTTGCTCCCAAAGCCTCCGACACAGTTTTTACAATTCCAAGTTGTGGAAGTTGTGACAGTGCACTTCCAATTTCATTCCCTATAAGTCCAAAGGTTGCGCCTTTTCCTACAGCCAAAGCAATACTTGTTTTATTATCCGGATTAAAAAAACCTTTTAACCTATCTCCTTTCCCTAAATTTCCTCCATGTTCAGCTTTAAGCCTGACCCAAGTTTCATTTGTTCTTCTATAATATTCTGGTATGCCTTTTACTCCTGCACCCGCAACGATTGCCAATGGAATTCCTCCGACTCCTGCAGTACCTACTCCAATTCTTATTAAAATACCAAGTGCTGTATGTGCTCCTGCTTCTTTTAATAAATCTCCCATGGATTTTTCAGAAGTTTTTCCAAAAATCCTGGGGTGAAAACTGGTAAATTTTTCCCATTTTGATCTATTATCTCTATTTAACTGATTAAGCAGATCTTCCCAAGGAGTTCTGCCTGAAGCATGTCTTCCCATTTCTCCTTCAAGCATCCGGGTACCATCAGGTAATTCATAATAACCCTCATCTATAACCTCTACAGCTGCCTGATCTGCATCTTCAGATTCTACTAGTCTGGTTCTTTCTTCCAAGCTTCTAACATTCTCACCTCTAAACCATCCTCCAATTCTACTTCCAACCCCACGTACAGCCCCTCCAATATTTGGCAGGGATTGAAGTCTACTTCCGGGACGACTGGGGGCTGTTTGAGGCCCAGTCTGTATGGGTGGGGGAGAAAGTTGAGCAATTATATCCCTTAACTCATCACCAGTAAGAGGCTGTCTGCCTGCTTGTTCAGCAGACTGACCCAACTCTGCCCTTGCTTGCGGCCCCATTTGTTCCAAAAAACTGCCTTGGGCTTCTGCCATAAATTAAGCTTCCTCCTTTTGCTCTAATCCAGCTTCAATCCTTGCTCTTGCAACCCATACATTAAATGAATCAACAACTATTTTATATTCATCCGAAAGAAGGACTCTTTGCAAGAGTTTGTGTATTGGATCAGTTGGTAAGATTTCGCCCTCAACTAAGTAATAAGGTATACCGAACGTAAGAATATGACCAATCTCTCCGTTAATTGTTCTCTGTTTCTGCTCATCCGTTTCTGTATCTTTGATTAAGTAGCTATATCTATCCACAACATAATTTTCAAGATAAGACTGCCCGGCATTAAACTTCTGTAAAAGCTCGTCATTTCCAGCAAGATAGTTAACCCAATTTAAAACTTCTCCCCTTACATATCCTCTTGCTTTCTCAACATCTTCCTTATGTTTTCTTACCTTGTACTCTTTTATATCTTCCTCAAAATCAGCATAAGTTTTATCTCTCCATTTAAAATCCTCTTCAAGCAAAAAAGCTTTTCCCTCAAAATCCGGGGACGGAGGAGGTACTTCATCATTTTCAACTAGCTCAACCAATTCATGGAATGCTGTGTCTTCTATCTCCTGATATCCATCCGGGAAAACTTGTTTTATTTTTTCTAAATCCGGCCTCGTAAACCTGATTCCTATTAAAAGATTATTACTCCATCTTGTTCTAAGATCGAAAAATATTGAATCTAATTGTGAAGCCTCCTCACTTTTATCATTCTCCCCAAACCACTCAATCCAAGCATAAACAGAGGCTCCCTCATTTCCTTTTTGAGCTCTAAAAGCTGAAAAACTATCCATCAGTCTTTGCAGTTCTTCTCTTCCTTGGCTTATAGATTCATTGCGCAAATTTACCATCCTCTCTTTTACTTTCGGACTCCAAACACCATATAAGTCCGTTAACCATTGAAAATCTGCGGGAAAAGAAGGTTTATCTTTCGAAAAAACCATCTTATAAACTCTGGCATAAAGATCATATTCCAGATTTTTATCATTTGGGAAAACCTGACTTAATCTTTCCAGCAAGCTATCCAAATTCCCGGCTTCAGGGCGAGTACCGAGGATCACGAGAAGAAGGTCATCAGCATCTTTTATTCCTCCTATACCAGACCATCTCCATCTTTCATCCTCCGGTAGTTGCTCTTTGTTTTGATTTAACCAATCAGTAATAGTTTTGTCTTCATTACCGGCCTGATTTCTAAAGGCTGTATATTCTCTAATTATTTCCTCAAGTCTAGCTTTATTTTCTTCAATTATACCTTTCCTTACTTCTGGGGTTAAATACTCAACAACCTCATCTCTCCACCTTGCATCTTCTGGTAGTGTCACATCTTCATTTGCTCGGTCAGCTGGGTGTACCCCAATAGATGGTATTTGATCGCTCTGCACATAATCACTTACAAGACCCCATAAACCCATTCTTAAAGAAAGATTATCCTGTTCACCGAATATTGCTTTGTATCTCTCTAACTCTCCTACACTTACTCTTGCGTGGATAAGGTCAAAAGAATCAATCCTCTGTTCAGTGAAAATCCTTCTTCTTTCTGATTCCGGGACATCCTGCTCCCAATCATTAAGAGTTTTATTTTCATTTCCTGGTTGTTGCCTCCAAGCAGTAAACCTACTTATTTTATCTTCAAGCTTCTGTTTATTTTTCCTAACTTCCTGCCTTACCAGCTCTAGAAGTTCTTCATCAACCGGTTCAGCCGAGGTGGCTGCAGCTTGAGAGGGTTGAGGCTCTTCTCCAAATATTTTAGCTAAGATTTCTATTTCAGCTAGGGAAAGTGGTTCAAGTGGTTTTGGTTCAGGTTCAACTGTTCTTGCTGTAACAGCTGCTGCACTAGTATCTGCTGGTAATGCATCTGCAACAGCTTGTAATTCATTCCATACAGGTTCAGCACCAGGAATAGCTGCTTTAGTTCCTTCTGGTAATCCTTGATTGGCAGGCTGGTTTTCCATTCTTTCAGGGTCTATCATCAGTATCCCTCATTATATATTTAAAAGTCAACAAATTCAACTATAGGATGTGATATAATTAAATTATGGAAGCAGAACCAATACCTTTAAAAGATTTAATAATTAGGGTTGCAAATTGCGGAAGAGCAGGGGAGGAGGTAAATACTGGAGAGCTTTTTGAAACAGTTAGCCTTTTAAAACCTCATCTTGATCGCGAGGATTTGGATGAACATGCAAGAGCAACACTCACAAGAGGCCTGGGCATTTTAGGTACAAGAAGAGTAGTCCAGGAAGAATTAAGAAATGTTTTGGAGGCTGATGATTTGGCTGCAAACAAGAATGAAGTAATAAGAACTCTTCAAGTTGCCTCTTTACTTGCAGTAGAAACTGACCAAACAGTCTGGGTTGAAGCCAAGTATGGCATCCAACCTCAAACCCCAGCTTCTCCTTCTGTGTCTGGACCAACCAGTATCACTGTAGAACCAGAAAAACCACCTGAAGATTATGGTTCCCGACCTTGGCAGGAAGTTTTTCCTGGTGGTAGATTATTATCAGAGGCGGGATTGGACGCGGATGTTTACATAGAAGGAAGGCACCCTACAGTTGCCATAAAAGTTTTTAGACCTGGCAGACAAACCCAGTTTCGAAATGAGGTAGCTGTATTAAAAAGGTTGCAAGGCTTACCAAACGTAGTACAAATGATTGGAAGTGCTGAAAGGACTACTGACCCATATATAGCCAAGGTCTTTGTCGAGGCTTCCAAACCACACCCAATTTTTGATCCAGATTTTAAAACATTTCCTTTAAGTAGATTAGAAGCAGATAGAATTCCACTAGATAAAGTAGAAAGCTATCAAGCTGCTGCTGCTTGGCTTTTATCCGCTTTAGAAGCAATAGTTCAAATCCATCAAAGAGGAATTATGGTTAGAGATTTCAAATTTGATGATTACCTTTGGGATATGGAAGGTAGAAGAACTGTTCTTATTGATTTTGGGAATGCTCTTGACATAGAGAAAAGAAAACCAAGTGAAATGGCTTCTACTCCTGAACAAGATGCTACCAGTCTAATAAAAGTTCTGCTGGCAAAAACTTTCCCCGGGAGCACACTTGCACAGATGACTCTTGATCCTGATGGTGATGCAAACTGGGCATTATATGGAGTAGGCCCATCACAAAGAGAGGCACTTGCAAGAATTAAAAGACATGCACAAGCATATGGTCCCGTCGCACCCTCATTTATAAAAATAATTGAAATGATGGAAGGAGGATCCAATTCTCCTCAAGAATATCTTGATACAACAAGATCATATTTTAGAGAGGTAGGCTTACTTAGAGGGGACGAGAAGTAACTTCATTTTATAGTATACTTGCTGCATGAAGCTAGATACTCCTTTAAGCCAGATTTCTGGTATTGGTCCATCTCTTGAATGGAAACTAAAAAAACTAAATCTTTTTACAGTCTCTGATTTAATTTATCATTTTCCTTTTAGGTATGATGACTTTTCTTCTATAAAGCCTGCTAATGAAGCACAAATTGGGGAGGTGGTTACTCTTCAGGGGGAAATTTGGTCTATTAAAAATATTTACACAAGATATGGGAAAATCTTAACCCAGGCTGTTTTTAATGATGGCACAAGCCCCATTAATCTTACCTGGTTTAACCAGTCTTATCTTACAAAACAAATTCAGGTAGGAGACAGGTTACAGATTTCGGGAAAATTAACCAAATACAAAAGCAAACTATCCATAATGGTTCCACAATGGGAAAAGCTGGACGGTGTCAAGCTAACACACCCCAGGGGTGTGATAGGCTCACACCGTGGGATACACACAGGAAGGCTGGTGCCTATTTACCCTGAAACAGAAGGCTTAACCTCTAAATGGGTAAGAACAAAAATTGATCAAACCATCCCTCAAGTTATAGATCAAATTAAGGACCCATTACCAGACTTTATTATTAGTAGTATGTTGCCACTACATGAGGCTTTATTTCAAATACATTTCCCAAAAACTTTGGATCAGGTTGAGAAAGCTAGAGAAAGATTGGGCTTTGATGAACTATTTTTTGTGTCCTTAGCAACTCAAAAAGCAAGGATGGAATGGAAGAAAAAAGCTTACGTTGCAACCTCCGAGGTTGACGCGGAAAAATTGAATAAGTTTATTAAATCCCTCCCTTTTGAACTAACCGGAGCTCAAGATAGAGTGCTTAAAGAGATAATATCTGATCTTAAAAAGGGAGAAGCAATGAATAGGCTTGTACAAGGAGAGGTAGGTTCAGGTAAAACAGTGGTTGCCACCATCATCATTTATCTTGTTTATCTAAATAAACTAAAAGCATTATTTATGGCACCAACAGAAATTTTAGCATTCCAACATTATGAAACAGTCTCCCAACTCCTATCTCCCTTTGGGATAACAGTAGGGATTTACACCGGCTCTAAGAAAAAGACAACCCCGCAGGCACCCCACATGTCAAGTGGGGTAGCTGATGTTGTTGTGGGAACACATGCTTTACTCTCCAAAAAATTATCTACCGAAGATGTAGGACTTGTAATAATTGACGAGCAGCAAAGATTTGGTGTCCAGCAGAGAACAATGCTTCGCGCAAGAGCCAAACTTCCGCATTTTCTTACCATGACAGCAACCCCAATCCCAAGAACTGTTGCCTTAACTTTATATGGAGATTTGGACTTATCCGTAATTGATGAGATGCCAAAAGGAAGACCTATTATTAAAACTTTTGTGGTCCCAGAGGAAAAAAGAGCTGACGGATACAAATTTATTGAGAAAAAAATAATGGGAGGGGATCAAGCTTATATCATAACTCCCCTCATAGAACCATCTGAAACACTATCTTCTGTTAAGGCTGCTAAGATAGAGTTCGAAAAATTAAAAAAGATTTTCTCCAGCCTCAAGCTGGGACTCATGCATGGCAGATTAAAATCCAAGGAAAAGCAAGAAGTGCTTAAAGATTTTAGAGGAGGAAAAATTCATATTCTTGTTTCAACATCAGTTGTTGAGGTTGGGATGGATGTTCCTAATGCAACAATTATGGTTATTGAGGGAGCAGAAAGGTTTGGACTTGCTCAACTTCATCAGCTTCGGGGAAGAATAGGCAGGGGAACAAAAGAATCCTTCTGTTTACTTTACACCTCGGATTCCTCAAGTAATGAGAGTGGCAGATTAAAATATCTGGAGAACACATTTGACGGGCTAAAGCTTGCTGAACTTGATTTAAAAATAAGAGGGTCAGGAGAGATTTTTGGAGTTAAACAATCAGGCAGATTTGAATTCAAAATTGCATCTCTGTCTGATTTAGGGCTTGTGGAAAAAACAAAAAATGCTGCTGCTAAACTTCTTGCAAATAACCCCAGGCTTGACAAACATCCACTACTTCAAGCAAAATTATCAGAAGTTGCATCAGATGTGATGCCGGATTAACCATTACTATGCCTGGAGAACCAAAGAGACGCCATTCAAAAGCAAGAAAAAGAACAAGACGGGCTGCAATTAAACTTGCAGTTTCTTATATTTCTTGCAAAAACTGCGGGAAGCCAACTTTACCTCATGTTGTTTGTGCATCCTGTGGATTTTACGGAGGTAAAGCTGTAGCTAAAGAAAACGTTAAAGTGATAAAAGCATGAAGAAAAGATCTGACCCAAGACACTTAAAGCGCATCAAGCTCACACAATCACTTTTCTCCTGGCAATTCAGACCTAAAAAAACTCCGCCGGCTGAAATTTCAGATATTGTTAAACATGTACAAAAGATAGACAATTTAATTGAAAAGAGTGCGCCTGACAGGCCGCTTGAACAAATCAACAAGATTGATTTAGCTATCTTGCGTAATGCAACTTTTGAGTTAATAATTAAAAAGGGCATACCGCCAAAAGTGGTTGTAGATGAGGCAATAGAGTTAGGAAAACAGTTTGGTTCGGACTCATCTGCCCCATTCATAAACGGTGCCCTTGGGAAATTAATTAAAATTAAAAAAATTGCTACATAAAATGATACAACAACAGGAAGTAGAAATTATCAAAGCAATAGCCGAAGCATTAGGCCTTGCACCTGCAGAGATGGATAGAAATGCAAGCTTACGTGATGATCTGGCTCTTGGTCCTTTGGATTTAAATGACATAATAGAGAGTATGCAAAGACGTTTCAGGATTACTTTCGAGCCTGAAGACATTACGAACGTAAGAACCGTAAACGATTTAATAATCTTGGTTGAAGATAACCTGATTGCATAAAATGCAAAGAAACTTAGCTTCTGCAAAACTTAACTTAAAATTTAAAAACCCAAAGATTTTGGAACAAACCTTTATTCACAGATCATATTTGAATGAAGTTAGACTGGATATCCCTTCAAATGAGAGACTGGAATTTTTGGGGGATTCTGTACTTTCCCTAATTGTCTCTTTCGAACTTTTTCTAAGAAGGGTAAACGATGCTGAAGGTAATTTAACCAATCTTAGAGCCTATATTGTTAAAACAAAATCCCTGGCACAAGCTGCAAAGAAGCTTGAGTTGGGCAAATACCTGCTTCTTTCCAAAGGAGAGGAGTTAAGTGGAGGAAGAAAAAACCAACAGATTTTGGCAAATACCTACGAGGCATTAATTGGCGCAATTTTTTTGGATCAAGGAATCGAAAGTGTGAAACAATTTATTGACACTACCTTGCTTGCTCTTTTTGAAAAGGAGCTCAAAATAGGCCCCCCCAAAGATTCAAAATCGTTCTTGCAGGAAATTGTTCAGGAGAAGTTTCATGAATCTCCTCGCTACGAAACCCTGGAAACAATTGGTCCTGATCATGCAAAGCAATTTTTCGTTGCAGTACGTTTCGGAGGTAAAGAGTTTGGGAAGGGAAAGGGCTCAAGCAAACAGGAGGCTGAAGAGGAAGCTGCAAAAAAAGCATTAGATTTACTTAATGCTTGAGCGAGTTCGCATAATAGTATATACTTACCTTCATGGTTAAGATTCGTTTAATGAGAATTGGTACAAAAAAGAAGCCGTTTTATAGAGTTGTGGCTGTGGATGAAAGAGCTAAAAGAACAGGGGCTTACCTGGAACTTTTGGGTACTTATAATCCTTTGACAGAACCCAAAGAAGTTAAATTAGAAAAAGAAAGAATAGATTACTGGATAAAAAAAGGAGCTCAACCTTCAGTTGGATATTTAAGAATAATTGGGAAAGCCCCTCAAAGACCACCCAGAAAGCCTAAGAAAGAAAAGGTATTAAAGGAAGAAAAACAAACAGAAGAATCCGTTAAGCAAGAAGCTTCTGTAGGGGAGGCGGAGTCCGAAACGGAAGAGAACACCTCGGGGGGTCCTGCACGAAGTGCGGACGGGTCTCCAGTGGAGACCCAGGTGAAGCCCGAGGTGGAAGGCAATACCAACACCCCCGAGGTGAATTTGGAAGAAAAGTCAGACCCAGAGGATAAAAAAGATGAAGGATCTGCTTGAATTTATTGTAACAAATTTAGTTACCAAACCGGATGCCGTAGGAATTGATGAACAGCGAGGAGATGGAACTGTAGATCTAATGCTGGAAGTAGATCCATCTGATATGGGACTTATTATTGGAAAAGGTGGTCAAACAATTAGAGCTATTAGAAAGTTACTGACTGTAAGGGCTATTGCAGAAAATGTAAGGGTGAATTTAACACTGGTGGAACCACAGCCCGAGGTGTCAACCTAGCACACACCGTAGGATTTTATGAAGATTTCCATAATCACATTATTCCCAGAAGTTTTTCAGCCAATTCTAAACTCTTCTATCTTAAAAAGAGCACAACAAAAGGGTAAGGTTTTATTTGAATTCATAAATCTTAGAGCTTTTGGTGAAGGGAAACACAAAGTGGTTGATGATAGACCATATGGGGGTGGACCTGGGATGATACTTAGGACAGATATTCTCACCAAAGCCATCAATAAAATACGTTCCCACTCGTCGGGTGGGAAGCTAGTTCTCACCTCTGCATCAGGTAAACCATACAAGCAAGCAGATGCCAGAAGATTCTCTAAACTAAAACATCTCATTATTATTTGTGGTCATTATGAGGGAGTAGACCAAAGGTTTATAGATAAATATGTGGATGAGGAAATATCCATAGGGGACTTCGTTTTAACAGGAGGAGAAATACCTGCCATGATTTTGGTGGATTCCATAGTTAGACTTATCGGAGGAGTTTTAGAAAAAGAAGAAGCCACTATAAATGAATCTTTCACAGAAGGTCTTCTGGAACACCCCCATTACACCAGACCTGAAGAATTTGAAGGCTTAAAAGTTCCGGAAGTTTTGCTTTCAGGAAACCATAAAAAAATAGAGGAGTGGAGGAAACAAAAATCCCTTGAAAAAACCAAAAAATTAAGACCTGATCTATTAAAGTAATCTACTCAAATGGGTTAGCTTTCCCCCGCGGTTGGGGTTGTGAAGGCAGTTGCTGGGCTGGTCTGGAAATACCGGATGCTACAAGTTCTGTAAGAAGCTCCTCATCCGCTTTTGATAACTCGGGTAATGGAGACTCCGGGCCACCAAAAGATGAGGGGGAGGGAGCATACAATACCGAAATTTCTACAGAAACATTCACTATATCTCCTTCTCTTGCCGGAGATATTTCCAAATTTCCTACTTCCATCATCCTTGCAGAAGATTCAATTGCACTAATAAAACGGGGGAAAAAAACCTTAGCTCCGCTGGCCTCTAATTTTATACCGTACTTTTGAGAAGATTCCGAACGTTCAGAACCAAGCCGTACTGCAAACTCAGTAACATTAAAACCGTTTTTCCCTGCAATCTCCTGTATGATACCCAAAGCGTTAGCAAAATCTTGCTCCTGGGGATAAGCAGTCAAAGCATATCCCAATTTTTGTTTCAAATTATCTTCATCCAAGCCTTCCAGAACGACAGCCTTAGCCTCCAAAAATTTAGATTTTTCTTGAAGCTCTCCTTGTACTTTTTGGTTTTGAAATAGCTTAATCGTTTGGGGTGAAATAACAAAAACAATAAGGATTAAGGAAGATATAGCAACAACTGCCGGAAATATAAAGATTCTGAAATTTGAATATATCTTTCTTACGAAATCAATGTTTCTTATGAAATCAGGGTTTCTTACCAAATGGAACTTCGAAAAATTCTCTTTTTTCATTTTTTCTCCACCTTGAAACTGACTCTGTAAAGTGAATCTTTTCCGCGGTTTAGAGTCTCAACCGATACTTTTGAAATTTTGCCTTCATTTTTTTCTCTATCTAAAAGATCGCTAAATAGTCTATCTAAAGTGTTCGAATCAGAAGCTAAAGCTGAAATTAAAACCCCTCCATCGGGTCCAACTGATATAGCGCCTGAAATAAGTTCCGGGGGGAGTAAACCGGTAACTAAATTATACATTTCAGCTGTGTTTGAGGTGGTTGTAGCATTCTTTTGGATGGCGCTTAAACGATCTTTCAATAGCAGGAGTGACGCTTGTTTTGAGGAATAGGATAAAACTTTAGTTTCAGCCTCGGAGGCTTGTGTTTGAGTCGATCTTATCTTACTACTTTGAAAAATTCTCAAAGATATGGTTAAGACCGATAAAAAAACCATCAAAAGAATGACAGAAATACCAACAGCCTGAATCTTATAAAATTTCCCCTGCTTAATCTCTTCTGCCGTAAACTCTTTTGGCAATAAATTTATCGATATTGTTTCCATGGGCTATTTATCCCTCTCTTAATGCTAATCCTACTGCTACAGAATATAAAGGAGCATCCGACGCAAGTTTCTGTGATAGCTTTTTTTCTTTGGCTATAAAAAACCAGGGATCTGCTTCCTGCACTTCAAGTCCAAGTGCGTTCGCAAGATAAGTAACAAGTCCCGGCATCTTAGCCCCGCCCCCTGAAATAACCACTCTTTTTATTGGATTTTGGGGGTACTTTGCCTCAAAAGCTTGTATTACTCTTTTTGATTCTCCGGCTAAAATATCTACGACAGGTTTTAGAACTCCGAAAACCTTACCTTCCAGAGTATCTTCCAAAAGTCCGTAGATCTTTTTATATTCCTCTGCCTGGTTAAGTTCAAAGTTAAAATGTTTAGAAAGGGCTCGAGTCAAAGCCATTCCTCCTGTTGAAATAGATCTTGTAAGCCATATTAATCCCTTGAAAACGGTTGCAAAATCAGTAGTTTGCGCACCGAGCTGAATAATTAAAGTTGCAGGTGAAAAAGGATTATTGCCAACAAGCGACCTTGTAACTGCAATGATTTCAGTTTCCAAAGCTTTAGGCTTGATCCCTGCCATAGAAAGCACATTTATATATTTTAACACTACATTTTTAGGAGAAGCGACGACCAAAACCACGGTTCTTCCCTTATCGCGCTGCGGCGAGCGGAAAAGCACTTGCCAGTTTAAATTCACTTCCGTTAAAGGCATCGGAATAAATTCTTCCGCGGCATAACGCATTGCAGATGTAAGCTCCTGATCTGTTAAATATGGCAAATCATCAATAACGCGAGTGAAAACTTTTGATTCGGGAAGAGCCGCTATCACTTCTCTTTCATTAATTCTAGCAGCAATAAATAGCTTTTTGATGGAAGAAGCAACTGCTTGTAAGTCCGTATCCGAATCTGAAACTATCCCGGGCAAAGGTGCAGGAATTGTACCTAAAGACAGGAGTTTTGCCCCACTCTTATCGGAGGATAAGGCAACTAATTTAATTTGCGAAAAACCAATGTCTAAACCAACAGTAACTTTTCCCATAGAGCAGTTGGGACTACCTAACTTGGTATGTCCCTTTTACTAAAGTATACCCTCCTGTCGGACCTGATGTAAACAGTATTGATGCAAGTCCTGTCTCATAATCTATTATAGATTCATTGGTAAGTTTTATTTTCCAGGCAGTCAACTCCTTAAATTGGTTCGAATTACCAGGATCAACAATCCCTTTATCGGCATAGAAAACCCCGGTATTGCCAGTGTTACCAATTGTAATAGCATTATTATTGTTTGTTCTTGAATCATAAGTTGTAAGAAGCACCAGGATACTATTACCTTGCCCTGTGCCCCGAAGTTCATTCTCATTTCCCATGCTGGCTTTTCCATCAATAACTATTATGCCTGACCCAGTTCCATATGATGAGTCAAGAGTAAAGCGGTTTTCATTTCCCATAATTAGATCTCCGGTTATCCAAATTGGGGTTTTAACTTTTATTACACATCCATTTGATAATGTCAGATTGCCTGTAAATTTTCCCGGACCCCAAGAAGTTTGCGAGCCACAAACAGGTTGCGATATTGGACCTGTTACTGCAGCCTCACTTTTCCAACCCGTTATATTTGCCTCCGATATTGGAAAAGTTTGAGGCGTAGGATCTTCAGAACCAGGATGACAGTTTGGATTTGGACACAAGCTTCCACCCACTGTAGAGTTGGAAATTGACTGATAATAAGCGTGACCATCCACAATAAGTCTATCAATGGTGTTTGCATGAACATTCCCATTAACTCTGGTGTTATTTCCGGAGAGTAAAGCATTTGTAGCTCCACCCATAAATACTTTGAAACTTAAATCTCCTGAAAAGGAGTTCCATTGAGGAGAGCCTGCACTCCAATTAGGGGACCACTTAGGTTGGCCAAATCCATATGATTGGGCCAAATCATTTTGCCAAGACCAGAAGTTGTTGCTATCGGATGAAGTATCAATCATCATCCAGTAAGTTGTTCCAGCCGAAAGAGTCGGATTTGTGGAAAAAGCTACATCAATCCAACCATATTCAGCTGTTACCAAACTGGATGAGAGTATTCCCGTTGCATATACATCTTGTTTCTTTGGTTTTCCGCTATCATCTGCCATAATCCTAACTGTAACATCCGTGGGATTACCAAATTTCTTTACCTTTAAAGAAACTTTTCTGATCTTTTCGGTTACAGCCGGCCTAAAACTTTGAGCCACATCCAATCTTCCTTGTCCGTCTACGGTTTTACCAAACAGATAATCCACACAATTTGAGCCTTCACAATCCGTTTGCTGATCCGCCGTCGGAGGAATTCCCGCTGCCACCCAAGCATCTCCGGTTATGGTATTGTCATTTCCCATAATTATTGGCCCATTAGAATAAATAGTCCCTTTAACCAAATTTTCATTCCCAAGCTCTAACCCTCCCTCTCCTACCTGTATTCCATAGACAAAAGCAACACCTACTCCTGTTGATGCTTGAACTTTAACTGTTCTTTGCAGCTTTGGATCTGACTTATTGGGTAAATATCCTGTGGATTCAATAAGCTTTGTAGCAGCATCCTTTGTTGTGATTTTGACCGAATATGAACCCTCTTCTAAAAAAGTCTCATTTTCACCGTTATAACTGCCTGCTGTTTTATTCAAAGAATTTAGGGCCTTATCAACACCTGCTTCTGCAAAGGCAACTACTTTCTCTGCATCTACCGAATGTTGAGAGTTTTGAAAATAAATCTGGGCTCCTGCAACAACAGATAAAACAGTAAATAAAACAACTCCAAGAGCAATAAAAACTACTACTAAAATCTGGCCGGACTGATTTTTAATCATTTCTTAAGCTTGCCTCCGAAGTTGCCGTATTTGTTTCATATCCTGCGCCGGATTTTTGTTTTAAAGTCAAAGTTATCTTGACCCTTGTGGCTAAGATCGGAGTAACATCATTTGGAGGATTTGTAGAATCCAGATATTTAAAACTTAAGACTTCAGCATTTGTTGAAAAAATCTGATCTTGAGCTTTTCTGGAACTTAGAGGATCCGGAAAAGTTTTCAAACGCAGTTTATTTTGGTCTAAAAAATATACAAAGAAGTCAAAAGTGTCTGCAATGATGTTACCCTGGGAGTCTTGAGATAATATTTTTAAAACAAGTTGAGTCAAACCTGACGTATAAGTAGTTGAACCTGATGTATAAGAGGAGGCAACAGAGCTTGCTCTTTTAATATCCCCGCGAACTTTAGAAAGAGCATCATTTATATTTACACCCAGTGATAGCCTGGAAGATTCCTGATAGAATATACCTGCCGAATTTACAATAATTGCCACCAAAAGTGTTCCAACTATCATTGCTATCCCCATGGCAATCATAACCTCAAGCAGGGTAAGGCCTTCTTCTTTCACTGATTTAACCCTCCTTCACCAATTAAGGTTTTTAAGGTAATTGCCCCATATTTGTTATTATCCTTCCAGTTTATCGTTACGGTAACCTTTTTTATATGCTCATTATTTGTACAAATGCTTGGATCACAATCTTCAACGAGAACCTGACCGCTGGAATTTGGCAGGGAATTCATCCTTAAATCTTCTGAACCTGTTATATTAGTTGTACTATTTACCAAATTAATGTAATTTATGCTTCTTTTATCTTCTATTTGTTTGGCTGCTATCTCTCTGGCCAAGCTTAAGTGTTTGCTTTTTTGCACCAGATTCATGGCATTTGGCAGGTTGACCAAAAGCATTACTACTGCAGAAACCACAACAATAATCATCAAAGATTCAATGAGTGAAACACCTGCTTGTTTCAGTGCAGTTGGCTTATTTTTCTTCACTTGGTTATTTCGGCAACAGAGAAAAGGGCATAGTCAAAATAAGGAGGCACTACCTTATCCAGTTTAAATACTCTGACTCTTCTTTGGGTTTCCCCTGATAAGCCTGTTGAAAGAAAAATGCTGCCTTGAACAGGCAAAGAAGAGCCTGAAGCAGGTTTTACAGCAAAAGCGTGAGAGATACCGCTATAAAGGAGACGGGCCCTAAGTAACATCAGCTTACCTGATGCTCCGAAATTAGGAAGTTCTGATGAAAATGAGCCGGTGGGAGGGATTGTTTGCTTACACATAAACTGTTTTGCAGTAGCAGAAAAAGAAGTAGCAATAGAATCTGAAGGACAATTGGTGGCAGGTATAAAACCATTACCTCTAGTTGAAATAGGATCATAAAAATACTTTTTATCCTTATAATTTCCGGATCCATCCTGATAAACTAAAGTTATTTCAATTGCCGGTGTATCCGAATTTGAAATTTGTGTTCCCTCATTGCCCCAATAAACATCCAAAGTATTTGCGCTGTAAAACTGCTTGGGTAAGCCACTTGCATCATCATTCTTTGGATCTGCCAGCCAGACTTGAGCCAACTCCTCTTTGGCAACCGGAGGATATTCCAAAGCCTGCCCCACATCCGGAACAGTATTTACCTGTACACTCTCAAGAGTAGCATCTCCTACAGGGATGGGAGATTGAATGGAACTGTTAGTTTGGAGTGCTTTCTCTATCCCTGCTTCTGCTGCGGAGAAAGCTTTGGCTGATTGTTCTACTTTGGTGGATGTTGAAATATCAAGTAAGCTTTTTTGGACAATTGACAACCCTATTGCCAAAGCAACAGTCATTACAAAAATCAGTATCAAAAGTACTTGACCTTTTTGTTTCATATGATTATCTTAACTCCAGCGTTGTCTGAAAAACAACTGGGTCAATTTGCCCGGAAATTGCTGGAGGCGCCCCCTCACCTGGTTTGACCCAGAATCTAATTGTAACTTTATCTTTGTATCCAAAAGATCTATTTCTGGTAAATACGCTATCCGAGGGATTTGTACTGCAATCATTTGCAATGCAATAAATTGAAACTCCTGTCTGTAAGTTGGCATCTGTAATAACTTGAGGGCTAACCAGTGAAGTATTGCAGACTGTATTTTCAAAATCTCTAATATATAAATTTGGATTGGCTCCACTGGGAGGGCTTGAAGGCAGGATAGGGTTATCTTGGAAAATACAACCATTTGAAGTTGGGCAAATACCCTGATTTTGATCAGTGTTAAATGGAGGAATAAACCTGTACCTTGTATAAGTACCTCTATTAACCGTAACTAAAGTATTTAAAAAAGTTGAAGTAGAAGTAGGCGAAGAAAAATACGGACAGACAACCCTGTCAGAATTTCTGATTGTTTTATCCATAGTTTCCAAAACAGACTGGCCGTTTTGCTTTATAACTGAAAGTATTTGAGATTTATTACTTCCTCTTAAGGAATTGGTAAATACCATCAAAATTATCCCTCCCAAAAATCCAAGGACGCCAATCACGACCAAAAGCTCGACTAATGTAAAACCATTTATCTTTATCATATTTGTCTAAGGACTGTAGTTAATTTTGATGAATGATTTCCTGAAAAATCAATCCATGTAACTATTACAGTAATTGTTTTGCTAGTTGTTGAATCATCTGAGATAATGACAGCCCTTTTAAATGGCGGGTTTGAGACATCTCCTCCGGACGGAACAGTTTGACCGTCACCTGTACCTATATTAGTAAGAACACCTTGATCATCAACTTTGAAATAGCAAAAGGTTGTTGTATTATCTCCACAATTTCCGTTAATTGCAGTAGACCAAAATGAATCAGTACTAGTACAATTAGGATTGTCACCATTCCATGACATAGGAGTTTTTCCTCCTGCAGTAAGATTATTAATACACTGATTCCTATCCCTTCCCGTTCTGACTCTTTCAATGCCTTCTTGCGCCAGTTTTGTCGCCTGGGCTTGATTTTGGGCAAAGCTGGCATTTCTTAAAGAGGAGATGGTTGCAAAAACCAAAGCCCCAACAACAAATATTATCACTGTGATTACTAAAATCAGCTCCAAAAGAGTCTGACCTCCCTCACGGCGCATCGATATTTCCTCCTTTACTAATAGTCACTGTCTTGATAATAGTAGTGCTGACTCTATGCCTTAATTTTACGGTTAATGTCAATCCGGCACCAATACAACTATTTAATGCATCATTGAATGAAACCTGACCATATAAAGCGGTGAAATATACCTGAACGGGGTTAATAGTACTGGAAGTAAAGGAGGAAGGACAAGAAGAGGAATCATAATAGATGGATTCAATCTCCACATTGGGATCTAAAGGTAAAATCTTTTGATCATTAGTATCAGCATCACATTTTAAACGGATATTTTGTCTATCATCGCTAAACTGTAGGTACCATTTAGTAGGAAGGATTGAATTTTTACATTTTAAAGAGGAGGTGGCATTAGATTGGGCAAGCCTTAAATAACTTTGAAGCTCTCCCTGAGCCTTTTTAACTGCCTGATTTTGGGATGAGCTTTTGGAACTGGTATAGACTGCCACCCCCAAAATGGCCATAATGGAAATTACTACCAGAAGCTCTATTAAGGTATAGCCTGATTTCATGGTTTGGTTACTGCGAAATTATAATTTGCTGTACAGCCGGATGGAAGAGAAGAGGCAGAGAGATTTTCTAAATTTGTATAGATGCAGTAAGTTTGGCAATTGGCAGAGTTACTATCACAGCCACCAACCATATAATTGTAATTTGATCCATCCTTAGGATCTGTAGGAATGGTATTTAGATATGTTTTAGTCCCGGAGGGGGAAGGATTTCCTGTTGCATTTGTAAAAGGGGAGGAATTAAGGGCGGCATAAGGATAAAACTTTTGGTCTGCATAATATTGCTCCAAGGCAGATTGTATAAGTTTTAAGTCAGCCTGCCTTTTGGCATCCCTGGCCACTTTCCGGACATGGCTGTACATAACCAGTCCAATGGTGGTCAATATGGCAATAATAGAAATAACTACTAATAGTTCGACCAGAGTGAATCCACGGACAGATTTGGGCATAATTTAATATTACTTTATCTTCACATACTTTTCACCATCCGGAACAGGTACCCTCTCCAATGCAATACCTGTAATCCGATGAAGTTTCATCACATCCCCCGTTATTATGATAAAAGCTACCATCAAGGTCGGTTTGCAGCACCTGGGAATTGGTTTCCAAATATGCGGCCAAACGGTAACTTTGTCCATCACAACCTGTGGGATATCCGGGATAATAAGTTTTATCATCTGCAAATGGGTCGGAGGCTTTTCGTAGCGGATCCTGCGGAACCTTAGCTATCACCGGGGAATAGTTTGAAATTGTAAAACCGCAACCTGTACCTGTTTCCAAACATTGAGAAAAATTTGCCCAGTGTCCGGACCAAGTAGCGTGCCCGGCAGACATAGGATATTTTCCGGTCTGATTATAGAACAGCTCTAAAGCATTACGTACTGCATTTAGATCAGCAATTCTTTTTGCATCCCTGGCACTTTTTTGGGCACTGCTAAATAAAACCAGTCCAATGGTGGTCAATATGGCAATAATAGAAATAACTACTAGAAGTTCTACTAAAGTAAAACCCTTCGACTCGCTTCGCTCACTCAGGGCAGACATGATTTAAGTGTAAGATACAAACTTAGAAAAAGTCAATCAATGTTTTAACTTCACTTATTGGCTTCCTCTTGTATCTTTAATAATTGATATCCTTTAAAAATCTCTCTTATTATTGTTGATTCTTAACTTGATAATTACCGAATTGAGGATCATTACCTGTTTCCACAGTTGTATCTGACTCTAAATTAGTACCTAAGTTAAAAGAAGTTCCGTCTGTGGTAGCTTGATAGTGATAACATAAGTCAGTAGGTGAATTATCTCCTAAAAAGTTACCTATACCACCTTCCTTATTAATTGGATCCACAGGAAGAGTTTGAATATATTTTGGTACTAAAACATCATAAAATGCTGTATTTCCACTTGGAGCCCACTGCGAATTCCAACATGAAAAAAACTGACCTGATGAACCAGGATATATACCATTTGCAGCTTTATACTGCTCTAATGCCTGAGCTATAGCATGCAGATCTCCTCTTCTTCTAGCATCCCGGGCTGATTTTTGAACAACTCCATAAACAGTCATGCCAATAATAGAAAGTATGGCAATTATGGAGATAACAACTAAAAGTTCAATAAGGGTAAAACCACGTTTTTGGGACATATTAGTTTTGTGAACTTTT
>JBBTSA010000027.1:0-2467 GCA_038064895.1 Patescibacteria group bacterium
CATTTTCCAATTTAAATCCTGATTTGCATGTAAATTCACATTTTTTTGCATCTGTGCAAGAAGAAACGAATGTTATTGTGGTGTCTGCTGTTAATCCTAAATTATCACTTGAGCATAAGTCTGCATTTGTTGCAGAACCTATACATTGATGTACAACACCACATGCTGGATCAATTTTTATACAATCACCCATAAGCACACCATTTTCACATGCTATTTTTCCATCACATACGTCTGATGTTTTACATGATTTATCTACTTCACATTTTCTATTTATGTCTTTACATGCTTCTTCATTAAATTTACATCCTAATCCTGCATGTGAAGGTAAATAACAAGATAGTCTTCCTTGTCCTTTGGTATCAATTCCTCTTGTTTCACATGTTTGACCCTGTAATTCAGGATAAGAACATATAGGATTATTATTACCACAGTCACATGTTTCCCCTAAGTCTGTTTCAACTACCCCATTTCCACATCCGATTGTTACTGAAGTACATTGAGATGTAACAAATTGGCAATTTGAATCACATGCTAAAGTTCCACCTGTATATCCAAGATCAGTACAGACTATTCCATTTAGAAGTGTTTTATCACAAAGCTCTCCTACTTCTAAATTTCCATTATCACAAATAGGACCAGGTATTTCATCCTGACAGGTAGAAGAACAACCATCCCCATTTACTATATTTCCATCATCACAGGTTTCTTCTGAATCTATTACACCATTTCCGCATCCGATTGTTACTGAAGTACATTGAGATGTAACAAATTGGCAATTTGAATCACATGCTAAAGTTCCACCTGTATATCCAAGATCAGTACAGACTATTCCATTTAGAAGTGTTTTATCACAAAGCTCTCCTACTTCTAAATTTCCATTATCACAAATAGGACCAGGTATTTCATCCTGACAGGTAGAAGAACAACCATCCCCATTTACTATATTTCCATCATCACAGGTTTCTTCTGAATCTATTACACCATTTCCGCATCCTGTTGTACCTGTTGCTGAAGCAAAAGTAAATGAGCCTGTTGGTGTTAGTGTTGATATTTGTGTTGTACTTGTTTTTCCGGGTACATCTGGCCATAATGCAGCTCCTGTTGTCCGCACGGTTTTACCAATACATGTTTTAAGATCTGACGGAACAGTCCATTCAAAAGTTAGTGGGAAGGTTGGATTTTGTTTTGTAAATCCTGAGAGTGTTCCTCCTGTATATTCTATTTTACAACTATTATCTGAAGAGATAGCATCTAACTGGAAATATTTTGCTGATGAACAATCTCCTGTTACTGCTGCTGATATCTTTATTTTATCTCCTGAATCTGCTTTATTATCTGTCCCTTGTAATTCTATTTTTGCTGATGTTAATTGACATATATTTCCTTCGGTAGTTACTTTTATATTCAAATTTTTATCTTCACCATCCCTAATGTATCCTTTGCTAGCTGCTTTTTGATCATTAATTGCACAATTTAATTTTTTTCTAGACTCTTGTGCTGCTCCTGAAGAACATCCAAAATAAAAGGTTGAACCTTCATTAGCTATTTTTGTACATTTTTGATTATCAAAAGATGCTTCAATAAAATCTATGTCACCAAAAGAGGTTTGTGCTGGAGTAAATAATACTTCACAGCTAGCTGTGAATGGACTATTAGGATAGATAAAATTATCATCGATACAATTGTCACAAAAAACATTAGTTATCTGTACCTTTTTCCCTTCTGGTGTTTTTGTTTGACAATTAGTTACATCCCAACCAGAACAATCTTGTTTACAAGTTGCTCTTCCACTCGAATATTTTGTAATATCTATTTCTGTACATACTTTAGTAGGAGTTAATATTTTATCACATACTTCTTCTGCGTCTTTTGTTCCATCCCCACAAGTTGATGGTGGAACATAGCAATAATATTCTGTTGGATGACATTTTTCTCCTTTACTTTGAGAGCATTGGGCATCTATAAAACAAGGAATTTTATTATTATCACATCCCTGAGTATTATACTTACATTCTTTAGAACTTCCAGGAGGGTAGCATGATAATTTTGCATTTGGATAAATAGGGGTATTTTGAAGTGGAGGAGAAGTACAGTATTCGGAATTTGAATTTAAATTTTCTCTAAAACACCAAATATCTCCCTTTGCTGGGTCACCACAGTCACATTGTTCAGTTCCCTCAACTTTTCCATCCCCACAAGTTGATGCCACTGCTGGTTCTGTTTTTGTAACACATTTTTTTGTTGTTGCATCCCATGTTTCATCTGTACCACATGGAATACATTTATTATTTTCCCATTTTTTATTATCTCCACATTCAACACAGAAGCATGTTTCAAACTCATTATCCTGTTGACTTCCTGGATCATTGGCTATAAGACCGATACAATTTTTTTGTTGTCCTGTAAATGTAAATATTTGTGCATCAAGATTTATTTTTTTATTTTCTATTCTTTCTGGGTTTGT
>JBBTSA010000028.1:0-19043 GCA_038064895.1 Patescibacteria group bacterium
CCTAAATATATTTCGGGGAGAACCAGCTATCTCCGAGTTCGTTTGGCATATCACCCCTAACCACATCTCATCCCAACCTATTGCTACAGATACGGGTTCGGGCCTCCTCCCGCCTTTCGGCGGGATTCACCCTGGACATGGTTAGCTCACTCGGTTTCGGGTCATACGTTCAGTGCTTAAATCGCCCTATTCAGACTCGGTTTCCCTATGCTTCCATCTCAAAGAGACTTAAGCTATGCACATGAACGTATACTCACCGGTTCATTCTTCAATAGGCACGAGATCCCCCGCCAAAGGCGGGGTTTCTCTGCTTGTCAACATACGGTTTCAGGTACTATTTCACTGAGCGTTTCGCTCTTCTTTTCACCTTTCCCTCGCGGTACTAGTTCACTATCGGTCCGAAAGTATATTTAGCCTTAGGGCATGGTCGCCCCGGATTCACTCAGGATTTCACGTGTCCTGAGTTACTTGGGAATCAGACTTGCGGTAGCTCAAATTTCGCTTACAGGGCTATCACCTTCTTTGGCAACTCTTTCCAGAGTTTTCTACTATCCTCGCTACTCGACTATGTCAGTCCCACAACCCCCCGCCAAAGGCGGGGTTTAGGCTTTTCCCTTTTCGCTCGCCGCTACTTAGGGAATCACTGTTGTTTTCTTTTCCTTTGCTTACTTAGATGTTTCAGTTCGGCAAGTACCCTTCCCTTACCTATGAATTCAGTAAGGGATCCCCGCCGAGGCGGGGTAGTTAACTTATTCGGAAATCTTGGGATCAAGGCTTGTTAGCAGCTCCCCCAAGCTTATCGCAGCTTAGTACGTCCTTCATCGGTACTTTCGACCAAGGCATCCACCGTATGCATTAATGTTGAGTATTTTTTGCTTTGACTCGCCGTAGTCATGTACCGGACGGTACGTGACGTAGGCGGTCAGCCTTCCAAATTACGTATTCACATTTCAAAGTGCAAAGCCTGCCTGTCGGCAGACGGGTGGACCCGAGCGGACTCGAACCGCTTACCTTCTCATTGCAAATGAGATGTTCTACCAGCTGAACTACGGGCCCGGCTCCGATCCATAACTATTAATTTGTTAAAAAGAGGGATACAACGCTGGAAATCTTCCCGCACCGAGAAGATCCCAGGTGAGGGAGGCTATTTCAATGGTGCGTTGCTTCTCATTATAAGTGAATTAATCACTAAAAGTGAGTTTACCAAAAATGAGATTGCTTTGTCAACTGGAAAAGATTTAATTATAGATTCTTCCACGGTGTTCTGCTTTAAATATTTCAACAATTTGATCTTTCTCATTAACTGTATAGATAACTCTATAAGCTCCTATTCTGTTACTCTTCGTAAATTAGTAATAGATTCTACTAAGATACCTTCTGCTTGAAGTGGAACTCTTACTAGTACATAACTTTCTTCACCTTCTTTCTTGGGTTCTATAAGTTCGAAATCTTCTAAGGAGAAGGCTTTACCGAAGTCTTCAGATTCCTGATCTGTCCAATTTAGGAAAGTTTTATCTCCTGGTGGAGGTTTCAATAATTCGTCATACTCAGCCATATTTTACAAATTTCTACCTACATTAATTACTTGTTCAACCAACCTATTTGAATACCCATATTCATTATCATACCAGGCAAAGACCTTGACCATATCTCCATCAACGACTTGAGTTAAAGAAAGATCCACTATGGCTGACTCGCTCCTACCCACAATATCAGAAGAAACAATTGGATCTTCTGTTACAGCCAAAATCCCTTTATAAATAGGGTTTTCTGAAGCTTCTTTGAAAGCTTGATTAACTTCCTCTACAGTCACTTTTTTCTTAAGTAAAAATGTAAAATCAGATATTGATCCAACTGCAACAGGCACCCTCATAGCAGTTCCGTCAAATTTACCTTCAAGCTCCGGAATAACATGAGTAGTTGAAATAGCAGCTCCTGTTGATGTGGGAACTATGTTTTGGGCAGCTCCACGAGCACGGCGCAGATCCCTGTGAGGTCCATCTTGTAAATTTTGGTCTTGAGTATAAGCATGAGTTGTAGTCATCATTGCCTTAAGTATTCCGAATTTTGAATGCATAATAGCTGCAACAGGAGCAATACAGTTGGTGGTACAGGAAGAATTGGAAATTATCTCTTCACCAGCATATTTATCTCCATTAACCCCTAAAAGATAAGTGTTTATCCCGCTTGTTCCATCCCCACTTGTGGTGAGCGAAGTCGAACCATGAATTGGGGCTGAGATTACCACCCTTTTTGCTCCAGCTTTAAGGTGGGCTCCAGCACCTTCTGAATCAGTAAATTTACCTGTTGATTCAATTACTATATCTACATTTAAATCTTTCCACGGAAGGTTTTGCGGCTCTTTCTCTTGTAATACTAAATAGGGCTTTTGATCCACTATGATATGCTTCTCGTCACTTCCCACTTCCCACTTCCATATTCCATAGTTAGAATCATATTTTAAAAGATGGGCTAAGGTTTCAGCATCCCCCAAATCATTTATGGCTACAATCTCAAGTTCACCCTTGTGCTTATCTATTGCAACCTTAAAAGAAGTTCTGCCTATTCTTCCAAATCCATTAATGGCAACTCTTAACATAATATTAGTTTATGGGAAAAGATTGGGCTTGGCAATAGGGATTATTTGTATTAAGAATCTACTCGCATGCCGGATTATTAGCTGCCTGTGCACAATCCCCCTCAGGATTAAGACAAAAATCTGTATTCCCTTCCGGGTCTTGCCAGATTTCATATCCGCATACACTGTCATCACAGCTTACAAAGGTTGAATTTGGGTTATCACAAACTGGTTGTGTTGATGGTTGTTCATTTATGCTTGACTCATTCTCTGTTGATCCTTGATCAGACTGTTGAGGTTCAGGATTAAAGAGGACCTCTACCCAATCAGGTACCCATGGAGGAAGTTGTGGAGGTGGTTGGCTTCCACTTCCCTGACTTCCACCTTGAGGACTTACTCCACCTGATGTTCCACCTCCGGTAGCAGGAGTAGTAACCTGTGCTGACACCAGTTCTAATAAGGAAGATATAATGTAATCTTGTCCATTTATTTTAACTATTTGCCTGTCAGTATCTCCAAACTGGATAAAAATAAACTTTGGCCCTAAAGAGGTATCCTTAAAGTTATAAGACACTTCTACGCCATAACTGTAAGATTGCCAGTAGGCATCAGTTAGATCTGTAGGACTTTCGGCAACTCTAAAATATTGAATAGTCTTTGTAGTAGAAGTTGGGGTTGGGATGGGGGTGGGAATAGACGTTGAAGTAGGTGTGGGTGAAGGTGACGGTGAAGGTATAGTAGAGGGTGTTGGGGTGGGAGTTGGAGCTAGTGTTGGTGTGGGTGAAGGTGACGATGAAGGTATAGGTGTAGGTGTAATAGGACCGGAAATACTGGGAGAAACTAAATCAATTTGTGCAGATTTTCTGTCAATACTCCCATCCGATGCTCTAAACTCCACCCAAATAAACTTTTGACCCAATGTTGAAGCCTGGAAAGTATAATCTAAAATTGTAGGGTGTGCTGTATAAGGTATTAAGGGTTTGTTTGTAAGATCCGCAGGATTTTCTGCTATTTTATAAGAAACAGTACCTTTTGTAATAGGGGCTGAAACACCACCTCCAGAAGGAGTATAGTAGCTACCTCCGGCAGTTCCTACTCCTTGTACATTAGCGGAAGTAGAACAGTGTTCAGGAGAAGCAGTTTCACAAATTGTTTTTGCTAAGGATTTAAGATCACTCTCGTAATCACACAATGGATAACCACTCGCTCTTACTGTCGAACTATATCCGCTCGTACAAGTGAATTGGCCAGAGTAGTATTTTGGTGTCTCAAATTGCCCTGAACAAAGACTAACCCCCTGAAATTTATCCAGTGTAGAAGTACATGCACCAGCACTAGAGCTTACGAATTGCAAGCTACCAACCACTTGACCATCATAATGCCTAGAGCTTACATCCTTAGCATCTCCATCTAAATGATAGAGTGTTAACGTATTTGAAGTTGGAGTAAAAGGAACAGTGGGAGGAGTAGCAGCCACTCCTGTAAGAATATTTATCAGTACTTCATCAATTTCACCGTAAAACGGACTAAGACAGGAAAAATTAACTGGTTTTGCGCATCCTATAACTAATTTCCTGTCTTTATTGTCTTGAATCAATCTCAAACCTACTGTTGCACCCTGTTGTACTCCATTGATATACATACTCAATAACCCATTAAGATTGAAAATAGAAATATAATACCACTTGTTTGCTTGCAATTGTGTATCACTGGTAATAATTTTATAGGCAACGGTTCCGTCTAATTTTTTCTCTGCAACTTTAAATTCCAATTTTTTATTGGCTACACTCAAACTAAAACCTGAGATTTCTCCACTTGCAAATTCTTTCCCCAGGATAACATAAGAATTAGTACCACTTAGTGATTGGCTATCAGGTTTAATCCAGAGAGCAATTGTCCGAATATTAACAAGAGGACCAGGATATGAGGTGGAGATATATGAATCCACAGAGGTAATTTTTATACTTTTCCCAAATCCAACAGTTGGTGTGGGTGAAGGGGTAATAGGAGTTGGATAAGCATAGGGAGTTTCATAGCTAGGAGTTCCATATGAAGGTGTTCCGTAGGAAGGAGTGAAGTAAGGGCTTTGATATGAAGGAGTTGGATATGAAGGGGTTGGATAAGATGTTGCTGGTGGTCCAAAAGTAGAAGTCAGCTCAATTTTAATAGTTGGTGAGGTTGTCTGGGGGACCCCTGATAAATTAGTTGGCAAAGGCTGACCGGTTGAGGTTTTAAATACTATTGGAGGAGTTGAGGCTCTTGAAAATAATTTAAGCGGATTTCCTTTGGTAATAAGCCATACCCCACCTACAATTCCAGCAAGCAGGATTAATAAAACTATAAATTGAATAGCACCCTTTTGTTCCAACATAGTTGGGTTATTTTTTAATCTCATTATGTTATGGGCTCACTTCCTGTGGCACTAATATTTTAAATTTGGCCTTGGGGCAGGTAATTACTTTTTTCCCGTCTTTGGTTGTGACACAATTATCTGGATCTGTATTTTGAGGCACTACCCACTCTACATTCTCCCCTGTGGCTTTTGGTTTAAAAATCTGGGTTTTTTGGACAAGATAAACTCCGGCTATAATTCCTAAAAGAAGGATTAAAAGAACAATAAATTGTATGGCACCGCGCTCGGATAATTTCAGCATGTGATTTAAGCAAACCACACCACCCCCCCCTTGTCAAGACTTCCTTCTTTGTGGAATTAGATTTAATGCATTGGTTTGGGTAATCAACTGTGGATCAGATCTATGAATTCCCACCAATAACCTACTGCCTTTTTCCAAAGAATCTTCATTAGATGGTAGTTTTTGTCCAATTATATTTACTAATCCCTCAAAATCAGAGGTTGCATGCATTTGATATAGCTGGTCTAAAGAAATACCCACAGCGCTAGTAAATGATGGGAAGAAATCTACCCCGTTGGGATAGTAATCTGCTGCAGAGAAAACCTCTTTTAAACCTACCTGCTCAATCATTCTTTTTACAGCTATAGTCTCAACTAATACTTCCTCGAATCTAGAAAAACCAAAGTATGTATCTGTAAAAACTTCTGCTCCCCTATATCTTTTAAATTGTTCATTTCTGTCGCTATTAGGGGAATGAAAGTAGAACTGGGGATTATTTATAAGTTTTCCTTCACTTCTTTCTGTAACATCCAGATGTCCCCATTCATGCCAAAGAGCATCCAACATAGCTATTCCTGCGGTTTTCGAAGGATCTATGTCTTGTGATCTTGCTTGCGAAATGACCTGCTCTTTAAGTGTTCCTAAATCTATAAAAACTTTTCTTGAAGAATAGTCTGTAAACCCCCACTGATTTAGGGTAGGAGAAAAACCTGGATTTACTTCTCTTATAGCCTTAACCATTTCATCCCTGTTTTGATAAAAATTGACCTTACTCCGTCCTATTAAATCATTCTTTCTAATTCTTGTTGTTTTAGTTAGTCTTAAATATTCGTCTGCAACTTCTTCTGTAAACCTCTCCAGCTCAATCCCTTTTGCCTGTTCCCAAGTGAATGAGGAAACTTTATCCCTAAATGGTTTCTCCTCTGCTCTTTTTTCTAATAAAAATTTTGAAACAGAAGGGATAAATATGGCTATATCCTTGATAATGCTAATTTTTGCAGAAGTTGATAATCTACCTAATCCCCCTGCTCTTCTTACCTCTGAAATCCAACCAAACGGTAATATTGCTTTTAAAACTTCCCTCCTTGTTATCTCTGGCATAAGTTAAGATTATACTTTATCTTGATTGACAAGTCCTGCAATTAACCAAAAATAGATTAAATGTACAACAGATTGATTCTGAAAAGCAGTCCAGATTAAATAAATTATAAGACATACCATTAATACATTTTTGCGACGGCCGTCCACTTTTTGTATAAGCTTTTTAAAAAGCAGTACTACCAACCCTAACCACCCTAACAACCCTAATATCCCTGAAAACATCAACAGATCCAAAAGAAAGTTATGGGACCTGTCCAAATAAAGATCTTTTAAGCCAAAAAGGTAAGGCTTAATTTTTAAATTTTCCTCAAATAAGATATGTTTATTAGTTACAAAATAATTGGAAAAAGTGGGGGCTATATTTTCCAGACCATAACCAGTTAAGGGCTTTTCAGTAATAAGTTCCCAAAGAACTGGCCAAAAATAATATCTTTTTTCAACCCCAACTTTAGTTAAATCTGGATTTAACTCATTGTAAGGATCTCTAAATTCTTTTTCTAACCAGCCAGCTCCAAAAAATACCGCAAAAACAAAGGTAAACATTAGGATAAATCCTGAAATTATAAACGCTAATCTTCTTGTTGGTAATTCCCAAATAAGCCAGCCTAAAAGAAGCAAACTTAATAATAAAAAGGCTACTCTGGATTCAGAAAGAATTATTGCCAATACAGTTATTAAAAATCCTGACAGTATAAAAAACCATCTTTTCTTTTTTCCTAATAAAAAATTAAAAAAGGGTAAAATCAAAAGTAAATATCCCCCGTAAAAATTAGGTTGACCGAAGGTTGAAACTACCCTACCAGCATAAGTTGGAATTTGCTGATAAAAAATATTAAGTAGTACCCAATCCTTAATTGCCAGTATACCCACTAGAGTAGCTGATCCAGTCAAAATATAAGCCCAAGTCTCAAGTTTTATTTTTGTGTATGAAACTAGCAGAAAAAATAAATAAAGATACCCATATAAAACTACTCCTTGAAAGTAAGGCTGAGTACCCAAGAAACTTTGCATTGGATTGATACCAACAGCAGATGTAAGAAATAGTGCCAGAATGAATATCCCGCCTAATCTAGAAATTCCATTCCATCTAAATCCTTTCCCCATCCATAAAAATCCACTCAGGCTAATTAGAATTAGAAAGAAAAATACCTTGATTTGTTCATAGCCAAAATTTCCAGTTGCACCTAATAAAGGGATTATAAAAACAGTCAGAAGCAATAGAAATTTATTTGAGCGCTTCAATTGTCGGTAAAGTTCCATCTGCTAAAAGCTTAAGCATTGCCCCCCCTCCTACTGAAACAAATGAGAATTTATCTAAAAGGCCAGCCTGATTTAGGGCAGAAACAGTATCCCCTCCTCCAACAATACTTTCAGCCTCTGAATTAGCAACAATTTTACCAACCTTTTTTGTAGAATCATTTTTAGGATCTTCAAACTTACCTAAAGGTCCATTCCAAACAATCATCTTTGCCGCCTTTATAAGATTTTCCCAAGCATCAACTGTTTCGGAAGCCAAATCATATCCATCTTCAGTTAATTTTCCAACTAAAACATTTTTAGGAACTTCTATATTTTGTTCTCTGATTTCAGCAACAAGTTTTCCGCCTACCAAAACTGCATCTGCATTTTTTGAAAGAAGTGATATTACAGGAAACTTCTCTTCATCTTTCCCTGCTGCTCCCCCACCCATGATGGCTATAAAAGGCTTTTTTGGATTCTCCCTTACTCCCCCTAATACCCTTACTTCTTCAGCAAAGTGTAAACCAGCTGCATGGGGTAAAAGAATAGGTATTATTGTAGTTGATGAGGCAAGACGGTAAGATGAGAAGGCTTCATTGATATAAACATCTCCTTTACTTGCCAGCTCTTTGGCAAATTCCAAAGCTTCTTTATCCTGAACGAACTTGTGGTGAGTATTATCGAACCAGTCGAAGGATTCCCTTGAATCAAACCTTAGGTTTTCCAGAATTTTTAATTTTCCACTCTCCAAATCCCCTAAATATCCCTGATTTCTAAACCAATCCACTATAGGAGCGACTTTTAAATCCTCTACAACCTTTCCGTCAGGTCTCCCTACATGACCCATCATTATCACTGATTCGGCGTGTTCAAGGCAAAGATCAAGAGTCTTTAGTCCTGCTTTTAGTTTGAAATCTTCTATTACTTTCCTTTTTCCTAAGGCAACGTCCATATCGTATCTTAGTATTACCCTTTTACTGGAAATTAAATTCGCTGAAACAATTTGCATATCAAGATAATAACATACGCTTAGGCTACCCAGTATCCTCTGATAAATCGGCTGACTAAAATAGTTTGCAGTATCAGAAAAATTATTACCAAAATCTTTAGATATCTCTTGCTTATGTATGGTAACAGCAAAAAACCCATTAAAGCATATCTTGGCATAGATGAAAGTGTACCAGTTAAAGTTGGCAAAATTAAACATCCTAAGCTAAAAATAAGGTAGCTTAATCTAATTCTTTTAAAAAGTACTATCAAGACTATTAATGGAACTACTGTAAATATAAATTCTATAGTGGCATTAAAAAATGATGGAGAGTTTACAGGAACAGTTGTAAAAATCTTTAAATACCTAAATATAACTTGTGGCAGCAAAATTATTTGCTCGGCTTCTCTTCCAGCTCCAAAAAAGGGCTGAGCAGTAAGAAAATACAAAGGATTATCAAAGTTTAATCTTAAATACAACATATAAAGCAGTATGCCCATTGGAGCTAAGAATAAACCCACAATTGCTTTGCTAAATTCGGAGCTTTTAAAATTGATCTGATTATTTTTCAGTTTTAAATAAAGTTCAACCAAAAATACTGGAATCAAAAGTAAGCCAAAAAGCCTGGTGGCTGTAGCAAGTAAGATAAAAATACCACTAAAAAGAAAGTTTCCTTTTCTTATAAAATAAAAAGCTGAAATTGTTAATAGTAAAAATAACGATTCGGTATAAACAGAACCAAAATAGAAAGATGTGGGAAAAGCTACAAGTAGAGCAAGTGTTGCGATTGTTTTTTTTCTACTAAAGTCAATGATTAATAACTTGTAAAGTAAATATACGGCAAAGATAAAAAATAGGTTTGATAGTATAAAAGCTGTAATAAAATATGCAGGATCTACATAAACCCTAGTATCTAAACTGAGATCTTTAGGTAAAAATAATTGTAAATTGGTAGCAAAAGATACAAACAAAGGGTAAAGCGGAAAAAAGGCCTGTGAATACTCGGATGTATAACCATTTTGGGCAATTCTTAAATAATGTACTCCATCAAAATTCCCAAATCCCCAGATCCATGATGGCAAATTTGTCACCTTGAGTACTTGATCTGTATAAGGAAAATTACCTCCAAAAACAGGAATAAGAATTGTGGCAAAAAATGCTACCAAAAAAAGAGCTATCCTCCAAAATAAAAATAAAGTTAAAATCTTAGTAGTCATTTTTTGGAGAATAGATACAACTCATCTGCGTATTTTTTTAAAATATAACTGTTATTTAAACTTAACTCTTCTTTTAGCTCTTGTGTCTTTTGATAAGTGAGCGGGAAAAAACTGTTAGGATTTTGTCCGGGGGTTAAATTCAAAATCACATAATCTGGGTTTATTAATTTATATTCTTTTCTTAGAAGCTTCACATTTTGATGAGTAAGCCTCACAGCTAAATCATTTTGGGTCATAATTAAGCCGTTTTTGGGAAAATTGGCCACAAATTCATCAACGTATCTTACTCTTTGATTCTGCTCATAAAAAACTTTGTTGTATGCAAGACCTAAAGGTCCGTGAATTATAAATCTATGCAGTATCAAAACAATTAAAATAATTGCTAAAGCCAACACTGAGACTATTTTTTGATTAAATTTCCTCTCCAGTAAGATAAAAGTATATAAAGCACCCATAAACATGAAAGGAGCTAAAGTAGCATTATAGTGCATGCCTAAATCTGATCCTCTGTCTGATATGACAAATCTTTCAAAATAATTATCAAATACTCCCGGAAGTATACTTAAATCAAAAATTGGTAAAAAACCAAAAGTTAAAAAAGTGTAAAAAATTGCCTTAAGACGCAAAGGTGTAACAAACCGTGAAATTATCTCATTAATTGTAGTTGGAAGCTCCTTGGGGGTATAAAGATAAGTACCTGAAAAATAAGGAATTGCATATTTTACTACTAAAACTGCCCAAAAAATGCTGACTATTATAGTTGCTAAACCAATTTTGAAATCAGCTCTATTTCTAATTAGTAAAAAAAGACCAAGAGCCATCCCGATGCCTGCAAATGATTCTTTAAACCCTAGAAGTATAAATAAAAAAAGAAAATATAATTTCCAGCTTCTTTTAAAGATTGCCCAAAAAATAAGCATTAAAGGTAAAACTGCCACTGTATCTTGATGAAAATCAGAAATAAGGGCGTTTTGTGTACCCACATATCCTAAGAAGGCTACTACAAGAGCCAGAGGTATAAGTTTATTTTTGACAGATTTTGAAGCTAGATGTAAGACTATAAAGGAAGCAAGTGCTACAACTGCAGCTTGAGCAATTAAAATAATTTCTCTACGATCAGTTAGCCAATATAAAGGAGCTAACAAGAAAATACTTGGACTGAAATGATCTCCTAAAATCAGAATCTCCTTATCTCCAAAGTCCACATGGTCTACAAGAGGAGGTTGGAAGCGGGAAACCTTCCATAGAGCAACATCAAATATCCCAAAATCAAAATAATACGTTTGATATTGCCAATATCTATTTACTGATACTAATATTGCAGCTATCGTATAAATTACGATAAAAGATATCGTGATATATTTTAATTTGTCCACGATTTTATCTTAATATAGATTTTATCTTAATATAAATGATTCTCATAAGCATTATCATCCAAGCTAACCAAGCCACCAAACTAGTTGTATCAGATAAATTTCGAATTGGGGTATTTTTAAATTGCGCCTCAATCTTGCGAGTCCCTTCATCTATATCAAACATAGGCAAACCATAACTTTCTCCAGAAATTAAATAATTAAACTCAACCTTTTTTTCATCAACTTCTATCTCCCAACCAGGAAAATAAAATTGATTAAGCCTTAATCTGGCAGATGTAGTAGCTTCCACTTGAGCTAGAATATGAGCTGATTGGCTTTTAATCATCTTGATTTCTCCGTCCCCACTAATAAACTCCAGTTTACCGTTGGCTGGTTGAACTGCCACCCTACCCCATTTAGGCAGATGTTCACCAAAGTTAGATGAAACTCTTTTAAGTTCAAGATAATATCTTTCTCCTGGATCAAAAACTTGATTAATATTTAGGTGATTTCTATTTGCATATAAAACCAATAACAATAAACTAATAAATACTACTTTCTTAAAAGGTAAATATTTGACTAAAAGTGCTGCTGCAATCGAGGCAGAAAAGATAGCAATAGCAGAAAATCTTAAGGGAAATTGGACCAGACTAAGAAAGGGTGTATTATCCCACAGTGGAAGACTTATCCTAAGTATTAAAAATATACTTAGAAAAAAAGTTGTTAGAACAAAAACTCCAAGTATATTGTCTTTATTTTTCCTACCATAAACCATAAACCATAAACCATAAACTAAAATTACTGTTATATGAATTAGCCCTAACTGATAGGACATATCCCCAGGCTCTGGACGTTCGGGATGGGATAATCCATAACCCCAAGGTGATCTTAACAGCTGCCAAAGTGAAGGAAATTGATCCTTGTAAAAGGAAGAGAAAAATTCATCAAAGCGTATATATTGTCTTTCAAAAGTTGCTGGTATCCAAAACCAAGCAGATAAGCCAAAACCTATCAGAAACATTATACCAATCTCCTTCATCCCTTTCCTTCTACCAACCACCCAAGCAAAAGCTAAAATTACCGGAGCAAAAATTAAGGCAGTCACATTATGAGAGGTAATCAATGCTGTTAAAGATATTGATCCTACCAAAACTGCAAAATATGAAACTTTTTTAGATAGTTTAACTATTGACCAGAAAATAAATGGTACAAATGCTAGGGCCAAAGCAGAACCTATGGCTGCTGAAACATAAACATTTAAAAATCTAATAGGGGCATAAAGGTAAAAAATTGCTCCTAATGAGGCTGCCATTTTACTGCCTAGCAGTTCTTTTAGGAAGAAATACATTGCAAAAACAGATACGATCATTGAACTAAACAGCACTGCCTTCAGGCTGTATACAAAGTTAAATCCTAGTTTATGAAATATTTCTGCAATTAAGGCTGGCAGTGGGTAATTAAAGAGAAATACAGGATAACCATACCCTTGATTTAAATCACCCGACCATCTGGGAGGAAATTGGCCTTCAGATAAAATGTCATCCATACTTATTTGTCTAATAATATGGTCAGTCATATCATGGCTGGTATAACCTCCAGGCTGAAGTAGAGCTTTTACTGCTGGGAAGCTAAGTAATAAAAGTAAAGAGATTAATAATAATTCTTTCTTCATCATTTAAATAAAATCCAATCCTTATTAGAGTGCTTCTTAGGAAAAATATTTGGATATAAAATCTCAGCCAAAACTTCTATTCCATCCACAATTCTTGGCCCTGGTCTTGTCATATATGCATTACCATCCATTATATACACCCTAACTTCTCCAACAATCCTAACTATTTTCTCAATTAGCTTTTTCTCATTAATAGTCCTTTGTATATCAAACCCACACGGACTAATAATTAGTATACCTAGCTTACTTGTAGTTATTTGATGTAGTTTGATTTTTTTAGACTTTTCTCCAGGCTTACTCATTAGATTTACTCCTCCGGCAATATCTACCATTTCCGGAATCCAGTGCCCTGCAACCATTATGGGATCAAGCCACTCTATTACCAAAACCCCAAGTCGCTTCCCGTCATTGCGATCCTGAGCTTGTCGAAGGAGAAGCAATCTCTTCTCCAGTCCATTCACCACTTTCTTTGCCTGTTGCCTTCTATCTGTTAACTGTCCTACCAAAAGAATATTTTCCAAAATATCATCAACAGATTCAGGCTCTAAAGAGATAATTTTGAGATTCTTCGTCGCTTTGCTCCTCAGAATGACGGGTGGAGAGATTGCACAAACTTCACATAACTCTTGGGTAAGTATCAAATTTGGCCTCAAATCCTTTAAAATTCCCTCTTTAATATGGAATATCCCAGGCCCTCTGTGAATACCCTTTTTAACCTTCTCATCAATCTCCTTACTACTCATAGCATTTGAGACTAAAGATGAGGTAACTTTAGGCTTCAGTTTGGCCTGGGGTGGATAATCACACTCATGAGACACTCCAACTAAATATTTCTCCAAACCAAGTAAATAAACCATCTCAGTAGCAGCAGGAAGAAGAGAAAGAATACGAAGTGAATTCATTTTCCAATTATACTATCAGATATGATATGATTATATTAATGCAACTTTTAAACCAACCGTTGTGGCTTTGGATAGTAACTTTAGTCCTTTTTATACTCCTCCTTTGGCTTTGGGCAATGTATAACGCCTTTATTGCTAAAAGAAATCAAGTTAAAACTGATTTTGCAGATATTGATGTACAAATAAAAAGAAGAGCTTCTTTAATAGAAAACTTAGCAGCTGCTATAAAACAATATGCAACACATGAGAGAAAGACCTTTGAGAATGTTACCCAAGCAAGATCCGCTGTTCAGGATGCCAAAAGTCCAAAAGAGGCAGCACAAGCAGAAAATTTCTTAACCCAGACTTTAAGATCCCTTTTTGCTGTATCTGAGGCATACCCTAAACTTCAGGCTTCTCAGAATTACAAAAGCTTAACTGATCAGCTTGAAAAAACAGAAAATCTTATTGCCCAATATAGAGAAACATACAATCAAACGGTTTTGGATTTCAACACAATGCTTCAAACATTCCCAAATCTTTTGGTTGCAAGATTATTTGGATTCAAAGAAGAAGAACTATTCGTGACTACACCTGCCGATAACCAAGAGGTCAAACTCAGTTCGGAATGAGCCATCATAAATCTCAACATCAAATTGGTCTTGGAACCCAATTTCTTAACAGGGCTACTCTAATATTTGGCCTGCTATTGTTTATAACTTTGGCTTCATTTGGCACAGCTCTTTATGCAGATATAAAAGTTGGATTTTTCAAAGAAAAAATTGCTCAACCAGTAGAAAAGTTTTTTTCTGAAGTTGGTAAAACACTTGAAGCAACCCCCTCTCCTGACTTAACAGATGTGGATGAGATAAAATTTCCTGCCGGTGGTAACAACAATATAAATATCACAATCAGTGGTGACTCTGTGGATGACGAAGAACACTATAACACTCCTAAGTCAAAGACAAATTACAACTATGAAATAAAGTATTTAACTCCTGCTTACTACACACCTTATTTAACACCTCAATCTACTTATTTTACACCTTATAGCTACCCCACACCTCTAAAATCCTATGATCAGCTCTTAAAAGAGCAAGCAGAATGGTCTAAACAAAAACAAGCAGAAAATCAAGCTTGGTTTGACCAAAAAGTACAAGAATCTCAAAAAGAACTTGAAGAGTGGAAAAAAGCTCACGGCTTCTAATTATCAAAAAAATTCTTCCCAGAATTTAGCTTTAAGGATTCATCTCTTCCCTAATTTTCTCATCTAAAAAAACCTTAACCAATGATTGATAAGGCACATCTTTTTTATTGGCTAACATTTTCAAATCCCTTAGCATTGACTCAGAAACCCTCATAGTGATATTTCTTGTAGATGGCTTTAAGTTTGGGAAACTAGGGTTGACCATTGCTTTGCTAAAATCAAAGTAATCAGTGCTATCATGAGTTGCCCAGAATTTATCTTCCTCATCCTCGTTTTTAAATCTTGGTATTTTTTTTAACTTTTTCATAAATCTTCACCTCCTTTTCTTCTGAACTCTTCTCGTTCCTTTTTACTTTGATCTCTTGCTGAAACAACTCTGATTTTTTTATCTCTAATTGTAAATATTAAGATTATCAATCTTAAATTGTCTGTTCGGCCATAAAGACGAAATCGTTCTTCCTTCTGAGAATGAGTTTCATCTTTATTTATAAAAATTGGCTTATTTAAAAAAACCTGCTCGCACTCCTCTTTTTCTACATCATGTCTTCTAGTATGCTCAAGATTGCTTTGATCCCACTCAAATCCATCTAATTTCTCAAAATCAATATCCATCCTTTGTGTATGTAACCATACCATACATTAAGAAATCTGTCAAGTTCTAAGAATCAAAAAAGTTTCTGCCTGTTTTTAGAGCTTCAGATGTATGGTTTATTACTCCAAATAAAGGTTTTGGGAGATTATCAAGATTATACCAATTCCATTTTTCCATTTTACTGGGCTCAAGTACCGTTGGCTCTCCACCCGCCCAATCAGCAATTAAACCAATATCAACATAGTGTTTTCCATATTTTCTCATATTGGAAAATCTTAAAAATTTTATATTTTTAATCTCAATTCCGGCTTCTTCTCTGCACTCTCTTTTTGCACAATCTATTATGGATTCATTAAATTCCAGGTGTCCTCCAGGAGAAGCATACTCTCCTTTACCATGAGACTCTCTTCTTTTACCAAGTAATACTTTTCTGTCTTTAAAAACTAAAATTCCAATTCCAACTTTAACTTGAGGTTTCATGTTTATCCAGCCCAGTAGTTATTTACAAAAAATGTAGTATATACAGCAAGAAGAAGTATTGAAACAAGCTGCCATCCAAATTGAAATTCTTTACTTTTAATAGAGGCTATGAAAATAAATATAGGAAAAAGTATCAAGCTAAACCTGCTAATACTCATTAAAGTACCTGTTGAGGTAGCTACCAGTGTTGCTACTAAAACATACAGTCCATAACTAAACCTTATTTTTTTCATCATTAATATTCCAGATACAATACAAACTATAAAAAATAATAAATCTGTGGCTAAATTAGCATATGAAGAAGGTGAAATAAGATGAAGGTGTTCTGAGTTAAAACTAAACGTTCTTCCCCACTGCATTTGGGCTTTCAAAAAAGCCACAGGCTCGTTAAACTTTACATATTGATAAACCATTAAGCCTAGTATTCCAATAAAAGATAGGGGCAAAGATAAAACATCTTGATTAAAAAACTTTTTAATTCCATAAGTTTTAAAGTATTCATATAAAAATGGAGTAAGTAAAAATAAACCATTTATTCTGCAAATTGAAGCTAAAGAGATAAATAAAGCAGCTTTCAAGAACTTTTTTTTAAACATGTAATAGAAAGAAATAATTGACAAGGCTAGGAATAGAGATTCTGTATAAACAGAATTTAAAAATATTGCCGTAGGAAAAATAAGAAGTAAAATAATAGGTTGGATTGGATCAATCTGGGGATGAAACTCTTTAACTAACTTATAGAGGAAAATAAGTGCCAATCCTAAAGCTACAGTTGAAACAATCCATCCTCCTAAAGCTGGGGAAAGCATAGGGATTTGAGATAAAACCCAAATTGTGCTTGGATATAAAGGAAAAAAAGCAATACTGGAGAGCTCTCCAGGAATATATTGATATCCCTCATTCACAATTTTTATATACCAAAAACTATCCCAGTGAACTCTTAAGTCTATTAAATTCAGGCTTTTATCTTGATAAAACTCTTTAGGATTTATCCAAGAATAGGATGTATCAACGGATAAATTAAACCTGTTTAAGGCATAGTAAGAAAAAAGATTAATAAAAATAAGCCAGATAAGATAGGTGCCTAAAACTTTTTTAACTACCGTCATAGCTAAAGTTTATCATAAATGATAAAATTACTTGAGTTTACTTCGAACGTAGTGAGAAGGGCCGATAGCTCAGCGGTAGAGCGCTTATCTGATAAGTAAGAGGCGGATGGTTCGACACCATCTCGGCCCACCCATTTCCCACTTGACCTGGTAGCCAAGTAGTAAGGCAGGGGTCTGCAAAACCTCTATACGCGGGTGCAATTCCCGCCCAGGTCTCAAAATACCCTGTAGTATTTGCTTATTCTCCTCTTTCATGTTATAAGTTATAGCTTAAATGAACCTGGAACAGTTAATTTTTAAACTTACAAATGTAGATCCTGAATCAAGTGGAGTCAGAGGTTATTCTGTGGCTGTTTTTGAACTTTTTGCCAAATTGGACTGGTTACTTCACAGAACAACTTACCATGGGTTACTACCCACCACAGGACCAATGCTAATGGTGGCAAATCACACCCGTGCCTGGGATATTGCCAAAGGTTATAGAGTTGGCCAAAGAAGTGGAAGGATTGTCAGAGCTTTTGCCAGAGCCACTTTGTTGGATCCAAATCTTAAAGAATCAGAGGAAGTTAGAGAACGGACAGGGAGAAAAAACGATCTATTAAATAATGGCCCAAGGTGGATTAGAAGTCGAATAGCTGCCATCCTAAATGGAGTTGAGGCTATACTAATAGATCGCGGAGGTTCGCTAGCTGAAGCTCGTGCATTTAAGGAAAGAGGTCGTGAGGCTTTAGGAAAGGGTTTTCTGACAGCTGTTTTTATTATGGAAACCAGGGAAAAAAGTGGAAGGATTGTCAATCCAAGGCCAGGAGCTGCATATTTGGCAAAAAATAATCCTGATATTCCAATATATCCAGTGGGATTTTCTAAAAATGCGGCCAGCATTGGACCTGGCTTTACTTATAATCAAATGATTCAAGATCCAGATTATGGGGAACTTGCCAATTCTAATTTTACAGTCTTACTTTGTGATAGAATTGCCGATCAACTTCCTGATCCTATTAGATCTGACTGGTACGATGATCAAAGGCAGAAAATCCTGGATAGAAAATAATCTTATTTTTACATTAATACCAAAAGAGTGGTGGGGATAGGATTTAGTACTGATTGACTATCAGGACAATGTTCCATCAGACATTTTTGCCTGCCATTCAACAGGCGCTTGTCCCGCCGTGAGGCGGAACTGGATCAAACTAGGGCTTTACTCTATCCCGCCTATGGCGGGAAGAAGAGAATCATCTAATTTGAACAAATCTCCAGAAAGGAGGTGATCCATCCCCAGCTTCGGCTAGGGATACCTTGTTACGACTTAAGCCTGATCGCTGGTTTCACCCTCCCCCGCATAAATGCGGGGTTCAGGTGCCCCCAACTTTCCTGCCTTGACGGGCGGTGATTGCGGTAAGAAACCTTCCGCTCCCCACTGGACGTGCGCATCTAGCGCATCCAGCGAGTGTCCGAAAAATCGGACTTCATCCCTTCCCTTTCAGAAGTTAGATGTTGGAAATTAGAAAATAGATTATGAAATTAGAAATTTGAAGTTAGATTTCTCTAATTTCTATCTTCCAACTTCTTTATCCAGCTTCCAACCTCAAACATCTAACCTCCAAGAGGTACTATGGACTCAGCTGACTTCCTAAGACCATTTTATTGTTCTGATATCTTAGGATCTCCCTAGGTCATTTAAAAAACTATTTCCAACATTCCTTGAGAATTTATTTTTGTAACTTCCCTATCGTACACAGATAGATCGTCACTTCTTTTTTTAAAAGGACTGTTGTTTGCCTCCTAATCCTTCAGACACTCTGTTACCAGAAATGTCTTATTAATTGGCTATATTGCTTGCGCAATAGATGGATTTTCACCATCTAGTTTTCTAAACTGCCAGGCGCATTTAATTTGTACAAGACCCGAGAACGTATTCACCGCAGCACGCTGATCTGCGATTACTAGCAATTCCGACTTCATGGGGTCGGGTTGCAGACCCCAATCTGAAC
>JBBTSA010000029.1:0-15195 GCA_038064895.1 Patescibacteria group bacterium
GCGGAATATAGAACTGAAAGCGGGGAAATTGTTTTTAGTATGCCTCGACAAGTTAAGGATGAAACATTAGATTATAATAACTGGGCCAGCGCTTTAGGTGCTTTCTACAGAGCAGAAAATCCCCGACTTCTTGGTGAATACGCACAGGCTTTAAACAATTCACTTGCAAGCAACAGAGAAGGAATTAGGCAACCGCATTACACTTTAATCGTGGACAGACCTTTAGTTCAACATATAGATGAAGATTTCGAAGCGAGTGTTGCATATTACTTAAATGAAGGGTATGAATTCAGGAGAACTATTGCTTATCTTAGATACCGTGGTTTCAATGCTGAAGCAAATGTATGGCAGACAAGATACGATGTCCTAAGAAACCATTTTGGTTTTGAAACATCAGCCCATGGTAAGGAATATACTCCACCTCAAATTAAAGTAGGAAGTTACTATCAAATTGTTGATTTCCTCCCAGAGCTTGGAGATAGAATATTTGGAAGAAGAGATCCTATTTTAGATGCAGATACAATAAACATGGCTATATATGGTCCGAGTTTCTATCTCAGAGATGGGGATTTAGTGCAAGTTGTAGGACCTGTTGAATATGCTGCCGATGATGTTGACCGCCTTTTGTATCCATTTGTTCCTGTAACTCCAGTAACAGAAACAGTTGTTGGATCAACAACTTTATATTCGACTACTCCCACAAAAGAAAATACTGGTTACATAAAGGGGACTGATTGGCTAGTTCCTGTATCTTAATTCTTCATGTATGGAAGTTTTACCTCCACTAAGCAGACGAACTTTTTTAAAAGCATTAGGCGTTGCTCCTTTTACTGCCGAACCCTTTTTATCTCTTTTGCAAGAGCGAGAAGTCCGTTTAATTTCCTCAGTTTTAACATACCACGAAGTAAATGCTGCCAAAATGACAAGCGATGTTGTTTCTCTTATTAGAAGGGGTTATCAGCCATTATCTTTGGATACTTTTGTGGGAGCTTTAAGAGGAGAAGTGGAAATTCCACAAGGTTTACCAACATTTTTGGTAACTTGTGATGACGGGTTATTCTCCCAATATACACAAGGTTTACAAGCTGTTGATACTATCGAGAGACAAACAGGCTACTTTGTCCCACTTACTCTTTTTACCATGACAAGGTTTGAAGGACTCCCAATAACAGAAGATTTACCTGATGAAGTACCTTCATTCAATGACGGGAGACACAGATATATGAATAAGGGACAACTTGTAGATATGCTAAGAAAAGGCCACTATTTACAAAACCATACAGCAGACCACATGAGTGTTACCCAACTCCCCGAAGATAGGCTTAGGGATCAAATAGAAGTAAGCGAGGGTAAAATTGATCTTCTTTGGGAGCTTGCAGAGAGAGAGCGTACTGTGAAAGCATTTGCATATCCAAATGGTAGGTATGCTGGAAGAGAAGGCTTCATACAAGATGCTGGCTTTGATGTTGCTTTTACAACTGCTGGAATCACTCAACATTCTTCTGCGAACCCCTTTAGGCTTGGCAGATTAAGTAGGTAGGGCTTCAGAACCCTAAAAATGTTCTTGGATTAACCCTTCGACTTCGCTCAGGTGACTTTTAATGCTATGTGGTTTTGAAAAACACAGTACAAATTAGCTTCATTAAATGGTATAATTAGAGTATGCATAATTGGTCTGTAGATGAAAAATCTTTTAAAAAAAGAAATCCTAAAAAGTATAAATTATGGAGGCTAACTCAGCTTATTAACTATGGCTTAGATGGTGAAAAGCTTTCTAGAAAGGAGGTTAAGGCAGCCTGGTCTAAAATCAAGGATCAACTCGATCCTTATAAGGCAAGAGCTATAGAATTTCTATTATGGGGAAAAGTATACTCACTTCCAAACAACTTGACTTTCTGGAACTACTTTCCAAAGAGAAACAAATAACCAGCCGCTTTTACTTCACTGGAGGCACTGTACTAGCCGAGTTTTATCTTAAACACCGGTTGTCAGAAGATATTGATCTGTTTACAGAAAAAGAGGAGGTAAATCAAACCCTCATTGATTCTTTCCTGAAGAAAATTTCAGTAAAGAGCTCTATTGTAGAAATTAAAAAGAGCCAGTTTTTAGGACTTGTCAGCTATATTTTAGTCTTTAAAGATGGTGAAAAGCTAAAAGTTGATTTTAATTATTACCCTTTCCCCAGAATTGATAAAGGCACAAGATTTAAAAATTTATCTGTAGATAGCGTTTATGACATAGCAGTTAATAAAGTACATACGATGTTTACCAGAATAAGGACTAGAGATTTTATCGATCTTTACTTTCTTATGCAAACATCAGATTATTCCTTAGATAAACTAATTTTAGATGCCAAAGCTAAATTCGATTGGCACATAGATAAAGTTACTTTAGCCAGCCAGTTTGTTAAGGTGAAAGAATTATCTGACTTTCCAACTATGCTTATCCCTTTTGATAAAAAAGATATGGAGAAGTTTTTCCTGGATCTTGCTAAATCTTTGGAGGGCGAGATTTTTAAATGAAAGTCAAGGTAAATTTAGAGTATTTAAATTGTTACCTTAATTAAGGGCATCAGCTATAACTCTTCCAACATCGGGCTTTGTACCCTTATCCTCTGCCAGATATTTTTAACCAGTAAGTATCATCGACAAAGCACACAACCTAATCTTTATTTTGAAAATTGCCGACCCAAAGGCCTTCCTGAATAAGCTGCAAGGTCTTTAGCTATAACCCCTGTTATTTCATGAAGACGCTGAAAATTTGTTAGATCACTTGCCCAATGAAAAGATTGTGAAACCTTAAGTAACCCTAAACATATTTCTTGCTCAAGCGGGTCATGCGATCTTTCTGAATCATTACTCCATAACGATAAAAGACTGACTGTTTGCTGTTGAAATCTATCTATTAATTCTTTATCAACAGGTTGACCCTTAAATTGTGTCTCTGTATAACTCGCCCAGACTGGTCCAATACTACCACCACATATACTATGATTCAAAAATCCGGCAAAAGTTTTTTGGGGTAGTGTAACTGGTTGCACTTCTCTATCAGCAAAGGCTGTGTGATAATCAAAAGCTTGAGCTTTTGTGGCTTCTCTTGATAATTCATGAAGATTGCCAAGTCGCTGCCTTATTTGCATTTCCAGCACTTGTCTTGGAGATAATTCATCTTGGTCCATGTTAGGATTATACCAAACTCAATTTGAAAAATCATTTGAGGAGTTTAACAAAGGCCAAAAAGCTCCAACCCCCAGTGCTCTACAAACGAAATAGTTTTATTCCACCTTCTGCTACTAACGTCTAGGATTAATTGGGGTTGAGAATCTGACTGCTTCTTCTGCAAAATGCACGACTTGTTGAGCTATTTCTATATTTCCAACCCTATCAGTATATTCCTGCAACTCTTTTCGGCAGCGAAGTTCTGCTCGCGAAAGATATGGGGGTTTATAGCAACCTATTGAATGTTCCGTGAGTGGAAGAATATCAACACTCAATATTCCATCTGCTTTAGGTATAACTGTTCCATACACTTGTAATTGGTGTGTACACTCTTCATCAGAAGATAAAGTTATCCTAATTGTAGTACCTTTGTATCCGTGACCATAAAGCCAAAGTATCGGATCCGCATCAGGAACCATTGTTAACCACTCTTTTAATGGTTTTCCCAAAAGACTACTATACTGAATAAACTCTGGGGGAATCCTTCTTGCCCCAGTCAAATAGTTAACCCGTCTTGAATCTTCCCACCAACTTTTCTTTTCCCCGATCAGCCTCATAGTAGGAGAAATTTCCCTTGCAATAGCTTCTACCTGTTCTTTAACTCCCATAATTTAGGAAAGTATAGCATGGAAAACATATATTTAAGAAATTTATTCCACCTTCTGCCAGATATTAGTTTTTATGTAACCGATGTTTCTCATCTTGGAATTATTTTTGACCAAGTTCTCTCAAAAGCTGTGGTAGAGGACCGCGGTAGCTTACTGATGGATTGTCCAAAAACCCCGGCAGGTCTCGCCAAGGAGCATGAATAAGCTTCTTTGTAGCTGGATCAAATAATGTTTCTGAGGTCGTGGCAATAGCAATGGCTCGTTCAATATTTGGTCGAATGGGTGTCCTCATGGTTTTTACTACAGGATTATCTCTATATTTACCCTCAATATATGCTTCCTCAATAACGAAAAAGTCTCCCTCCACTCGTCTTTGGATATGGAAAATTTTAGTTCCAGAAGGCCGCTCCCAAAAAATCGCCCCTCCAGCATAATCTTGCATTGCTCTAAATGTCCAGTTTTTACCCTCCATAATATGTTCTTCATAAAGTTTCACGTTGTCACTATTGTTGAACAAAAAAGTAAGCTCTAGACCCGGTGAATCTTCTGCAGAAAAACCCCTGCAAAATCTGTAGAGATTTGCTTGAATACTATTGTTGTAATATGAAAAGCCACCCAATCCCCACTCTGTCTGTCCAAGAGCACAATCAAAGAGAACTTGAAATTTCGGAGTCTGTCTCTCCCCATCTGTGGAGGTATCAACAAAAAGCGATATTGGAATATCTTGAGCGATATCAATTGTGACATCATTGCTACCAGCCCGATATCGTCCAAAAATGGGTCTGCCATTCATCATGTCAAAAAAATACTCAGCTGTCCTGACTAGTGGATTAGAAAGCTCGAGGTATGCCTCACTTGTAACAACTCTAGTTGGTTTGTATAACGGGTTACTTTTTTCTGGATATTCCCAATGTAGAGGTATAAATTCCCCTAAAGGTTGTGGTTCAATCATATGAACTGTATTTTAGCAGAAAGTTTGAAGAGAATCACCTTGAATAGTCTTTTATTCCACTTTTTTCCAGTTAGGTTTTCCTGATTTTATTGAATCATTGGTTGCAAGAAATAGCAGTAGGTCAACTGTTATAGCTTTTTCTAAAACTGCCTGTCCCCATTTAAAGATACAGATTCTTTTTGTTGGGCGCCCCTGGAAAGAGTCGAACTTTCACTGCATGGTCCGAAGCCACGTGGTCTATCCATTAGCCTACAGGGGCAGCTTTGTCATTTTACCATCTTGACTTGGGCTTTTCTATTAGCCTATTATGAAATTAGAACTTGCCCGGATTAAATGATAAAGACTTTGGGTTTTTGTAATAATCTTTTTCTTCATTCTATTCTCCGCTTCCTTCAACAAAAAAAATTAATAGATAAATATGTAAAAGGAAGGAGGTGAAAAATGGAAGCTATAAGTATAGCAGTAACATCTATTCTGGCGAACTTATGGGCATCTCTGGGAGCATATTTGCCACAATTTCTTGCAGGATTGATTCTGCTTTTAATTGGGCTTGCTGTTGCAGCTTTGCTTAAGGAGGCAGTTTTAAGAATTCTTGCCTTTTTAAAGGTTGAAGATTGGTTTGGTAATGTATCTGGCTGGTTTAAATCCGTAAGAACTGGGGAGATAGGCAAAGGTAAAGTCTGGACAAATCTTCTTGGAGAGTTAGTCCGTTGGACTGTTGTGATATTATTTCTAGTTCCGGCAGCAGAAGTTTGGGGCCTGCCAAGGGTAACGGAACTTTTAAATCAATTCCTGTTTTATGTTCCAAACGTATTTGTGGCAATAGTAGTAGGTTTTGTTGGTTTGGTTGTTGCAAATCTGGTTTCAGAAGTGGTTAAGCATGCTTCAGCTAGTCTGGGGGGTTCATCATCCAATCTTTTGGCAACTGTTGCAAGGTATGCCCTGATTTTATTTACAACCCTCGTTGTATTAAACCAGCTTGGAATTGCTGCAGATTTGGTTAGAATACTTTTTACGGGAATTGTGGCAATGTTGGCTTTAGCCGGAGGGATAGCATTTGGTTTGGGTGGTCAGGAAGGTGCCAGAAAATTTTTGGATGATTTAAGAAAAAGGGTGGAGCGCTAGGGCCCCATAAAGGCCTGCGGAATCACCTAAGTTTGAGAGGGTGATCACAGGGGGTGTGGGAAAAATTGTTAAAATATCCTTAAATTTAACTCTTAGAGTTTCAATTTGGATACTTTGCATTACAGATCCACCTAAAACTATAATATCTGGTGACCAAAACACAGTAACATTATTTAAACCCATAGCTAAATACTCTGCAACCTTTTCCCAAACATATGGATCATCCAAGTCTTCAGCTTTTTTCCCATATTTTCTTTCAAGTCCGGAGCCGGAAACATATGATTCCAGATGACCTTGGCCACCACAATTGCAGGGATCTCCAAATGGAACAATAATTTGATGTCCTGGTTCAAACCCCAGAGCATTTTCATCAATCTTACCCTTTACAACTCTTCCACCTCCAACTCCGGTTGAAATAGTAAGATATGTAACAATTTCCCTGCCCTTACCTGCTCCAACGACAGCTTCTCCTAAGGTAGCTAAATCCGCATCATGTTCTAAATGTACAGGAGCATTAAATAGTTTTTCTAACTCTGTCTTAAGAGGTTTGTTTATCCAGCCTCCTATATGAGGAGAGGAGACAAGCATGGATTTGTCTTGACTTAAGGGACCAGCTACACCTCCGGATATAACTTCTATTTTTTGCCCTTTGGATAGCTCATCAGCTATTTGTTTTATGGTTTGTAAACCTTCCTGAAAATCTTTTGGGGTAGGGACAATCCTTGGTTCACTTAAATTTTTACCATCAGAAGATGTTGCAAACCTGGCCTTAGTCCCACCAATGTCAAAGATAAAATACATAGGTGATATAATCATATCATGAAAATCGGATATATAGGGTTGGGGAAAATGGGAAAGAATATGGTTTTGAGGCTTTTAGAAAAAGGGATTGAGGTGGTGGCTTGGAATAGATCTCCTGGACCAATTGATGAGGTAGCCCAAGCTGGCGCAGTGAGAGCTGAAAGTGTGGAGGATTTGGTAAGTAAGTTGGATGTTCCAAGAATGATCTGGTTAATGCTGCCGGCTGGAGAGGTGACTGATGAGTATATTGAGAAGCTGATTCCACCTTTATCCTCTGGTGATTTACTTATTGATGGAGCCAACTCTTTTTATAAGGATACCTTAAGAAGGACTGAAAAACTCTCTGAAAAAGGCATCCACTTTATGGATATTGGGGTTTCAGGGGGGCCTGAAGGGGCAAGAAATGGGGCATGTCTTATGATTGGAGGAGATAAGGAGGACTTGGCAAAAGTAATGGATGTAGTCAAGGCTGCGTCGGCTCCTGATGCTTATGGACATTTTGGCCCAGTTGGAGCAGGGCATTTTGTTAAAATGGTTCACAACGGTATTGAGTATGGCATGATGGAGGCAATAGGGGAGGGGGCTGCAATTTTAAAACATGGCCCATTTAAGCTGGACTTGAAAGAAGTTTTCAGGGTATATAACAATAGGTCTGTGATAGAGAGCAGGCTGGTTGGCTGGACTAAGGAATCATTGGATGAAAATCAGGATTTATCTGACACCTCATCTAAAATTCAGGCATCAGGAGAAGGGGAGTGGATCATAAGTACAGCCCGTGAGCTGGGGATTGAAGTGCCGGTGATTGAGGATTCATTTAAAGTCAGGCAAACTTCAGGCAGTGATCCGGAAGATTCCCCCGCAGGTTTTAGAAACAAAATAGTTTCTGCCATGCGTGGCAAATTCGGCGGGCACTCTGTTAAGAAAACCTAAATTCTTTAATTAATCGCCAGTCCCTTATCTCTCCTCCCTTCATTAAAACTACACCATCTACACCCCACTGTGCTTCTTGATTGCCACCAATTTCCTGAATAATTTTTTTCTTAACATTTTCCGGGTAATTTCCATAAAGAATGCTTAAATGAGGCATATATATTGAAATGCCTTTAATTTCAAATACTTCCTTAGCCCGGTTGTGTAAATTTTGTAAATCCTCAGTAAGGGTAGCTTTTACAAATAAAGTCCTAAAAAAATAGTCCTCATAGTCTATTTGCCCCAAAGTTATAGAAAATATCCTTTTGCCGGAAACCAGCATCTTAGTTCTTTTTATCATCTCCCTTTCTGAAAGATCAATATCACCTAAAAGTGTAACGTGGGGTTTAAACTCTGGGGCACTGTATTCCTTTGCTAGCTTATTTATTAAATTGGTAAATTTTTTGTAAATTTTTCCTTTGGGCATCAGCCAAAGAGTAAATCCCTTTGATTTCACTTTTTTGATCCTTTCAAAAAAGCAAGGTTCTTATTTGTAAAACCGTTATTCATAAGGTTCTTATATTCTGCAAAATTCCATGGATGGCTCAAGCCATACTCTACCGTCAGCTTCCAACAGTTCATCTGCTTCTTTTGGCCCCCAGGTGCCAACTTTATAAATATGGGGTTTAGCGCGAACTTTTGCTAAGGGGTCTATAAAAGCCCATTGTGCCTCTATCTCCTTTGCATCATTAAAAAAAGTCTGATCACCCTTTATTGCATCCGAAAGTAAACTCTCATATGGATCAGGGACATAGTGGCTGTGCGGATCTATTCTGTAACAATACTGCATATATTCGGGCTGAAGTTTTTGTTTACTTCCCGGGACTTTGGTTAATATTTTTAAAACTATCCCTTCATTAGGTTGTATTCTGTAAACAAGAATATTTGACTCGTCTTCAGTGTCAATACTTTTAAAAAGTTTATTTACAGGATTTTTAAAGACTATTGAAATTTCAGTCACATATTTTTTTAATTTTTTTCCCGCTCTTACATAAATTGGAACATCCTTGAATCTTTCAGAATCAATATATGTTTTTAAAGCGTAAAAAGTATCAGTCTTTGAATCCGATGCAACATTCTCCTCCTCTGTATAGCCTTTATATTGGCCTAAAATAACTTTTTCCGGCAAGGGTTTAAGACTTTTTAAAATCTTTATTCTTTCCGCTGTTACTGCCTCATTTGTAAATGCGGAAGGTGCATCCATTGTAGCAAAGCTAAGCATTTGAAGCTGATGGTTTTGTCCCACATCCTTTAAAGCGCCGACCTGATCATAATATCCTCCCCTTCTTCCGATACCAAAATCTTCGGAGGCTGTGATTTGAATATGGTCTATATAGTCTTTATTGATCAAAGGTTCAAAAATATCGTTTGCAAACCTGAATGTCAAAATATTTTGCAAGGTCTCTTTCCCCAGATAATGGTCAAGCCTATATATTTGATCTTCAGAGAAATATTTGCTGACAAGCTGGTTTAACTGCTTTGATGAGGTAAGATCATGGCCAATTGGCTTTTCAATCATTAACCTTACCCAGCCCCGCACCGTACTGGTACGGGGCAAGCCATTGTTTTGCAAATTCATCTTTAGTTTTTGTAAATTTTCAAAGATAAAATGATAAAGTTCCGGATAAGTTGCAAGATAGTAAATTCTATTTTCATGCTTAATTTCATTTTCTAATTTCTCATAAACACTTGGGCTTTGGATCTCGCCACTTATGTATTTAAATCTTTTGCAAAGTTTCTTAAACACTTCCTCTTTGATAGAGTGTTGGTGGTGAACATTTTCAAGATGTAGTGCTTCATGTACGTATTTTTGGAGATCATTGTTTGTCATGTTCCTTCTTGCTATACCAACAATGATTGCATCCTTTGGAAGTAGATCTTTTTCCTCCATATCATAAAGTGCAGGGATAAGTTTAATTTGTGCTAAATTTCCGGTAATACCAAAAATAACAAGAGCAAATGAGTCCATGGCTAGATATATTATCATATATGTTACAATTTCGTGCATGAAAAATAATTTGGAGGGTTTGGCAAGGCTGATTAGGTACTTTATTTTAGTTTCAACAACCAATGCAGGTTCAGGTCATCCTACCTCTTCTTTATCTGCTGTTGAGCTTATGACTTCACTTTTTTTTGCCCGCTTCGCGAGGCGAGATGGATTTTTCCGCCCCTCCTATGACAGGTTAATTTTTTCAAAGGGGCATGCTTCTCCTCTTTTTTACTCTCTTTGGGCAGCAGCAGGAGCTATTTCAGAAAAGGAGATTTTAACTTTAAGAAGGTTCGGTTCAAGACTGGAAGGACATCCTTCGATGGCGTTCCCGTTTACAGAAGTTCCTACAGGTTCTTTAGGCCAGGGTCTTTCTACGGGAGTTGGAATGGCTTTAAATGCCAAATATTTAGATAAGCTTGATTACAATACATTTGTGCTTTTGGGTGATAGTGAGATGGCAGAGGGATCTGTTTGGGAGGCAATACAAATCGCAAGCTTTTACAAACTGAATAATCTAATAGGTATCCTGGATGTAAACAGGTTAGGTCAAAGCAGGGAAACCATGTATGGATATGATGTAGGGGCTTTTGAAAAAAGAATATCCTCTTTTGGATGGAATACAACTCTTGTGGATGGACATAACTTTTCCCAGATAGGACAAGCATATCAGGCGGCTTTAGGTAATAAAAATCAGCTGGCTGACGGACCAACCATGATTATTGCCAAAACAATTAAGGGTAAAGGAGTAAAGTTTTGGGAAGATAAAGCAGGGTGGCATGGTAGACCACTTCCTAGGGAAGAATTAGAAAAAGCTCTAAATGAGTTAGGCCCATTTGATAAAAAAATCCGGGGGAAGATTATGCCTGCACCTAAGATTAACCCCCTAGGTTCAGATACAAATCAACCTCCCAGGTTGATTGGGGCATCATACTCCCCTGGTGAAATGGTGGCTACAAGAAAGGCTTACGGTAATGCCCTAGTTAGAATTTATCCAAAGTATCCAAATATGGTTGTTTTGGATGGGGAGGTTTCAAATTCTACTTACTCTGAAATTTTTGCAAAAGCATATCCGGGAAGATATTTTGAAATGTTTATTGCGGAGCAAAATATGGTAGGGGTTGCTTTAGGGCTTTCTGCAAGAGGTAAAATGCCTTTTGTTTCTTCATTTGCCTGTTTTTTGGAGAGAGCCTTTGATCAGATCAGAATGGCTCAATATGCAAATTGTAACATTAAATTCTGCGGATCCCATGCAGGAGTTTCAATAGGTGAAGACGGCCCGTCCCAGATGGGACTTGAGGATATTGCAATGTTTAGAACTATTTTGGGCAGCGTGGTTTTATATCCCTGTGACGGGGTTTCTGCAGACAGATTAACAGAAGAAGCGGCAAAACATAAAGGAATAGTTTATATACGTACAACCAGAAAGGAGACTCCTGTTATTTATTCTGAAAAAGACAGATTCCCTATTGGGGGAAGCAAAACCTTAAGAAGCAGTAGTAAAGATCAGGTAACTGTAATTGGTGCAGGTATCACGCTACATGAGGCTTTAGAAGCATATGAATTACTTAAAAAGAGTAATATATTTATTCGAGTAATAGATTTATACAGTATTAAACCTCTAGACTTACCTACTTTGCAAAAAACGGCAAGAGAAACAAAGGCGATAATAGTGGTTGAAGATCACCATCCAGAAGGTGGAATTTTTGAGGCAGTTACAAGTGCACTGTCTAATGAGAATGTAAAGATATATTCCCTAGCAGTAAGGAAAATTCCGGGCAGCGGGAAACCGGATGAGCTTTTAGACTTTGAAGAAATTTCCGCAAGTGCTATTATTAAAAAAGTTAGGCAAATCCTCAAATGAGATCTGCTAATCTCAAAACAAAAATTTTTGTTGATAGTGGTGATGTTAGTGAGACAAAAGCTATTATCGACCTTTTAGGTTTTCTTGATGGTCAAACTACCAATCCTACTTTAATTTCCAAAAGCCCAGAAGCAAAAAAAAGATTAGAAGCAGGTCAGAAATTCTCAAAGGATGAGGCTTTAGCACTTTATAGAAAGGTTGTTGAAGAGGTCTCTGGCCTGATTCCAAATGGATCAGTTTCTGTTGAAGTTTATGCTGATGCAGCTGCAACTGCAGATGAGATGTTTACTCAAGGCAAAGAAATGTTTTCATGGATTCCAAATGCACATATTAAATATCCCACAACTAAAGCTGGACTTGAGGCTGCTCAAAGATCTGTGGCAGCTGGTATGAGAGTAAATATGACTTTGTGTTTTACCCAAGAGCAAGCAGCAGCTGTATATTCCGCCACACAAGGTGCTAAAAAAGGTGATGTCTTTGTATCCCCTTTTATTGGCAGGTTGGATGATAGGGGAGAGAACGGAATGGATTTGATTAAAAATATTATCAAAATGTATGGAAGTGGAGATGGACACGTTGAGGTCTTGACTGCAAGCATTAGGAACTCAGACCACTTACTTTATGCCATAAATCTTGGAAGCGATATAATTACCGCGCCTTTCGCTATTTTAAAAGAGTGGGCAGACAATGGACTTATTATGCCGGAGACTGACTTTACTTACTCCCCTGGTGGATTGAAGGAAATTATCTATCAGGAGGTTGATTTAAATACACCTTGGACAGAATATGATATAAATCATCAGTTAACTGATGCCGGTATAAAAAGATTTTCAGATGATTGGAATAATTTAATTAAGTAACTATGTTAAAGCCTTTTGCCACAAGATCACATGAAGAAATGAAGGATGTTTTATTGCATCCAGATGCTCATGGGCCAGAAATTCATTATTACATGATTAGAGGTGGTACTAATAAAACCAACATCACAGTTTGGGAAACCGGAACTGTGAGTGGAGAATATATTAAAACTTATGGACACTATCATGTGGGGAAGATTGATGAGACATACCATGTGATTACAGGTGAGGGTGTGATACTTCTACAAACCAGAAAGAAAGATTCAAATGGAAATCCTATTGATGATGAAATAGAATCCTTTTATGCAATTAAAGTAAAAGTGGGGGATAGTGTTTTTATACCATCAGGTACAGGCCACTTAGCTGTAAACATAGGAAAGGTTTGGTTTGTAACTTCAGATGACAGTCCCGTTAATTTTGAAGAAGTAGATCCAGTATCACTTCCTGGCCATGCTGATTATGAGCCGGTTAAAAAGTTAAGAGGATTTGCCTATTATTTAGTAGAGGACCCTTCGACAAGTCCTTCGATCCCGAGGTCCTCAGGACCGAGGGGCTCAGGGCAGGGAAATGGAGAACCAACTCTTGTTAAAAATCCCAACTACAAAGTTGTCCCAGAAGCTGTATGGTTTACCCCTAAGGAATACGCACAAAAACTTCAATAACACCCTAGAATAACAATAAGTGGGGAGTAAATTAAGGATGAGTTTATGGATTTCTTAGAGAATCTACTAGGGGTTATATTCTATAGGACCTTCTTAATAGTTCTTCAGCTATGGCAATCAGTCCTCTTGAAATTTCAGAAGGTGCTAAGGGATTTTGATTAAGATATTGGTTTAGTCTTCTGGTAGGCTCAAGATTTAGCGGAGCTAATGTTTGCGAATCGAAGCTTTGCCTGAGACTAATGTTTGGATCCAAATCATAATGAGCATAACATTGAATCCCTCGCAGACCTTTTGGGGGTCCGAGTAGAATTTCTGAATATGGAGTCTCGTTCTCCTCACTGGTATATAGAGTAATCTCTGGTTCCTCACCAGCCAAGACATCTACTAGAAATCCCTTTGCTGCATCCGCTAAATTACTATCCTGAATTATTTTGGTTGTCCCATGATCTAGCCTAAGGACCGCATGCGTTCCTGCTCCTAATCGATTGATTAAATTCCTGACACCGACCTGTAAACTCATTGGGGTTGGTTGTCCTTCTGATTCAGTCAAAACAGCCATAGCTTACTTTTATCGCTAAGTATAGAACCTATATACTTCTAAGTCAATTATTAGCGACTGACAAAGAGAATAGCATTAGGTATGCTACGTCCAGGTCCGGCCTTATGCAAACCTATTCCACCTCCCAGGTTATCTTAGGTTATCTTAGTTATAAATTATAGAGGAAAATGAGAAGCCTACTCTGGTGAAAAATCCAAATTATAAATCTGCCCCAGAGCCACAGTGGTTAACTCCGGAAGAATATGCCGAGAAAGTAAGGGTGCCAAGCTAGGACACCTTCCAGGTGAATTACGTTGGCACCTGTCCTTTTTTTGCATCTATTAGTTTTGTAACTTGCTCCATAGTCTTATCTATTTTACCTTGCTCATTGAAAACTATGTTTTCAAGTTTCCCTCTATATTTTTCAAGATCTTCTTTATCTTTTTTCAACCTCTCCTTAATTTTATCCTCGGATGTTCCTCTTGCTCTCATCCTATCTTCTAATACATCCCAACTGTGTGTATTAAGGTATATGACAACTGTTTTGTCCAATAAATCTTGAGGTAAAACTTCTTCCAGATTAGCTGCACGGGATGATTCTACCCTCCAGATTAAATCTTCACCCTCTTTATCCGCAATAAGGAGAGAGTCCTTTGTTGTTCCATATAGATCTCCCGAGAAATCAACATATTCCAGAAATTCTCCATCCTTAACTTTCTGTTCAAATTCTTCGCGGGATATGAAATTGTACTCATCTCCATCGTGTTCACCTCTTCTGGGCAGTCTAGTGGTTAAAGTAACAACACGATTTAGACTAGGATAATGTTGTAGAAGTCTTTGTTGGACAGTATCTTTTCCGGATGATGCAGGGCCTGTGAGGACAATTAGCATGATCCTTAATTTATGCAGTAGGAACACTTACATGAAAATATTCTTCTGTTACCTCTTGGTAGGGTTAATCCCTGAATTATTCCACCTAAAAGAAGCCCCCTTGTGAAATGATGATCCAAAATAGCAATTGATGTAAATCCTGATAAAGCAAGAAGGAATGAAAAATTAATCCAATGGTGGAAATGGATAGTTTTCCCGAATATATTTATTCTTATAATTGGGAAAATCTGAACTCTTTTGAGCCCTATATTAGGAAGACTTTTCCTGATTTTTGCATCCGGATGAGTTGTTGCCCTAAATGTAAGGTAACCTAAGGCAGCAGATGGTGCAAGTGAAAGGATTTCCATATTATATTAATCTATATTGTTTTGGAGTTATTGTCAAATTTTCCCATTTTGGGAAATGCAGTTTTTATATAGGCCCTGGTAGAGGTCATATGCATCTGGAATAGGTTCTGATTTTAGAATAGTTTTGGCTGATTTCTCGGCACAAATACCGTGCAATTTAAAGGGCTGATAAGCTGTAAAATAGAAAGCTATAAATATTAAAAGCAGCCCTAAATATATAAAATGTAGAATTCTTATAATAAAGAATTTATCCATAATCCTATATTATATCAGAATTGACCTTAGAAGTCAAACTATGGGATGGGTGGGTGGCGGAAATTCGGGGTGGCTGACGGGTAACGCTCCCGCTACTTTCTGTTCCACAAACAGACGCTCT
>JBBTSA010000030.1:0-1776 GCA_038064895.1 Patescibacteria group bacterium
GCTCGTTCTCTGGGAGTAAAATCTTAAAACTTTAAACTTTTCAATTTTTCCTATAATATAATTATTGAAATTAAGTTAATGAATCCCAATTCAAGGATTGGGATCACTGAAATCCTTGAATTTTCAAGTATGATGCCAGAATCTTTAAGTTTAAGGACCGGTTTATAGATGATATCACTTTCTGATATTGACAAATGATATACATTATGATATAATATAAAGTATGTTAAACACTTATATACCGGCCAGAAAGTTACAAAAGTCTTATAAATCTGTTATTGAGGAAGTTAAAGCTAAAAAGCAACCGGTGATTCTAACCACTAACAATAAGCCTCAAGCTGCAATTGTCAGCTTAGAGGATTTAGAAAGGATACAACAAACTAAAGCTAAACAGGGATCTATCAAAATGCTTAAATTTGCACTTGAAAACAGAGAAAAGCTTAAGAGTTTACCGGCAGATTTACGCCTTAGAGCAGATGAAATTCTGTACAGCAAGTAAATATGGCAAAAACTGTAGTGGTAGATTCGGATGCAATATATGCAATCTATATTCCGAAAGACCCACTCAACAGCAAAGCTACTAAAACTTTCCAGAAATTAATTGAAAATGAATTGCGCCTGGTATACCCAACTTCAGTACTTTTTGAAAGTATATCTCTGTTCCAGAGGGCATCTCCCTTACCAGAAGTTGCAGAAATGTTGGCGGATATGATTAAAAATGATGAATTGCAAATTTGTGTAATTGATAATGGATTGTTAAAAGCATCAATAAATATTTTTAAGGCAGCCGGCAGTAAAAAGAATACCTTAGTTGATTGTTCAGTAGTAGCTGTTTCTAAGAGAATAAAAGCTGATGGCGTATTTGCCTATGATAGGTTTTACTTAAAACAGGGATTAAAACAGGCAGAAGATTTGATTTAAGAATTACGGAAAATTCTGCTTAAATCTTTTGTCAAACTGCTCTTTTGTGAATGTATGAGCAGTTGTACCATATTTTTCTATGGTGAAGCAAGCTGCAACTGAGCCCATTTGCCCACAAACTTTTAAATCTTTGCCATCTACATACCCTGCTAAAAAGCCAGCTCTATAAGCATCTCCAGCTCCTGTGGGGTCCAAAACCTCACTGGGTTTAGCAGGTTCAATCTGGATGGTTTCATCTTTAGTTTGGATAGTTGACCCCTTTTCTCCTAAAGTTGTTATTAAAACTTTAACTTTAGTCAATATTTGACGGTCGTCACAATCTGTTTTTTCTTTTAAGAGGGCAATTTCATAGTCATTGCCTATTAAAATTGTGGCTCCACTGATCATGGATTTTAAATCCTCAGCATCCAAAGCAGGAAGTTGCATGCCAGGGTCAAGCATATAAGGAATATTTTTTTCTTGGCATTGTTTAGTGAAATTAACCATGGCAGCTGGATCATTTGGGGAAATTACCACAAATTCAGGATTTCCTTCTAAGGAAAGTGAAGAATTTTTCCTCATGGCTCCAGGATAGAATGCAGTGATTTGATTATCAGACCTATCAGTCATGATATATGCAGAAGATGTGGAATCATCCTCAACAATCTTTATCCCAGATATATCCACACCTACATCTTGTAAAAATTTTCCATAATCAGAAAAATCAGAACCAACTGACCCAACTATAGAAACAGGACAGCCAAGTAAAGCCAGATTATATGCAATATTTCCTGCTGTACCACCTTTTTGTTTTGAAAGTTTATTTACCAAAAAAGATAAGTTAATCTGATGGATTTTATCAGGCATAATATGGTC
>JBBTSA010000031.1:0-18242 GCA_038064895.1 Patescibacteria group bacterium
TCAGTTACATCTTCATTATTTGCAATAACTTTAAAAGAACCATTATCATTTTTTATATCAATTTTTAAATTTTTAAAAATTTCAACAACTTTTTGAGTTTCATATGGATCAATATTATTTCTAAGAACAAATATACATCCTGCTCTGTATATTGAACCCGAATCAATATATTGGTAGCCTAGTTTTTGAGCCAATAAAAATCCGACACTATTTTTGCCGGATGATGTAGGCCCATCAATGGTTATAACATCAGTTTCCACTAATGGATTAGTTTACCACTGATTTAACTTTTGGTCCAGAAGGAGTATCTTCTATTTGATAACCCATCTTTTTTACTTGTTTTCTTAATTTATCAGCTCCTTTAAAATCTCCTGTATTTCTTGCTTGTTCTCTTTTTCTTACAAGATGCATTACCTCTTCAGGAACTTCTATTTTTTTCCCAAGATAATCTTCCAATTTAAGACCCAGAACTTCATCCATTTCTAAAATTGTTTTTGCTTTTGCAGACGTTGGATAATCCGAACGGATCATTCCCCAAAGTATGGCAAGGGCTTGTGGGGCATTTAAATCATTATTAATAGACTCCATAAACCTAGTCTCAAAATCTGAGCAACCAATTTTAGGTTCATCCCAATCTCTAATAATTTCTCTTAAATTATTTAAAGTATTTTGTGCAGCTTCCAAAGATTTCCAGGTAAAATTTAATTTGTCTCTATAGTGAGCAGTTAGAAATAAATATTTTAAAGCCAGGGGATCAAAACCCTTTTCTTCCAAATCTTTTAATGTAAAAAAATTATTCAAAGATTTACTCATTTTTTCTCCATCTACCAAAATATGTTCTCCGTGTACAAAATAATTTACAAATTTTTTTCCTGTTCTTCCTTCAGATTGGGCAATTTCATTTTCATGATGTGGAAATAAAAGGTCAATACCTCCTGCATGAATATCAAAAGTGTCCCCTAAATACTCCTGACTCATTACAGAACACTCAATATGCCAACCGGGTCTACCCCAACCCCAAGGGCTATCCCAACCAACTTCAGTTTTTTCTTCAGATTTCCAAAGTGCAAAATCCTGCACATTATCCTTTGTATATTCATCAGATAATATTCTTGTTCCGGTTTGAATACTTCTCTTATCCAGCTGCGAGAGTTTTCCATAATCAGAAAATTTGGAAATATCAAAATAAACTGATCCATCTTCTGTTACATATGCATATCCTTTTTTAATAAGTTCTTCAATAAATTTAATCATCTTTCCAATGTGCTCTGTGGCTTTTGGTTGGACAGAAACTGAAAGCATATTCAGTTTTAAAATGTCTTCTTGAAAATATTTTGTATATTCATCTACCAATTCTGCTGTGGTAATTCTTCTCTCTTTAGCCCTGCTAATAATTTTGTCATCAATATCAGTGATATTTTCTACAAGTTTCACCTCATAACCATTTGATTTTAAAGTTCTGTGTAAAATATCTGAAAAAGTGAAAGTTCTTAAATTTCCAATATGCATAAAATCATAAACAGTTGGACCGCAAGTATACATACCGACATGGGAAGCATTTATTGGTTGAAAATCTTCTATTTTTCTGGAAAAGCTGTTGTAGAGTTTAAGCATTATCCGCCTTTTCCATGTCCGCCCTTAAGTTCCGGTCTTGATAAAGCTATATCTTCTCTTATGGGAGCTTGGCCAGGAAATTGAGGGGTTTTTTTGGCTGGAGAAGTAATTATTTTCTTTTTTTCTTCCTCTTCCATTCTTTTCTTTTGTTTTTCCTGCTCTTCTACCTGTTGGCTTTGCAATTTTTTTTGCTTTTCTTCTTCGCTTATTTTCTTTTGTGCTGCTGCTATATCTTGATACCACTTTAAGGTTTTTCTGGCTTGAGCTAATTTTTTTTGTTCTTCCAGTTGTTTTTGCTGAATTTGTTGCGGAGTAAGGGTTGGAGCTGCAACAGATTGAACACCTTGTTCTATCATCTCCCCTACAGAATCTTTAACATCTTCTGCCACTTCTTCTGATACCTCTTCTACTTCATCTTTAAACTGTCCTATCACATTTGCAGAATTAGCCATATCCTTATTATAAAATACCAAGTATCCAAGCACCAAGTACCAAACAAATGACCAAATTCTAAATTTTTGAATATTTAAATATTGGTTATTATAATTTGTTTGGAATACTTGTAATTTGTATCTTGGAAAACTTAATATTCCTTTCTTCCCTCAATGGCTCTGGACAAAGTTGTCTCATCAGCATATTCCAAATCCGATCCAACAGGTAATCCCCTTGCTATCCTAGTAATTTTTACTCCTAGTGGAGAAAGTAACCGTTGTATATACATTGCTGTTGCCTCTCCTTCCATTGTTGGATTTGTTGCCAAAATTATTTCCTTGACCTCTCCTTTTTTTAGTCTTGGTAAAAGTTCTCTTATATGAATTTCATCGGGTCCTATATTTTCAAGAGGTGATATAACTCCATGTAAAACATGATACAAACCTTTATATCCTGATTTTTCCAAAGCTAGCACATCTAACGGGTCTTCAACAATTACAATAATTGTTTGGTCACGGGATGAATCGTCGCATATATTACACGGATCTTCTTCTCCAATGTTAAAACAAGTAGAACATATTTTAGTTTTATCTTTCATAGCGATGGCTGCATCAGCTAGTTTTTGTGCTTCTTCTCTTGGGGCATGTAAAAGATAGTAAGTTAACCTTTGTGCGGTTTTTGGACCAATCCCCGGAAGTCTCTCAAAAGCTTCAATTAAATTTTGAACTGATTTTGGAACTTGAGCCATAACTTCTGGATTTTACCATTTACATAATGTCATTGCGAGCGAAGCGAAGCAATCTACTTAACTGTAAGAGAATGTACACTCATACGTATGGATGTATAATTAATTGTTTTATTGGAGCGGTTCTGATCTTAATCCTCCAAGTAACTCTAGAACTAATTCTCTTCGCTGAATCTGGTCAAGAACAGCATAAGTACCAAAGGTTTCCCTATCAAAATCAGGCTGATAAGCTTTTACCCTACCCTGGCCTTGATCCCTAAAATCATTGTGAGTACCACCCACTTGTATCCAACTTTCTGCATAGGATTCTAACCACATAGATGGATCAGTATATCCAATACAAATATTCCCTGATCTACCCTTCAACCGCAGCTCATCAGCACCCTCCCATTCTTCTCCTAATTTGGTTGCGAAAACATCTGCTATAGCTTCAAAGAGGTTTCTATAGGTAATTCTGCTTCGGCTAGTTAGCTCTTCCAAGCTTCTTTCTACTACTTCTTGATTTGTTTGGGGTCTATAGACCCAGATTGGACGTTCGCTCATTTTTACGCCCCCGGCATACCCATACCACCCATAAGTCCTCTCATTTCATCAGCTGCTACTTTTTGGGATTGTTTTAATGCTTCATTTACAGCCTCCGTAACTTTAGAAGGTTCCATCTCTCCGGAGATGGATTGAACTTTTTGATCCCCAGTCATTACAACAGTTACACCTTTATGTTCTATTGTGATCTTAATTTGTGCAAGTCTTTTTTGCACTTCCATGGCCTGACCCCTCATTTTTTTAAGATCGCCAAGCTGTTTTAGCCCATCCATTAAGCCCACGTTTTTAATTCCTCCCTTTTGCTGATTCTAACACATTTTCCATCAAGGATATAACTGTCATTGGTCCAACTCCTCCGGGGACAGGAGTAATTTTTGAAGCCCTTAATTTAGCCTCCTCAAAATCTACATCTCCTACAATTTTTCCAGTTTCCTTGTCTTCAGATGTACCAACATCTATAACTACTGTCCCATTTTTTATCCAATCCCCTTTAACTAGATGCGGTTTCCCAACAGCACTTATAATAATATCTGCCGCAAGTGTAATTTCTTTGGGGTTTGGAGTCTGACTATGCACAACACTGACATTTGCTCCTCTATTTATTAGTTCATCTGCTACAGGTTTACCGACCAGATTGCTTCTTCCTAAAACTATTACTTTTTTATTTTTAACTTCAATTTTCTCATCATCCAAAATTGATAAAACTGCTCTGGCAGTTGCTGGCAGAAATTTGGAGTCTGGATACCTTAATCCATCAACATCTTTCTCTATTTTAATTTCAGCTAAAATTTCTCTCCAGTCTTTACCTTTTAAAAATTCATCAGGTATGGGAAGCTGAATCATGATCCCATTAACTTCTAAGTCTTCATTTAGTTTTCTTATAAAATTAACAAGTTCATTATATGGAGTATCTGATGAAAAATACTTTGGCTCAAAGTTTATCCCAACATCAGTTGCTTTTTTTTGTTTCATTTTAGTATATAAAAGAGAAGGAGCGTCACTGCCTATAACAATTGAGGCAACTTTGGGAGTATAACCTAAACTTGAGATCTCTAATTTTAATTCTTCCTCACGAACTTTAGCTAGTACTTTACCGTCTATTAGATGAACCATGAGGATTATTGTATCCCAGGTACAGGGAATTTTCCAGCAAAAGCTTCAACTTCTTTTCTAATTTGTTTTAAATTTTTATTTTCTCTAAGTTTTTTCTTAACCTCTTTTAGGAAATCTTTTCTTTTTTCTTGTTCTTTTGGTAAATCCATCCCTTTTATTTCTTTTAAAGCTCTTTTAATCCATGACGCAATTTTTATCATATCTTTCTGATGCATACCCCTTGTTGTAACGGCAGCAGCTCCCAATCTTATCCCAGATGGATAAAAAGCAGAAGCGGGCTCACCAGGAATTGTATTTTTATTCACTGTAACTCCTGCCTCTTCTAATGCATATTGAGCTTGATAACCCATGCCATATCCATAACTAGTTAGACTAAGAAGAATTAAATGAACCTCTGAAACAGTTCCCAATTCATGAGCTAATACTTTTGTATTTTTAACAACCTGTCCAATGTATTTTTTAAATGATGGTTTTAATGCCTCTTCTAATGCAACTGCTATTGCTGCTGTCTGATGATCATGTGGCCCCCCTTGTAAACCAGGCATTACAGACTTTTCCAATCTTTTTGCTAGCTCGGGGTCTTTTTCTAAACCTTTTTTGGTTATTAAAATCATGGCTCCTCTTGGGCCTCTTAAAGTTTTGTGTGTTGTGGTCATTATTACATCAACATATGGCACAGGTGAAGGATGATATCCTGTAACAATAAGTCCTGAAATGTGAGACGTATCTGCAACTAAAAAGCATCCTAACTCATCTGCAATTTCTGCAAAACCTTTATAATCTATTTGATAAGGATAAGCTGTAGTACCTACCCAAATAAATTTTGGCTTGTGTTTTTTTGCCAAAGCCCTTACTTCATTTAAATCTAGTTTCCAAGTTTTTGGATCAACTCCATATTGAATTGCATTAAATATTTTACCTGTCCAAGAGGCAGAAGCACCAAATGTTAAATGACCACCTGCAACTAAACTTTGTCCCAAAGTTGTACCTCCTGGACCAGCCAGTTCCAAAGCTATTGCTAAATTTGCTGGCGAGCCACTATGAGGTTGAACTATTGCATGAGAGGTCCCAAAAAGTTTATTAGCTAAATCCTGACAATATCTTTCTATCTTATCAATAACCTCATTTCCTCCATAATATCTTGCACCGGGGAAACCTTCTGAATATTTGTTAGTAAGAATTGATCCCATGGTTTTCATAACATTTTCAGATGTATAGTTTTCAGAAGGTATCATCTCAAGTCCGTATTTTTGACGATGAGCTTCTTCTTTAATTAATGGAAAAACTTTGGATGCCATAGGTGTAAAGATTACAGAGTCTAGTGACTAGAGTCAAGAGTCTAGACTCTAGATTCTAGATTCTATCAACTAGTCACTAATTTACAGAGTCAGAATTAAAAATTTCTGCCGGGGGAATAGATTTTACAGAAGGGATCTTAGAAAAATCTGTATCGTAAGTGACAATAGCTACCCCTTTTGGGACTTGAGTTGCAATTAAACAGTCTCCATATTTTATAGAATATTTTTTAAAAAGTGAGAGTGATCCAGGGGTATTTGTTTTCTCTATAACTGTTATATTACGAAAATTGAAAATTTTTTCAATATCTCCTAACGCAGAGAATTTTGAAATTTTATATATCTTGGTAAGAACAAATAAAATTTCTGATATTACCGTATTTGAAATATATGGTATTAACTTTCCTTCTTCAATAAGATTAAAAAGACTAACGCATTCTGCTAATTTCTTATCATTATCTCTTACTAGAAATCTGATGAAGATACTTGTCTCTATAAATACTTTCACTTTCTCTACCTTTTTCCGTCAGCATAATCAATATAATCCCGAATCTTTTCTGCCGGAATTGGATTCTTTACTTTATACTTTCCTGCCAGCGATAAAAAATCAGACTTCATAGGTTCAATTATAATCTTTTTTTTCTCAGCTCTAATCAAAGCTCTTCCGTGTTTTTTAAGGCCTATCTTTTTCCGGATTGAAACAGGTATATGCACTTGAAACTTAGGTGTAATGGTAGTCAAAGTTTCCATATTAATAATTATATCATATTACTTATATTTTATCAATGAGACAAATATGTTATTGCAGGTATTTAATTAACGGATTCAGAATTAAAAATTTCTGAAGCAACTCTAATTATGTCATCATCCTCTGCAATTTCAATATTTGCAATCTCTTCTTTTCGCATTGGCCTTGTTCCTAAAACACAAGATACTCTAATTTGCCTTCCCAAAATATCGGATAAAACCCCTTCCAAAATATCGCGATTTTTTGGAGCTTCCAAAATTCTTTGATGGAAAGAGTATGGGACTTCCATAATAACATTTACGTCGGTTATACTACTTACTCTGACAGAACGAAGTAGCGCCTCCAGAGAGAAATTGTAAGGCCTTATCGTCTCCAGTACAAAAGTCCATTTTTCTTTAAGCTTTGCTATGTCAGGAGAATCAGAAGGACTTGTAGTCACAGATACTGGTTTGGCGGTGGACTCAACAACAATTTCTTCTTTGTCATTCTGAGCGAAGCGAAGAATCTCTGAACTTGTTTCAGACCTTGCATTCGCCCGCTCCGACTCGTCGGAGACGAGGCGAGCAAGAGATCCTTCGTCCTTTGGACTCAGAATGACACTTTGTGTCATTTCCACTACCGCCAACTCAAGTGGCAATGATTGTATTGTTGTAAATTTCAGCTGCTCCATTGCTTTTTGTAAAATTTCCAAATTTCTAACAATTTGTTTATTTTCAAATTTCTCTGCCAGAACTGTTAGTCTTTCGTAATTTTCAGAAGTTAGATTAGGTTTCACTAAATTTTCCCCCAACCCGTTTTTTATAAACATAAGATTTCTAAATAAATCCATAAGTGAAGATAAAACCTCTTTAACATCTGCTCCGAAATCTATAAGTTTTTGAATTTTCATTAAGCCCTCGGAAGTTTTATTCGCGGAAAAATTTTGTAAAAGTTGTTCCAAATTATCAAAACTTATAGATCTAAAGTTACCTATTATATCTTTAGCATTAATCTTTCCATCTTTGCTTGCAACCTGATCAAGCATCTTAATCCCATCCCTAAAGGATCCATCAGCCTTTTTCATCAAAATAGTAAGAGCATCACTATCAATATCAATCTTTTCCACTTTTATAATTTTATCCAGAGCTTCTTTCAAATCTTTCAAGGAAGCTAAAGAAAAATCTAATCTTGTTGAGCGGGAGACTATTGTCTGTGGAATTTTTTGCGCATCGGTTGTTGCCAATATAAAAAGAGCGTGCTTAGGGGGTTCTTCCAAAGTTTTAAGTAGCGCGTTAAAAGCCTCTGTCGTTAACATGTGCACTTCATCAATTATGTAAACCTTTTTTTTAGAAGAAGTTGGTGCAAGTTTAATTTTCTCTCTTAAGGACCTTATATCTTCTATACCCCTATTTGATGCTGCATCAATTTCAATAAGGTCCAGGTTGCTTCCGTCCGTTATGGAAATACATGTAGAGCATTTGTTGCATGGTACATCCACACTTTCACAATTCACCATTTTGGCCAAAATTCTGGCAGTTGAAGTTTTACCTGTTCCTCTTGGGCCCACAAAAAGATAGGCATGGGATAATCTATTACTTTTAAAAGCATCGGACAAACTTTTTTTAACTGTTTCCTGACCAACTAGTTGATCAAATGCTTGAGGGCGGTATTTAAGATAGAAAGCAGAATTAGTATCCATGGTAAATGCCTAAAAGATGCTGCATCCCGTGTTCCAAAAGATTTTTTACTTCTTCATCAACAGAAATACCATCTAACGCAGCGTCCTCCAAAGCTTGCGGGTATGAGATGACAATATCACCCAATCTTAAGATCCTGTCAGGGGCTGCAACAAAACCAACTCTTGGAACATGCTGAAGCGAGGCAGGATTAGAATCTTCCAAAGCAAAGGATAGGATATCTGTTGTGGAATCAATGCCGCGGTACTTTCTATTTAACTCGTGCATTTTCCTATCACCCACAATATTTATACCAAGTTCTACACGACCTGAAATTCGATTTTTTTGTAAAACAGAAAGCACTGTAAATCTAATAGTTTCCCTGTTAACTTTATATCTGGGATCGGATGAAACAATGATGTTAATCATAATTTAGTATAAGAGGATAAGAGTATCTAGTGATGAGTCTTTTTTTCTTGACTCTTCACTCTTTCTTAGTTACTCTTATCCTAGCTTCTCCTTTACCAATGCGCTTACAGTATTTCCATCTGCTTGGCCCTTAACCTTACTCATTACCATCCCCATCACCTTCCCCATATCAGCCAAAGATTTTGCCCCTACTTCCGTTATAGTATCTTCCACAATTTTAGTCAACACCTCATTTGACAGACTCGCAGGTAAGTAGCTTTCTAAAATAGCAAGTTCTACTTCTTCCTTTTGTGCTTGAACCTCTATACCACCTTGCCTGAAACCTGCTGCTGCTTCCTTTCTTTTTTTGACTTCTTTCTGGACAACAGCAAGTAATTCCTCATCAGAAAGATCGCTTCCTTTTTGGATTTGGCTGTTATGAATTTCAGAAAGCAGTAATCTTAAAGTTGAAACCTTAATCTCATCACGAGCCAGTTGTGCATCTTTAAGATCCGAACTTATATTATCTATTAGCATCATCCATTATACCTTTTAGCCCGCATAATCTTGCGTCTTTTTTCCGCCAAATACTCCTGACGAAGTTGGGAAGGTTTTCTATAAACTGATTTTTCTCTAATCTCTTGTACTAATCCTTCTGCAACTACTTTTTTTTGAAATTTCCTTATAACCGAATCTGTTGAATCACCGGGTCCAGCTTTAACCACTATGCTCAAAGAAAAACACCTCCTAGGAAACATTATACTCTCATAACTGCTGGGTGACAAGCTTTTTTAGAAGATCCAGGGTTCTGGTTTGTCTTAGAGCATGTCTTAGATGAAGTTTTGGTTCTTGAGCATCAAATTGTTTTTTAACCCTGGCATCAGTAATCTTATCTATTTCAGCTTGGAGTTCAGTATCCGAAATAGTCACATTTTCGGCCCTTGCAATTTCTGCAAGTCCAAGTTCCATTCTTACATTTTTTTCAGCTTGCCCCCTCCATTCATTTTTAAGCTGTTCCAGGGTTTTACCCTGATTTTTCAAATAATCTTCAAGCAAAAGTCCCATATCAGCAACCCTTCTTTGCAGCGAAACCAGCATTCTGTTTAGTTCATCCTGTATTAAAATGTCAGGCAGCTCTACGGTTGTCATTTTTTCTACTTCTTGCAGAATTGCTTCCTCAAAATCCAGTTCATTGTTGTATTTAACATTTGCTTCCAAATCTTTCCTGACTTTATCTTTTAGATCATTCATACTAAGTGCCCCCATTGCTTTTGCAAAAGTATCATCCGGTCCGGCAGAGTCGGGTTGCCCATTTGCCGGTGTAGTTTGTGGTTGCTGACCACCCTGGAAATTAATTGAACCACCAGAGCCAGCGGGCTGCTTGTCCCCAGAAGCTTCAGCGGAGGGGGATCTCACTTTCCATCTTTTGTATAGATCATCAATTACTTTTTGCACCTCTTCTTCTGTAACAGATTTTAAAGTAGGTCTCGTCACTTTAATTGTTTTGTAATTACCAACAGTAACAGCTGGCCTATTTGTAATAGTTGCTTTATATTGAAGCTGCTGTCCTTTTACAAAAAATACTAAATTATATTTTGGATAATCAATTGGGATAATATCAGTGCCTTTAAGAGCCTCAATCAAAAATTGTGGCATAGCTACCTTTAAAACCTCATCCTGAAGTTTAGCCCCAAGCTGATTTTCAACCATGTTGGCAGGAGCAGCACCTTTTCTAAAACCAGGAATTTCAACCTCAGCTCCCAAACGGTTAAGAATCTCATTCCATTTAGGTTCAAGATCAGTCCAAGGAACAGTAACTACCACTTCAACTAAACTCTTTGGTTGTTTTTGAATGTCTTTTGCAATCATAACTTCATGGTAATGTAGCAGAAATGGATTTTAAAATCAATTAGGGTTTGTTTTGCAAGATTTGACAATTAAGCCTGGAGTTACTATTATCCATTGCTATGAGACAAGAATTAGCTGAAATTCTCAGTGGGAGATATGGGGAAGCCATTTTAAGCACTGTAGTTTCAGTAGATCCTACAGATCGAGATGTAGAAAATTATCAGCGACATAATGGTCTAGTATTTTTTTTGATAGATCTTAGCAGAACCCCATTTTTAGTGGTAATTGATACAGCTAGACTTATACTGATGCGGCATGCCTGGATTAGCAGAAGTCAAACAGAAACCTTAACTTTATTTGTTTCTTCTGGAGTTCAGCAACTTTCCAAAAGTCATCATGTACAAACCTATGACCAAAAGGTTGAAGGATTGGAGTTAACTTTTCATTATAGTCCTCGACCTATTGATCGTAAAAGAGATATCCCATACAAGGCAGAATTGAAACCTTTGTGGTGATTCACTTGCTTGTACGATCGTCCACTTCAAGAACAAACTATATCAACTATTCAGTAAGATTGACCAAAGAGCCAACGGAATTTGGCCCTCTTGCCACAATAAATACATTCCCCATTTGCTTCAATGGCATCCAAAGGTAAACATCTTGTTGTAGCTTTTGTTTCTTGTTTAATTGCCGTCTCACAACTTTCAGCCTCACACCAAAAAGCCTCTATAAATCCCCTTTTACTGCTCATGATCTTTTTAAAATCTGAATAAGTATCAGCTTGTCTTGTATTTTTATAAGTAAAATCTCTTGAATTATCAAGCATTTCTATTTGAATTTCTTTTAAAAGATTACTAACTTCAGCTCCAAGTGCATTAACATGAATATCAAAACTATGTTTGTTATCCCTTCTGACAATACGGAATCTATTATCTTTAGCTTCCGTAGACCCTATTTCTATTCTTATGGGAACACCTTCCAAATCGTATTGATTAAATTTCCATCCTGGTGACTGATCACTATCATCCAGCTTAACCCTTACATTGTTTATTTCCAATATTTCAAAAGCCTTGTCTGCTAAATTTCTTATTTTTTCTTTATCTGAAGATTTTGTAATTATTGGGATTATCACAACCTGATGCGGTGCTAGCATTGGAGGTAACACTAAGCCATTATCATCTCCATGCATCAAAATCATTGCACCAATTGATCTTGAAGATAAACCCCACGAGGTCTGATAAACTAGCTGCTTTTGACCTTTCTCGTCCTGATAATCCACTTTAAAGACCTTTGAGAAGTTTTGTCCTAAATTGTGAGAAGTGCATCCTTGGACAACTTTTCCATCAGGCATTAAAATTTCATATGTTAATGTTGTATCTGCGCCAGGAAATTTTTCTGATTCTGATTTTCTTCCGGCATAACCATATAGACCCAAAACTTTTTGATAGAAATCAACATACATTTTTAAAGCCATCTCAGCCATAACTTGAGCCTCTTCATTTGTAGCATGAGCAGTATGTCCTTCCTGCCATAAAAATTCAGTAGTTCTTAAAAAATAGTATGGTCGCATTTCCCAGCGAACAACATTGGCCCATTGGTTTATAATAAGCGGTAAATCCCTCCAACTTTGAATCCATCTTGAGAAAGCCTCATACATTACTGTTTCGGATGTTGGCCTAACCACAATTGGCTCTTTTAGTTTTTCTCCACCGGCATGTGTGACTACTGCAAGTTGAGGAGAAAAACCTTTTATATGTTCTTTTTCTTTTTTTAGAAAACTTTCCGGAATAAAAAGAGGAAAATAAACAGCTTTTGCTCCCAGGTCTTTAATTTTAACATCCAGATTTTTTTGAATCTCTTCCCATAAAGCAAAACCCCTAGGTTTCCAAATCATTGTCCCTTTAACAGGACCATGTTCAACAAGTTGTGCACGCTCAACCACATCATTATACCAGCCTGAAATATCTTTACTTTTTTTAGTAATTGATTTAACTTGATCTGCCATTACTTTACCCTTCTTCCTAATGGTACATCTTTTAAAGGTGTTAGTACTATCCAATTACTGGCATCTTCTGTTCCATCATCAAGTCCAAGTGTTAGAACTTGAGAAACGAATGGTCCTATTTGTTTTTCAGCAAAATTAACAACACAAACAACTAACCTTTTGAGAAGTTCCTCTTTTGTATGATGTTTCACAACTTGGGCACTGGATTTTTTGATACCGATCTCTGGACCAAAATCTATGGTCAGCTTATAAGCAGGTTTGTGGGCTTCTGGAAAATCCTCAACCTTAATAACTTTCCCTACCCTTATATCAACCTTATCAAAATCTTCATATGTAATTTGACCTTTTATCATCAAAAAATTCTATCAACACCCACACTGTCTGTCAACGATCCCTAGCCCGTCCCCTATTTCCATTATCTCCTCTATCCAAATTTTTTTCTGAGTTTCCATGATCTATTTCTCCATCATTTTCTCTTGCTCTCCCGCTATCCTTCCCTCTATTATCATTTTCTTTATCATTTCTATTTTGTCTGGATGAATCAGGTAAATTTGGTTCAGGGGAATGGGGAACTGAAAGTGCGCTTAAACCCTCTCTAGTGAATCCTAATCTGCATTGAGCTTTTTCTATCCGTTGCAATATTGCATCACAATCGGATCGGTTTACAGGTGTTGGATAAGTCGGTATTGGTGGCGCAGACGGAGACGAGGATGGGGATGGGGATGGAGATGGAGATGGAGACGGAGTGGGAATTGGTGTTAGGGTTGGGGTAAATCTTGGTATAGGACTGGGTTTAGATGTAGTTGTTGGTCTAGGAGTTGGTATTGGAGTTACTCTTGATAACGGTTGAGCAGAAGGTCGAGAAGAAGGTTGAGATGTTAGAGAAGGTGTCGGCGTTGCAAAGGTCGGGGTTGTATACGATGAAACACTAGAACTCGGTATTGGAGTAGATACAACTGATGGTTGTTTGGGTCCCGATGCACTTTGAGCAATTTGTTGTTTGACTTTTTCCAAACCCGCATCATATTTTTTGATTTCTTGCGATAGCTTTTCTTTAAGCTCCTGCTTTTTTACAGGATCTTGTATTTTTGCAATCTCTTTTGAAACAGCTTCTGTTTGAGATACAAGCTCATCCAAACTAGCGTCTGCTTCTGATTTGCCGGCTGTAAGCAAGAGTTTTGATTCTTCAAATCTTCTCCCGGATCTTTCAATAGAAAACCAAGTTTTTGTTGTTGGATGAACTGATGCAATTTTTAAAATAATTTCCTCCAGACCTCTTTTTATTGGATAAGTTGCATCCCCCGGAATTGCATTATTAGAAATTAATGCCAAAACAGCAGGAGGAAATAAAACAATTGCTAAAATTAATGTAAGTATCGTGAGCAGTTTTACAATCACTTATTCATTTTATCACTTTGGAGATATCGGAGTATGTAACAAGTAGAGCAAGAGCCAAAAGTGCGGCAAATCCAACTTGATGAACTATTCTTTCAAGCTCGGCTTTTACCCGTTTCCTTGTCACAAACTCAATTAGAAGAAAGAATAATCTTCCTCCATCAAGTGCAGGAATTGGTAAAAGATTAAAAATACCTAAAGATAAGGAAAGGACTCCGACAAACCATATGAATGGCAATATTGCTTCTAATCCAATACTTAAAATATTGTTTGTAACTGATGCCAATCCAACAGGCCCGGAAACAGACTGTGATGCCTTATTCAGATTTCCTGAAATTAAATCACTAAACAGTATCCCAAATCCTGAGAATGTCAGTTTGGTTAAATCGAGGCTATATGTTATGCCGGAGAATATTTTTTCTATTGGTGTTACATATTGTTTAAAAGCAAGGGGGCTAAAAACTACTCCTATAATCGGGCCTCCTTCTACTGCCTTTGGGGTAACGGTAACATCTCTTAAATTTTTTTTATCCAAATCGGATAAAGTTAGAGTTATCTCTTGCCCCTCCTTTTTCTTTATTAAACCTCTGGTTTCTTCAATTGTATTAACATCCACACCGTCTACTGATAAAACTCTCTCCCCAACTTTTATTCCAGCTTCTTTTGCAGGAAAATCATCTTCAAGTTTTACCACAAACACAACCGGTTCAGTAGTCGGATAAATCATTCTGAAATTTTGTGCAAATAATAATCCATAGAAAAGAATCCAAGCTAGGACTATATTCATTAAAACTCCAGCTATTACAACTAAAATTCTTTTCTCAACAGTTTGGGATGCAAATGAGCGTCTATCCTCTAAAACTTTTTTGTCAACCTCATCTTCACCAAAAAGTCTTACAAATCCTCCCAAAGGGAGCCAGTTTATAGAGATTAGAGTTTCTCCTATCTTTTTACCCCAAGCTCTAGGAGGAATGCCAAAGCCAAATTCTTCTACTTTTATTCCAAATCTTTTTGCAAAAAGAAAATGGCCCAGTTCATGAATTAGAACCAGGATAAGAAGTGTAATTATGAAAATTATTATTGAAAATATCATAGTTTAAAAATTAAATTTGCGTTAATGCTTCTTCTTTACTTTTCCCAATCTGTTCCACCTCCATGATCTTTTTATCCACCAGTTCCTGCAGTAATCTCTCTCTTCTGAAAAATTCATCCTCGCTTATCTGACCATTATCTTGCTCTTTTTTCCATCCATTTCTAAAATCCCCTCTTATTTGTCTTATTTCAACTCTAGCCTGCTCTATTTTTTGATGTAAAAGCTTAATAAATTCTTCCCTTCTTTCAGCTGTCAGAGACGGTATAGGAAGACGAATCAAGATTCCTTCATTTGAAGGATTTAAACCTAAATTTGCCTCCTGTATGGCTTTTATAACATTATCCAAAATCGATGCATCCCAAACGGAAACTGTTAGAAGTGTAGGTTGAGGTGCTGAAATATTACCCAACTCATTAAGCTTCATCACTCCCCCATAAGCAGAAACAGGAATATTTTCAATTAAAGAAGGGTTTGCCCTGCCTGCTCTAATGCCGGCAACTTCCATTGTAAAATGGTGAAGTGCAGCTTCTATCTCTTCACTTGATGCAGTAAGTATTGGATCCACTTTATTCCCCTAATGCTATTCTTTCAAACCGTCCTACTTGTATATTTTCTCCAAGCTTACCGCTAACTGACTTAACCAGTTGATCAACGGTTTGTGTTACATCCCTAATATATTCTTGCTTAAGTAGCTCTTCTACGGATGAAGGGTTCATTGAGGCCACCTGAAGAGTAAGTTCATGGGCCAGATTTTTAAAATCGGAAGTTTTAGCCACAAAGTCTGTTTCACACAAAACCTCAACTAAAACTCCTACTTTCCCCCCATGGGAATAAACTTCCACAATCCCGGCTTTAACCTCTCTACCGGATTTTGAGGAAGCTTTATCTAAACCTTTTTGTTTTAACCATTTTACAGCCTCTTCAAAACTGCCCTTTGATAAACTCAAGGCCTCCTTACAATCAGCTATCCCGGCACCAGTTTCTTCTCTTAGTTTTTTTATGTCTTCTATTTTCATAAGTTTTCCAAGTACCAAATTACAAGTCCTCCAAACAAATTCTAATAACCAATTTTAAAAATTTAAATTTTATAATTTGGTCATTGTTTGGTACTTGGTGCTTGGACACTTGGTACTTACTATACTACTCTTTCTGCATCCTTAACAGCTTTTTTCTCTACCATTTCTTCTGCTGCAGCCACTTCTACCCCGATTGAATCGGGGTCTACTTTTAGCTCTTCATCAATTCCTTCCTTGTCCGCCGACTTGTCCCGAGCAGAGTCGAGGGAAGCCTTGGCGGAGGCGGATTTTGTTGCTTCTTTTTCCAGCCTTTTTACTTCTTTATCTGCCTTCCTTCCTGCTTCCTTCTTCCCCTCACCATATGCAGACGCTATCGCTTCAACAAGTATTTTAATAGATTTTATAGCATCATCATTACCAGGAATCGGATAATCAACTAAAGTCGGATCAGAGTTTGAATCCGCTAGTGCCACAACGGGTATTTTGATTCTACTGGCTTCCCTTACTGCAATATTATCTGAAACCGCATCAGTTACAAAAATTGCATCCGGAAGAACAACCAAGTCCATCACACCTGCAAAATCTTTTTCCAATTTACTGATTTTTCTGTCTATTAAAAGCTGCTCCTTTTTGGTGTATTTTTTAAGTTCCCCTTTTTCCTTTGCTTCCTTGAGCTCTTTTAGCTTTTTTACATTTTTTTGGATTTCATCAAAATTGGTTAAAAATCCCCCTATCCATCTTTCCACCATATATGGAGCTTCTAGTTTTTTGGCAAGCTCTTCCACAATTGGCCTGGCCTGCTTTTTGGTGCCCACAAAAAGCAAAACCTTCCCCTGTTTGCCTAAATTTTCTACAAACTCACAAGCCTCTTTTAGGTACTTATCAGATTTAGTTAAATCAATAATATGCACCCCATCTCTTGCACCATATATAAAGGGTTTCATTCTAGGGTGACCACGCCTAACTTGGTGTCCAAAATGGACACCTGCTTCTAATAATTCTTCAATTTTAGGAAGTTTGTACATAGTTTTCCTTGATCACCTCTACCAGCAGTATAGATTCAGGAAAACCTAAACTGATAGATGTTTAATGATGAATATTTTAACAAGCTTACATTCAAAAAGCAATAATTTTTTTATCCTACTTTTTTCCAATAATATCGAGCTTCTAATCCGAATCCGGGAGAGTTCGCATTTCCAATTGTATAACCAGACCCTCCCAAGGCAATCCTTGTACGCTGGATACGTCCTCTGCATGCGCTTCTAGAAATACCAAGCGCAACCATTAAACTTGTTGTACGCACAGACATTCCTTCAGGAAGCGAACGGACAATATTGATTACTTCTCTTATCTGCCCTGAGACATTTAATCGTTGGCCATCTGCAAGCACAACAGCTTTTTCAGTTTCTGATCTTGATATCGGATATGGTTGATCCTTGTTAGTTTGATACTTATAATCTATAGGACCAATTTGAAATTCAATCAATTCATCTACTTTCGGCATCATGTATCCAACTCCAAGCTGGGTAATTATAAAATGAGGATTATAGAAATTTTCTCCGAGTTTTTTACGTATGCGGTCCACATTTATCCTAAGCATGTGTTCTCCATCCGAGAAAGTAGTATAATACTCAAGCCCTGAACCCCAAACTTCTAATCCGATATCTTCTTGAAGTACGGTTTTACCCATATTTCTGGCAAGCAAAGCAAGTATTTCATATTCTGTCGGAGTAAGTGGAATCTCTCTGTCTTCTAATTTCACTAGATGTTGACCAAAGTCAATTGCCAACTCTCCATTAGTAGATATCGCCTGCTGTTTTTGGTCAGGTCCCATGTTTGCTCTACGAAGTAGCGCTCCAATTCTAGCGGATAATTCTCTATCGCTAACTTCTCCTTTTACTGAGTAATTATCGGCCCCTCCGTTTAATATTCCAGCTTGGTAATCCTCATCATCACTGTATCCCAAAACTATAACCGGTAATGAAGTAAATTCTCTCATCCTAGTAACTAGTCCCTGTGTACTCAATTTATCCAAAGGATCACCTAAGATAAGTAAATCTGGATCACGCTCTGCGACAAGATTAAGTGCAGCTAATCCATCAGAAGCCGTAGCAATCCTGTATCCTGCTTCTTTAACTATAAGTGTTGTCTTTTTAAGCTGTCTTGGATTACTATCTACAATACCAATTAAGGGAGTTATCTGTGTGGTATCTGTTTGAGACTCAATCATATAAGTAATTTTATAACTATAGGTTCAATGTGTCAAATCTAAGAACGTTCCTGTATTCTAAGTGGAATCCCACCAGCAATATTAAGTAATACCTGATATTAC
>JBBTSA010000032.1:0-8758 GCA_038064895.1 Patescibacteria group bacterium
AGTTGTTAAACAGTGGTATAGCAAGCTGTGACAACCTCCCCTACTTTTGCTCCCCTAAGTTGGAGCACTTAGGACTGGCTATTTTGGAATCAAAAGATGACTTTGAGCCAATATTTATATAAACTACTATTTAATGATAAATTCCTATACTTCTTTCTTCATCGCTGTTCCTATTCCTGATGAATATATTTTTTCGTTTGCTCAACTTGTTAACGAAATAAATAATTCATTTCCAGAAATTCCTACAGTAAATCCAACTACCCCTCACCTTACTCTGTACTACCTAACTCAGGAAGCGCAAGATGATCTAAATTATATAAAATCTAGAGTTGAAGAGATTAAAAATATTTTAGAAAATAATACAGTAAAAATTGGAGGTTTTAATTGCTTTGGTAAAGAACTACCCAGAGTTCTTTTCTTAAACGTTGGGTATCCAACCAGTTTAAACTCTTTTAATCAACAATTAGCTACATCTTTAAAAAAATATTCCGCTGAAGATAATGGATTAGGGTTTTATCCTCATGTTACAGTCGCTTCAGTTAAAGATCCTAAAGCTCAAGAAATATTTCAAGCTCATAGAAGCAGGATTGAAACGCTGTTTAATGGGATAAGATGGACCTTCCCAATAACTGAAATAATAATTTATGGAGCAAACTCTAAAATTCAACCGGAGTTACAGAACCCGATCAGTAAAATAGTTATATAAGTTCCAAGTACACAAACTGTTGGCTCCCCCAGCCTTGGATTACTATACCAGAAAATAGCTTTATTTCTATCCTCCAAACATTCCAAAATCTAAGCTATATTGGGGAAATGAGGCAAAGATGGGAAGAGATTAAGAAATTACAACTGATCACCTCAGTTTCACAAAGGTTGTCAGTTAATTCGTTGTAAAGATTCTGCAATTTTTATCAATTCTTCTTTTGGTAATTGCTCTGCCCCGACATTTACAGAAATCTTTATTCTGACTCCTTCAATGTAGAGCTGGACAACTGGAACAACTGCTCTCTGCAAACTATGCTCTGTGTAAACTAATGCTGGACTCTGCTTAATGGTTATCACTTCGAGGTTATATGCGTATAATTCATCATCTTTAAACTTTTCTTGCTTGGCCTGAAGTTCTCTTAAATCTTCTTGTAAATACTCATCATTGGTCTTACTAGTCTTAGGCTTAGTTTCTAAAATTTCGAAACTAAGTACTTTTGTAGGTCCATAATGATACCATCTTACGTAATCAACTGAGTCCCCTCTATCTGCAGTCCATTCCTGGCCAATCTTACCCACCACAGGAGGTAGATAAGAAGGTTCGTAAACTGGAAATGTTTGGTCCGAGTAGATTTCTTGAATCTGTCTTTGAGCTGTAGCAGCTGTCTTAGTAGATTCTGCTCTCAATAGCGATGTGGTTATATACCATAGCAATGAAATACAAATTAATGTTATAAGTGTATTCATCCAAAGCAACTTACTTTTAATTAGATTGCTGGTATCCTTAAGTGACGCGGAAAGTAAAATTGGAATTGAGGCTCCAGCTATCAGCCAGGACGCTTCTGCAAGCCAAAGACCGAAAACTGAACCAATACATCCTAATTCCTCACAAGGCTGGCTTAAGACATAATAGGCAAAAATAGCAAACCCCAATGCAGTCATAGAAACTAAGACTACGAAAATTCTGCTAAGCAAAACGGATTTTGATATTAAGTAAGTAACCACAGAGCCTATAACAAAAATGCCCACCAGCCAAACCCAAAAAGGCTGTAGTCTTCTAAATAGGTGTGAAAAATCAAATATTACTTGTTCCCTAGGAGTAAAACGTACCTGAATAATATTCTGAAAATAACTATCCAGAAAGCTTAGTAAAATTGCGGCTAATATGAAGAGGGTTAGGAAAAGGCTTATAACAACCAGGGGACCAGACCTTTTTCCGTTCATTACTTAATCTTAACATAAATCTTGGAAAGAGAGGCGCTTAAAAATTTGGTTATATTAAGACTTGTAGTGCTCGGCCGAGCGGACGATTTTAGACAAATCAATTATGTTCACTAGCTGGGAATAGCGGTTGGATTTTTTGTTTAAGCATATTTAAAATAGCACCTGCTACCTCAAAATCCCACGATCCCATTTGTCCTATCACTGCTCTTTTCCCATGAATGGGGCCAATATTTTTCCTATGATCCTTTACCTGTCCAGGTAAATAAATCATTTTGCCATTATTGCCTTCTTGATCAACAAAATAACTAGTACCCAGGTAATTCTTGGCTAGAGGATCAGATTCGAGTAATCTTGTAACTTCTTCTAAGGTCTGTTCGTCCGTATGAATGTTAATATCCAGTCTGTTTGTAGTATCAATGTTTGGAATCATAGGTGCCTCTTGGGGATATTGGAAAAAATGATAGAAACCAACATAACAAGGCCCAATACCTGAAATTTCTCTTAAAAGAGAGGCTACATAAAAAAATTCATCTGATTTGTAAATATCAGTATGCTCATCTATGTGAATTGTCCCTTCTCTAGACGGTATTGTTTCAAAATATCTTTCTAGAAGTCTTGTTAAATCTTCTTCTAACTTGGCGAGTCTAATCGCTTCTTGTCTAACATTTTCTGGGTTTAGGGAAGATACAGGCTCATCGCTAGGACTTTTTTCTTCGTCTGTATCCATACGGAGATTATACAATATCATGGAATAAATCAACTATAGAGTTATTTGTTCATTTTGTTAAAAACCAAGCTAAGTTCGAGTAAGAATAATCTGGCTCCCCCGCGTGGATTCGAACCACGAACCTCGATCTTACAGAACTCCACTTGTTACCAAATGATCTGGACTATCTTATCTTCCTTAAGGAAGCCGGGTATATAGTCTCTACACATTTACCCCACTAAGGTGGGGATTTAGCTCGGGATTGCCCATGTGGGTTTCCCCGAATTAGCCCGGTTATCATCTTGATGTTGCCACCAAAAGCTGCCTATATTGACAGGATCTCGCTCTACCGTTGAGCTACAGGGGATTATTAATGTACGTCTGGTATTTTACCAGATTTATTCCAGGTAGTCACGAAGCTTCTTGGCTCTAGTTGGGTGTTTTAGTTTTCTTATGGCTTTTGCTTCAATTTGTCTGATTCTTTCTCTAGTTACTCCAAATTCCCTTCCTACTTCTTCTAGCGTGCGCTGTTTACCATCCTCAAGCCCAAACCTAAGCTGTAAAACCCTTTTTTCCCTTGGGGATAAAGAATCTAAAACTTCATCCAAATGTACCTTTAAAAGCTCTCTTGTTGCTTGCTCATCTGGCTGAAGTCCCTGATCAGCTATAAAATCTCCCAAATGTGAGTCTTCTTCATCACCAACCGGAGTCTCAAGTGATGTTGGCTCTTGAGAAACTTTTACTATCTCCCTGGCCTTTTGAGCATCAACTCCCATAACGGCTGCTACTTCTTCAGGATTAGGCTCTCTTCCAAGCTCCTGCATTAACCTTCTTTGAGTCCTATTAAACCTGTTTATTGTTTCTACCATGTGCACAGGGATTCTGATTGTTCTTGCCTGATCGGCAATAGCCCTTGTGATTGCTTGTCTTATCCACCAGGTAGCATAAGTTGAGAATTTATACCCCCTTCTCCAATCATATTTATCAACTGCCCTCATAAGGCCAATATTTCCTTCCTCTATTAAATCGAGTAAACTCATTCCCCGACCTACATACTTCTTAGCAATAGAAACGACCAAACGAAGATTTGCAGAGATTAATCTGTCTCTTGCGCTCTTTACATTTTTTTCAGCTTTTTTAGCAAGGTCAATTTCATCCTGGGCTGTTAAAAGCGAAATCTTACCAATATCCCGTAAATACTGCCGTACTGGATCTGTAACCGACCCTTCTTCCATTGTAGAAAGAAGTTCTAGCTCTTTCTCAAGCTCTGTTGTTGATTTAGATTCTGATTCGAGTTCTTCTGCCGTTGTTTCAAAAACATCAATATTACTCTCAAAAAGCTTGATAAAGAATTTATCCAGCTCCTCAACATTTTCTTCAGGTTGGGGGAAAACCTGCAAAATCTCTTCTTGAGTAATAAATCCCCTTTCTTTACCTAATTTAAGAATTTTTTTTGTGTCCAATGATGATTGTTTTCTTTGTTTGGCCATAATTTTTTTAAGTTTTCCAAGTACCCAAATTACAAGTCTTCCAACAAATTATAATAACCAATGTTTTAATATTTAAAGATTTAGAATTTGGTCATTGTTTGGTACTTGGTTCTTGGACACTTGGTACTTATCATAAATTCTTTAGCTTCACTGATAAATCTCTGAACCTTTTGCTTAATACTTCTAGTACTTCTATCTTACCAAACTCTTGTGCATTTTTAATCTCAAAGGATAATTTTTCTAAAGAAGCCTTAATTAGTGTTCTTTTAAGCTCTAAAATCACTCCGTTTAGCTCTTGAATCCAATGTTTCTCATCAGTTAATTTCTCATCAAGTTCTACAAGGTAGAATCTGTCAACCTCACTGCTTAACTCCTTTGGCATTTCTTCAATAAATTCATTTATATTAAAGAGTCTTCCTTTAAAAGATATTGAATCCAAATAAAGCACCAGCAGTACATAAATTTGCCTTAAGACCTCTCTTGAAAACAAATGTAGGATGGTTTCAGGAAAGTTAGGCACAAATACAAAATCCTTCGGAGGATGCAAAAGCAAAGCTATCAAGTACTCTTCTAAAAGTTCTCTTCTGGATCTTGAAGTTACAACATTATCTTGTCCTGTCTTTTGATGTAAAACTTCTGCATATGTCTTTTTATCGGATTTTTTTTCTTTATCAATAGCCTCACGTAAAATTTTCTCATCCATTTTTAAAAATGCCGAAAGTTTTTGAATATAGCGTTCCCGCATTAAATCATCTGTAATTTTTGTCCAAACAGGAATAAGTTCCGCTCCTATTTTGCGAAGATCCAGAGGATCTTTGAGGTTATAGCGTGATGCAACCGATTCAATATAGTAATCATAGATAGGTATTGCCTCACTTATTGCCTTTGACATAAGTGCAGGGTCAGCTGTTACAACTTCGGCTGCATCTTTGCCTCCCTCTAAACGGATGACCTTAATATTGAAACCCCCCTTATCTGCAATCTCTATACCCCGACGGGATGCGCTATCCCCTGCCAAATCCATGTCAAAACCTAAAAGTATCGAGTCAGTATATCTTTTTAAAAGCTCTACCTGGCCCTGGGTAAGAGCAGTTCCTTTTGACGCAATAACATTTTTAAACCCAGCCTGATGAGAAAGTATCACATCCATTTCTCCTTCAACCAAAACCGCTTGCTTTTCTTCTCTTATTGCAATTTTTGCCAAGTTAATTCCAAAAAGATACGTACCCTTATCAAAAATTGGGGTTTGAGGAGAGTTTATATATTTTGGTTCTGATGAATCCAGTACCCTTCCGGAAAAACCTCTTAACTTATCTTTTCCGTCAAGTAAGGGAAATATTATTCTTCCTCTGAAACGATCATACAAAGAAGATTTTGAAGGTACTGCCAGGCCCGCTGTTATTACCTCTTGTGCTTTAAAGCCTCTTTTTAATAAAAATTTGGTTAAAGATTCCCAGGAAGCCGGGGCATAACCAATTCCAAATTTTTCAATATATTCGCTTTTTACCCCTCTTTTCTTTATGTATTCCAGGGCATTTTTACCCAGAAGATGTTTTGTTAAAATATAATGAAAAAATTCCTGAGCTTTTAAATTAGCTTCAAATAATCTTTCCCTTTGCCCTTTTCCCTTATCACTTTGCACTTTTAATGTAACGCCTCCCTTTTTTGCCAAAACCTCCAAGGCTTCTTTAAATTCCATACCTTCTTTGTCCATGAGGAATGTGAAGATATCACCACTCTTTTGGCAACCAAAACATTTAAAAATTTGTCTTTCAGGGGAAACTACAAAAGATGGGGTTTTCTCATTGTGGAATGGACATAAAGCTTTAAAATTTACACCTGCTTTTTTTAAAGGGATATACTCGGCTACTAAATCTACAATATTTATCTTTTGCTTAATCTGCTCTATTTCGTCCATATCTTTAACAGTCATCTAGTCGCTCCAAAAATGGTTGCCACTGGAAACTGTTAGGCAAAGTCTACTCCAAACAACTCCCGAAAACAACCCTTAAAGTTGTATAATATGAGAATTTGGAGGAGTCGCATAGCCCGGTCTAGTGCACGATCTTGGAAAGATCGCATATCCGAAAGGGTATCGTGGGTTCGAATCCCACCTCCTCCGCCACTTTACAAAACCTCAATTTTAAGAGTACACTAAAATATAGAAAATGCCGGAAGCAAAACAAATTAAAAAACAGCCATCAAAGTCTGATACAGGCCCCCTTCATCCCAAAATTCTGGAGGCAGGAGAGGTTAAGACGCTACTTTCTTGGGAGGCAGTTTCCCGTCCATTTAGGAAAAAAGAGCGTTCATACTATACAACTTTAGCCATAATTGTTATTCTTTTAACCCTTATTTTGCTTTTGGCAAGAGAATTTCTACTGATTGGGGCAATTCTGGCTTTGGCATTTGTTGCATATGTTTTGGCATTTGTTCCACCACACAATATTCGCTATAGAATATCAACACAAGGGGTAACAGTAGGAGACGACTTCTACTTCTGGCACTTTTTAGATGCTTTCTGGTTTAAGACAAAAGATGGCCATAAAATTTTAATTATCCAAACTCACTTCAGATTTCCTGGCCAGCTTATGCTGGTGCTTTCTGACCAGGATGAAGAGAAGATTAAAAAAATTGTGGCAAGATTTCTTCCATATGTTGAAGTCCCATATAAATCCTGGATGGAAAAATGGTCTGAAGGGTTGCAAAAACATTTACCCCTGGAAAATATCCACAGATGATACAGATGATACAATAGTAAAATTATATGATATCATTGGATTCTCTGGCCTTTTTTCTGGCATCTCTTACTTCCTTGGTACTAATTTATCTTAAAGTACCTACGGGAATTTTCCAAAAAGCCATTGTTGTGGTTTTAATCATTCTTCTTTTATTCTCAAAAAGATTTATTTCTACCCGTCCCTCAATTTACCATGGATTATTCAAAACATTTCTAGTCGGCCTTAGCGCCTTGCTGGTTCAGTTGCTGGTTATATCATCCGGAGCGTTTTATAGCCCTTTCTTAATACTTTTGCACCTTTATACATTGGGCAGCTCCTTTCTACTTAGGATAGGTTCAGCCCTTTCTTTCCTTGTGCTTTCCTTGATAGTTTTGCTATCTGCTACCGTTTTAAATCAAACTCTTTTGTCTTTGTTTAAAGATGACCCGGGATCAACCATTTTATATCTTGTGTCATTTATTGTTATTATTCCCCTGGCTCAGTTCTTAATGAGCACTTATCACCTGAAAGACACAATCTCCAAAATTTTAACAGAAACCCTAGCCGTAGGTGAAAAAAGAGAACAGTCTATTCTGCAAGGCTTAAGTGAACTGGTTCTGGTAACAGGTGTAAATTTAAAAATTTTATCTTTTAACGAGGCTGTAGAGAGGTCATTGAATCTGCCCGGTACAATAATTGGGGAAAATCTTTTATCCACCCTGCATTTAAAGAATGAAAGCGGCAGTGTTGCAACTTTGGAGTCTTTATCAATAGATCAGGCTTTAGGAAATAAAGTAACCTATGTTGTTAAAGGTTTTGAGCTTGAGACTAAATCTGACAAGCATCTTAAAGTTTCAATACAGATAAAGCCTGTTATCTCTCCCGGGGGAGAAGTAAACCAGATTGCTTTTGTGATTACTGATGCCAGAATAACCGCACCAAGTACTCATTCAACTTTGGAGCAGGCAAAACAAAGGCAGAAAATTATCCTGGATAATTTAAAGATTGTATTAAACAAGGCTCAACTTAAATCCGCTGAAATTCAAGTATTGATGCTTGGAAAATTAGATGAAGATCTCCTGATTGCTCAAGATCTAGAAGATCATCCGTTTAAAAAAAATGTAAGTTATCAGGATTTGGCAGAGTTATGTCAACAGGTTACTTCTAAAAAAGAGCCACTTGCTAAAGCCCTGCAGGTTTCATTTAAATTTAGTTTATCTAAAGAAGAGATACAAGAAGCAGCTTATTTGAGTTTAAAAAAGAGCAATGTATCCTCCGCCGCTTTAATACCCTCGGAGTTTTCAGTGCCAGCTGATGCAAAATGGCTAAATATACTTTTGGAGAAATTAGTTGATATAGGAATGTTGCTTAGTTTGGGAAAGCCCAGCTGCTTTGTTAATCTATATTTAGACAGGACGGGGGAGAAAATCATTAGAGTTTCAATTATATCGTCTCCGGTTCAGCTCAAAGAAAATGAAAAATCAAATCTTTTTGAAAAGTATTATGGCAGCTTAGCCTCAACCAACCTGAAGCTGGGATCAGGATTGGAAGGGTTTATTGCAAAGGCAATCTCTGCAGAACTTAAATTACCTATTGAGGTTTCTGTAAAAGGAGAGGTACTCACAATGAGTATTAAAGTATCTAAAGGTACAAATTGAGTATGGTATAGTTTAATCTATGATCCGTCTGCCAATTATATTGGCTGTAGTAACAATAGTATTTCTTCAAACAGAAGTTCATGCTGCTGATTTTGGACTTTTTGGAGAGATACCTGCATCTCCTGCGCCCACACCTACACCTTCAACTGATTCTTATACCTCACCACCTGCTGGTGGTGGAGGGGGTGGCGGTGGTGGAGGAGGTTCTGGTGGAGGAGGCGGCGGGGGCGGGGGGGGAGGTTCAAGTTCTGTTGA
>JBBTSA010000032.1:8768-17226 GCA_038064895.1 Patescibacteria group bacterium
AAAGTTGATATATTTGATTTATCAATATTACTTAGAAGTTGGAATAAAGGTGGTCAGGGAGATCTAAATAGCAGCGGGAAAGTTGATATATTTGATCTATCAATTTTACTTAGAAGTTGGAGCAGATGATGTTACAATGAAGATAATGCTCAAAACAATTCTGTCAATCTTTTCATGGATACTTATTTATCTATTTTGGGTAAATTCTGTCTCTGCATCTACTTTGTATCTTTCTCCGGGTAGTGGCAGTATAAATCAAGGTGGAACCTTAGCTGTACAAGTTAGATTAAATACTCAAGGTGAAGGGGTTAATGCTGTTTCAGCTTATCTTTCTTATCCTGAAGATAAGCTTTCTGTTTCATATGTAAAGGGGGGTTCAAGCTTTGCAATTGAAGCAGAGAATAGTTTCGGTGGGGGGGCAGTTAAGATCTCCAGGGGAAGCATTAGCCCGGTTTCAGGAAATGTTACTGTCGCTACCATTGGGTTCAAAGGTAAAGCCTTAGGTAACGCTACTGTAGCTTTTATAGGAGGATCTGCTGTTCCCAGGGCTTCGGACAGTTCTGACTCGCTTAATTTAGGAGCAAGCAGTGGAGGAGCTTACAAGATCGTTGCGCAACAAGCCCAGCAAGCTGATCAGACAGCCAAGGCTAGCCCAACTACCGCGCCTAAAACCGCCATCCAACTTATAGCCGAAAAGCCTAAAATTAGTGATATTAAGGTCGGAAATATAGGAACGAGTAGTGCCACAATTAATTGGAAAACTGATAAACCTGCTGATTCAACGGTAGATTATGGCCTGGAAAAAGGTAAATACTTTATCACCAACTCTGATGATAAATTGGTGACTGAACATTCATTAAATTTACCAGGACAAATCTTAACTCCGGGTACAAAATTCTACTTTAGGATTTTGGCAAAAGATGCCCAGGGAAATACAGGACAAAGTGATGATATGGATTTTCAGCTGCTGGATGTTAAAAAACCGCAGTCTAGTCCAAAGTCATTTTTCCTTGACAGAATGTTTGTTATTGTGACTATACTGATAATAGTTGGGCTTGTTGTAGTCATTATAATCTTAAAAAAGATGAGGAAGAAAACTGATAAGCCGCCTGAAGCTCATGTGCAGGGAGCAAACGGACCTGAACCGACAGTGTTTACTCCTTAAAGGTCAATGCAGAAGAAAATGGAAAAGTTTAATAAATTGCTTGAGAGTTTTCAACAGAAAAATAAACTGGTACTGACTGTATCAGCTTTTGGTCTGATACTCTTTATTCTGCTTTCCGCCACCTTGCCTTTTAAAGACAAAATATTTAGTGTTCTATACAAAATAATACCCGGCTTTGCAGTTCAATCCAATATTTCGCCAGGAAACTTAAAACTTTCTGCTACTTTTAACTCCATAGGTATTGAGTTGCCTTTTTATGGTGATAATAATGGGAATGCTACTGCCTCATTAGAATTTAAAAAATCATCAGAATCAGATACCCAGTGGAGAAAAGGACTGGATCTTTGGAGGACTCAAGGAACAGAAGGACTTACTACAGAAGGCCCAAATCAGGAAGGACAAGTATCCGGTGTTGTAAGTGAAGCTAATGCTCAAACTTCGGATATAACATTCGGAGTAATTGGCGATTTCGGCCGAGATGACCAAGGTAAGAATGTGAATGAGGGGAAAGTTGCCAGTCTTGTCAAAAGTTGGAATCCTGATTTTATTATTACAACAGGAGATAATAACTATGGTGATGGGGCTGCAGCAACGATTGATCCAAATATTGGAAAATATTACCATGAATATATAGGTAATTATCAGGGAACTTTCGGAGCAGGAGCAACAGAAAATAAATTCTTCCCATCACTTGGTAACCACGACTGGCATCAAGCACCCCCACAACCTTACCTCGACTACTTTACATTACCCCAAGGAGCGGGAAATGAAAGATATTATGATTTTGTCAAAGGGCCCGTACATTTCTTTGCTGTAGATTCTGATTCTCATGAACCGGATGGTACAAAAGCTACTTCAACTCAAGCGCAGTGGCTGCAGCAAAAATTACAAGCTGCCACCGAACCATGGAAGGTTGTATACTTCCATCACCCGCCTTACGCATCTGGACAGCATCCCTCCTTAACTTCAATGCGTTGGCCGTTTAAAGAGTGGGGAGCATCTGTTGTGTTAAGTGGGCATAACCACCACTACGAACGTCTAGAAGCAAATGGTCTTCCTTATCTTATTGTTGGTTCTAGCGGGTCTTCGATCTATGATTTCAGGACTCCAATTAGTGAAAGTATTGTTCGATATAACAGCAAATCAAGTTGCACTGTTTGTAAGAGTATCTCTGGAGATACCAGCAGTGGATATGGAGCCATGAAAGTAACAGCAAATAATACTGCTATGACACTCTCATTCATAAATACCAATGGCACAGAGGTTGACACTCTTACGTTACCGCAGGCTGGTGTTTCACCAACTCCTACACCTACCCCTACAGCAACTTCCAGCGCTACCCCCACTCCTACACCTACACCATCTCCCAGTGGCAACCCATTAAGCGGAACCGCAACTGGATCAGTCTCACTTGCTGCAACGTATGAATCAATAAGTGTTTATGCCCCATTTAGTAATGATCCAAATGGAAACAATAGCGCAACGTTTAAATGGAGAAAGTCCGGTGAAGCATGGAAAAACGGCATGGATATGACAGTTGATAGAAGAGATAGAGTTATCAGCTCAGAATTTAACCAGCCAAATCCGGTTAAAAATAATGCGATAGCTTCTGTCTTAAATGTTTCCCCCAATACTCAGTATGAAGTACAAGTTACCTTCGCTGACCCTGATGGAGTAACAGGAACAAATCCGCTTGTCCAAACAATCACTACCAGAAATGATTCGTATCCATCTACTGGAGCAGCATTTTATGTAGCTTCAACAGGCTCAGATACTAATCCGGGTACAGAAAGCCAACCATTTAAAACCATTCAAAAGGCTGTTGACAGTGCAAATGTCGGCAATACTGTTTTGGTGAAAGCAGGTACATACCAGGAAAAAGTAACTGTTTCAAAATCCGGTACCCAAGACAACTATATTACCATCAAAAATTTCGGCAGCGACAAACCTCTTATTGATGCCTCAAACAATCCACTCTCCTGCGGGGGAGGTCATGGGGCAAATGCAAACTGTGCCTTTCTAATAAGCGGTAGTTTCATCCATCTGTCAGGTTTTGAAATCACAAAGGCCCGGATAGGGATAAAAATAGATAGTCCTGCCCAACATGTCGTTATTGAAAATAATCATATCCACGATACGCTCTTTGTTTCCAGTCCTTCCATGCCTATTAAGGTTGGTTTCAATAGTGACAATCAAGTCAAAAACATTACTATTTCTGGAAATACAGTAGTGGCAGCTCCCGGAGATCCTGCTGGTCATGCCATGGAATTCCATGGAACGAAAGGCGGGAATGTCATTCGGAACAATACAATAACCTTTATTCATCGAGGAGTACCGGGGGTACACGGTTCAGACTGCATTGGCGGTGCACCGAATGATGCCATATGGGGATTGGGCCCTGATACTGATATTTATAACAACACCTGTATCGGGGCAACCGATGACGGTCTGGAAGTAGAGGGTGGTGCGATGAATAGTAGAGTTTGGGGAAATAAAGTTATGGGAGCAAATAACTCCATAGCTATTGCTGCTGTCATTGTTGGGCCAGCATACATATTCCGCAATACACTTTATGATTCAACTCCTCATTGGATAGGTGGCTGTGGCGGTGTAAAAACAGGCGAGGATGGTCAGGGATCAGTGTACTTCTATCACAATACATTTTACCTTGCTGATCCGGCAAATGCCTGCAATGGTAAATCAACTATTATCCAGTCTGCCGGAGGTGGTGCTGATTCGCTCAATGTCTTCTATAGAAACAATATTTTCCATGGTTTTGATACATCAATTAACATAGGCGAGGCAACTACACAAAATCTTGATTACAACATCCACCATGACCAGGATCAAACAGGAAGAATTCTCCAATATAATAATTCAAATTATAGTAATTTCACTACATTTCAAACTGCCACAGGCCAGGAGGCTCATGGGATTTATGGCAGGCCAATATATCAAAATGAAGCAGGAAAAGATTTTAAGCTCGCATCAGGCAGTCTTGGAATAGATCAAGGTGTAGTTTTGGCAGGATTTAATGATGCAGATTCAGCTTGGCCTTATAGCGGTAGCGCTCCCGATATTGGAGCATGTGAAGGGACAACTTGTTCTGCAACCACAACCCCCGGCTTATCGCCTACACCAACTCCAACTCCTGAACCGCTTACTTTGGCAGGTGCTTTTTATGGCTCAGCTTTATTATTAGATCAAAATACCTCATATGATATCAGAGTAACTATAAATGACGTTGATGGGGTAAGTGGTAATACTGTAGTTACAGGTACTATTACAACCAGAGCTGATAATATTCCTGCTGCTTCCAGTTTAACCCCCACTCACTTTGTCAGAGCTGATGGTAGTGACAGCAACAACGGTACAACTGAAGCAACAGCCTGGAAAACCCTAGAAAAAGCTATCAGGGCTGGTCCTTCAGGCGCCATAGTTGAAGTCGGCCCGGGTTTTTATAAAAACCCAACAAGTATAAGAACAACGCCGATAACCTTAAAGGCTAAGTTTCCGGCTGTTGGTGATAACAGAGAAATCATAAATCAAGACCAGCATTCGGTTATTGAACCACCAACAGTAGCAGCAAAAGGCGCCGGTATATGGCAGCTCGTTACCCTGACAGGCCCTGGAAATAAAGGAGCCCCCCCTGATACAACTTACAAGGTCTGGAAATGGATTAACTCCGGACTAAGAAAGGAGGGACCTTTCCTGCAGTTAGGTATAGCTCCAACCCATGAGGACATTCCTCAAAGAGTGGCTAACTGGAAAACAGATACAAACCTTTTGGATACACCGGCGGAATGGGCAGAACTTTTGTATACCAATAAAACCTACAATTATGGCTTCTGGGTACCTCCCGGCTCTTCAGATATTTATATTAGGATTTATGATCCTTCAAATACAAATCACAGAGATCCCGTAAACAGCGGACTTGATCCTAACAATTTCTGGGTGACTGTCGGTGGAAGTAAGGGATTACCAATTGGAGCTTCTAACAGCCGTGTAAGCGGTTTTGAGGTTAGACAATTTAACGTAGGAGCGGGGGTAGGCAGCAGCTCTGTTATTGACCATAATCTTCTTACAGGCAATACGTTTGGAATTCTGCTGTACAGTGTTAAGGATGTAGTCATTGAAAGGAATTTAATTGTTGATTCAAATTTATGGACAGATGATCCTACCGGGAAACCGATAATTCCTTGGGGCTTTGTTAAGAGAGAAGGAGTTATAGCTGCCGATGATTCAAGGTATGGTAATGGTAGTAAAATCTGTGCATCCTGTGAAGTGAGCGCATTTTATGATCGTACAGTCAACAATGGAAACATTGTTATACGGCACAATACCATTGACGGAACCTTTGACGGTATTGTAGCAAATGGAAGAAACAGCAGAGGAGGCAGGGATTATGATATCCATGATAATCTTATACAACACCTTGCCGATGATGCCTTCGAGCCTGACGGTAATTCCATTAACTGGAGAGTGTGGAATAATAGGATTGAAAATGCAATGGTAGGGGTTTCTCCGGGCCCGCTAAACTACGGTCCATTCTATCTTTTCCGCAACCAGTTTTATAAAATAGGAACTCTGACCGGTGCTGCAGAAGGCGGGCCAACGGGCAACCTGTTTAAGTATTCAGGCTCAAGTAACCCTACTGCCAGAGTATTCGTTTTGCACAACAGTGTCTGGACGGATATACCCGGAGTTTTGGGAGGCGGTCAGTGGGCAACCGGGGGTCCAAACACCGAACATTTTTATCTTCGAAATAATCTTTTTAGGGTAACCTCTTATGCCTTCGATATTAATCAGAAAGCCTCAGCATGGGATGAGGATTATAACCATTTTGCAACAACTGATACTGAAAGAGGGTTACGCTATGGTGGCAAGAGGTATAAGACTGATGTAGCAGGATACAGGACTGCCTCCGGTCAAGGAACACATACCAACCTTTTGGGTGATTTTGTAACACACTCCATTATTGACAATGCGCTCAATGCTCCTGCAAACGGTGACTTAACTTTAAAAGCCGGTTCACCTTTTATTGATACAGGAGTTGTAATACCTAATATTTCAGATATTTGCGGAACTAACTTTAATGGGGCAGCTCCTGATCTAGGGGCTAGTGAGGGAACATCCGCACTTCCTTGTGGTGCTACACCCCCCCTACCCTCTGTAGCTCCTGCACCGTCCCCGTCTGCAACTCCTACTACAGCTCCAGGAGTTTTGAAGCTTACATCTCATCCAACTGCGGAGGTGTCTGCTGATGCTGCTATTATCACCTGGGAAACTAATCTTACTTCTTCATCAAGGATTGACTTTGGATTAACCAATAAATATATTGGCAATACAGTAGTAGCCACTTTTGTTACAAACCATAAAATAACTCTGTCTGATTTGGCCATCTGTACAAAATACCGTTATAAAGTTTCCTCCCAAAGGGGTACTGATTCTGTTGATAAAAGCGGAGATTTTACCACCAAAGGCTGCAGTGGAGATGCCGGGATCATAGAGGAAAAAAGTGAAGATATTAAGGTTTCAGGAGGAGTAAGACAAATAGATTTGGGAGGCTTAAAAATTAATATTCCGGATGCTTTTGTAAACTTAGAATCATATTTTCAGGCTAAAAAACTGGATAAAGCCCGGGTAGTTAGCGCACACCCACAACCAAGCGGTCTTCAGGCAGCAGGGGATCATATTTATCATCTTGATGTTTTCTCTGATGTTAGAAGTGAAATTAAAACCTTTGAGAAGATTGTTACAGTAACACTTACTTATACAGATGCCGATATAGCAGGGATTGATGAAAAAACTCTTAAAATTCACAGGTTTAATGAATTAACCAATGTTTGGGAACCTCTGCAAAACTGTGTTGTTAATACATCCTTAAAAACTGTTGCCTGTGAGACTACCAAATTTTCTGATTTTGCATTATTGGGAGCAAGTTCTAATCCAAACTCTTTGAGGATATTTATATTAGGAGTTGGGGTAGGAATTTTAGCTACACTGGTCTTTAAAAAAAGAAGACATCACATCGATTAAGCAATCCACTTTCACTTTCAACTTGTTGTACAATACACATGTCCTGTGCCCGTAGTTCAATGGACAGAACACATGGTTGCGGTCCATGTGGTTGGAGGTTCGATTCCTCTCGGGCACGCACTGGAGGCGTGTCCGAGTGGTTTATGGAAATGGTTTCGAAAACCATCGGCCCGAAAGGGCCTCGTAGGTTCGAATCCTACCGCCTCCGCTAAAGCATCTCCACGGCCTGTTTTAGAAGTTTTTTGTCTTGAGAAAAGGTTAATTTCTTTAAGGCATCATCAACTTCAAACCAACCAATATCTGAAACCTCCCAATCATGATCTTTTATATCACCTGATAAATATTTCATTAAAAAATAAGTGACTACTTTAAAAATCTTTTCTCCATTAAGAGTATATACATATTTGTTATACCCAACTTTGCCTACTATTTCAGCCTCTATACCTCCCTCTTCTTTAACTTCTCTTAGGGCTGACTCCTCCATTGTTTGTTCTGGATGATCACTCAATAATCCCTTGGGGAAACTCCAGTGTTTATTTTGAGAATGCTCTGTTAAAAGCACTTGACCCTTGCTGTTAAAAACAATTCCTCCAGCAGAAAATTCTCGTTTCATATTTTAATGATAGCGGTGCCTAGTTGATTTATGGTGAGCCTGCCGAATCACTATGTTGGAAATTTTTTCAAGCAACAACTAGAGCAGCTTTCTGCTATTCCTCAAGCCAAACCAGCACTTGCTTTATAGTCCAATTATATAGCAAAAATAGGCTAAATACCTACCATAGGGATTACAGGGGACTTATCTTTTTATTATTCATAAATTAAACAGTCTGAAGGAGAACAGGATCCTTAGGTCTGCCTATAGTTGTTTTAAGTCTCTCAGCGATATTTAGCTCACTAGGAAAAATGCCAATTACCTCAAGGCTAATTGGCCTACCCTCTTTATCTTTAACAATTACATCATTTCTGTTTGGGGAATCTACTTCCTCAGATGAGTATGCTTTTTTAGGATCATCCCACCAGATATTAAAGGTATTGGCAATAGGGTCAAGATAAACCTTCACCCTTCGACTTTGTTCAGGGCGGGCTTTCATTTTTGTTTTGGCCATAGTAGCTCTCCTTTTTTCTTAAACTCTTTTGTCTGATAAACAGTAACTAAAAAACCATTACCGTTTAAAACCTTGACTGCAACAATAAGTATATCATACTTTTGTTGTTTTTGTGCGTAAAGTAGAATTGTAGAGTCTGTAACGCTTC
>JBBTSA010000033.1:0-2010 GCA_038064895.1 Patescibacteria group bacterium
CTGTCAAATTCATTGCATAAGTTCCAACACCATCAACAGAATAAGTTGTATAATAGTCAGGCAATTCTGTAACTCCTAAAACTTGGCATTCTGGGCTTATTTTTATATCTCCATTTGTTGTTGTTAATGTTGTTTTTTGGTTTAATGGATTTATTATTTCTAGAATAACGTCTGCATTGCAGACTACTCTTCCAGCATCATCTAAAACCCCAATGCCGATAAAACTGTTTTCATTTTCCAAATAAATTGACTTATTGATATTAATTGCCAAAACTCCCCATGTAAAGTCCTGCTCCTGCGTATAGGTTATGCTGTCTTTGAGCAGGTCTATTTTTAATTTGTATTTTCCAGCCCTGAATGCCCTTTGCTTAGGTATTTTAATATCGAATTTGCCTTCCCTTAGCTCTTCTATTTCAACATTCATGTCTTCTAAACTTCCTTCATTATCATAAACAAACGCTTCTATACTTTCAGTTGCTTTCTGCCATTTTTTCTTCTGTTTTTTAATCGCTTTTTCCTCTGCTGTCAATAATTTTTCTTCTTCCTCAATTTCTACCCTTAACAACTCCAGTTCTTCTTCCTTTAGTATCGTATCATCTTCATAAACTTCATATTGCTCCTTCCACCTGCCATGCTCAATTAGCTCTTCTTTTTCCAAATACTCAAAGTCAAGCTCAACATCTTCGTCAAGCATGAAATCTTTTTTATCTAAAATTATTGCAGGCGTTATGTCGATTGTTGCATTCGTTGCTGTGATAGAAAACAGGTTCGAAATAACCGCATCGCCATTTTGCGTTGCTGTTATGAAGGTATACACGATTCCAGCAAAGCCTCCATCAATCAGGATAGTTGCTATTTTGTTATCAAACAATATCGTTATCCCATCCTGCTTGAGGTAAGTGAAAATTGTATTTTCATCAATATTTGCAAAGTACTGGCTTAAATCAATAGTTGCATTTTTATTGGCAGCAACTGTTATGTTTGGAATATCATTGATTAATGCCAATCCAACCGGAGTTATTTCTGTCACATTTGCAGGAATTTCCGTAACATTGATGCTAAATAGATTTGATGCTGCTGTCTTTTCCTTGTCATTTGCTGAGAAATGGGTATTTATAACTCCAACGAAGTCCTTGGCTGGCACTATGGTAGCTATGTCTTTATTAAAAGATATGTCAATATTCTCATTTTCACCATAACTGTAGATTAACTCATCCTGGTCATAGAAATATTCACTTAGATTTAATGTAATATACTGATTCTTTGTAATTTCTAGGTTTGGAACATCCTTTATCAATAAAGGAGCTTCGTTCTTTTTGACTTTTTCTTCTACAGTGTAAGTTATTGTATCTATGTTTAATATTGTATTTATAACTTCAATTATAAGCTTGTAACTGCTTTGATTTATGCCGCTTAATTTGCAGGTCTCAGCGCAAGCTAAGCTAAAGCTTACCATGCCATAAAAGAACTTTACCGGCAAACCGCTCCATGACGAATTTAAAATCTCAACTTTTGGACTTTTAGCACTTAAATCCACATCATAGTAAACGACTTGGGAACTTATTATGTTGTCCAAGCCAGCTCCATACTGGTTGAAAGCTGCATAATAAGGCTCCTTCCAGCTGTCCCTTAACGGCAAATATCCTAAAAAGTTGCAGCATTCCTCATTTCCAAAGCAAATTGTGGTTACTTTGTCTTCATCCACAGAATAAGTTTCCCATTTTGTGCAAAGCTTTGATTCATCAGCATCCCAATTAAACTTTGTATTGCTGATGCTTAAATCAACGATGCTTTTTATGCTTTCTTTCCCATCATTATCCTCATCATATAAACTGTCTTTATTGTACTGCAGGTCTATAGTAATTGCCCTTGTTGCATTTTGTGCTTCAATTGCTGTCTGCTCAGTTGGTGCAGGTTCAGTTATATTTTCTGTTTGATTGGCTGTAGGCTCTATCTTTTCTGTTTGATTGGCTGTTGGCTCTATAATCTCTGTTGTTGGCTCAATTAAGG
>JBBTSA010000034.1:0-3789 GCA_038064895.1 Patescibacteria group bacterium
GGAGGGCAATTAGTAGAATACCTTGGCACCTATGATCTAGTTTTAAACTGGCCAATTTATTTAATATTTACTTTTATTGATAAACTAATCCCACTTAAAGTTTTTCTCTTAAAATGGATCTCACACTAATTATCACTTTAGGGACATTACTTGGTTGTCTTTTGGCTCTTTCCTGGTTTGCAGGATCTGATGCACCATTTGTTCCAACAAAAATGGACAGTATTAGAAAAATTTTAAAATTAGCTGGGGTAAAAAAAGGCAAGAAGTTTTATGAACTTGGGAGTGGGGATGGAAGAGTTGTAATTGAAGCAGCAAAACTGGGGGCTGATTCTTATGGTATAGAGCAATCTTGGATCAGAGTTTTATATTCCAAATGGAAAGCTCATAAACAAAATCGGACGATCGTCAAAAATTGTCAATTTTATCATGGGGATATTTTTAAAAGAAATTATAAGGATGCCGATATTATTTATATATATCTTCTCTTAAAAGGAGTTAAGAAATTAGAAAGCAAACTAAAAAAAGAATTAAAAAAGGGCAGTATAGTTATTACTCAAACTTACCATTTTCCAAATTGGAAACCATATAAAAAGATTGGGGATTTTTGGTTATACCGAAAATAATTTTGTGGATTTTGTAAGTTGCCTTAATCCTTTTTTCTCAATTACAAATAAATCCTCAATTCTTACTCCACCCGCTTCGCCCGTGAAGCGAGGCGAGCCAAATCCTTCTATATAGATTCCGGGTTCTATTGAAAATACCATGCCCATCTTTAAGATATCTTTGCTTTTTGGAGATAAGTGAGGATTTTCATGGATTTCTAAACCAACACCATGGCCTAAGGAATGGGGAATAGATGGAAAACCTTTTGATAGGATGTATTCCCTTGCCGCTTTGTCCACCTCAGCTGCCTTGACTTGTTTTCCAGATTTTAAACAGCTTTCTATAAACCTAACTGCTTTTTTCTGTGCTTCTAAAACTACTTCATACATTTTCTTTTGTTTATCAGAAGGTTCTCCAAAAAATACAGTTCTTGTCATATCAGAACAATAGTCTTCAACCTTAACTCCCATATCGACAAGGATAAATTGTCCTTGTCGTCCTGAACTTGATTCAGGACCTAACACATCATTTCCAGTATGATGATGGGGAACAGATGAATTTTTACCAAAGGCCACAATGGTGGGAAAAGATAATTCCCCACCATGCTTTTTGATAAAATATTCTATTTCAAAAGCCAACTCTTTTTCTGTTATCCCATGTTTTATGTAGCCCAGAACATGATGAAATGCTTTGTCTCCAAGTTGACAGGCTGCCTCTATTTTTTTAATTTCATCTTTTGTCTTAATAGATCTACTTAAATTAAAATGTTTTAAATTTTTAAAATTCTTTTTAATAATTTTGTGTTCCTCAACAGTTAAATTATCTTCTTCTATACCTAAGGCTTTAATTTCTTTTTTGTGCTTTTTAAATAATTCTTCAGTTGATTTACCATTTCCTCTTTCAAAAAGAGTAAGGTGTGGAACCTCTTTTTTTATAGCTTCTGAGTATCTTCCATCAGTAATAATATAAGAAAAATTTTTACCAATAAAAATATAAGCCTCCCTTTCTTCTTTGGAAAAATTTGAATAACCAGAAAGATAAGATATATTGGATACAGAACTAACTAAAACCCCATCCAATTTCTCATCTAGTAGTTCTTCTCTTAAATCTTTAATTCTTTTATCAAACATGCCTGATATTATACTACTCAAAGATGATATGGTGATATTTCAAATTTAACTTTAAAAGGGAGCAGCTTGTATCCACTAAGATGGTGTTATAAGATTTAATGGCTATGGAACAGGGACCAGAAAATACTGAATTTACAGAAGGTTCGAGAGTAGTAAACGATGGTGGGGATAGTGGAATTTTCCTAGGTACTACAGATAGAGATGGTGTTACTTACGCTAGATTTAAATTTGATGCAGGCGGAGGAGAATCATATATTACTACTGTTCCATTGGCAGCAGCGAGTAAAAGATTTAAGCCTGAAAGTCAACAAAGAGAAGTCTTAGATAAAATAGCTGCCCCAAAAATGGCAGTAATTCAGGAAGTAATTGACGAGTATAAGGGACTTTATCTCTCAGATGCTTTGGAATTTCAAAATCTCTCAAATTCTCAGGAACAAGCGATAGAACAATTGCAAGAAGAATTAGAAGATGGAGATTTTGTTTTTAGAGGTGACACTAGACACCCTTATGCTCAAAGCGAGTTAGATAAGAAATTTGGTATAGCACAAGGTCCTTTTCAAGAAGGTCTCTCTCCGCATCCTGATATACCAGAGAGGAGAATATCTATTGATGGTGCAAAATCTGCTGCTTTTGATTTTGAAACAATAAATGATGTAGATCAAATGGGCTGGATAACCTGGACTACACCTGATCCGAGGAAAACACTTGGTTATCCTATTTTAGATGACATGCCTGCTGACTGGGATAGAAAGGCCTTTGTTTACATAATTAATGCACGAGGTTTAGCTGAAGATCCCAGATACTTAGATTATGATAGTGGTTATAATGAGGTAATTAGTGGACCAATCCCGGCTAGATTTATACATTCTGCTATAGAAAGAAAAGTAGGACAAACTGAACATGACTCACAATTTGTAGCAATTCATAGAAATCCAAATTATAAAGTCTAAACTCGAATTACCCATGATATAATCGGACTCGATGAAACTCCTACACTTCTCAGATATTCATATAGGCATGGAGAATTACTCAAGATTAGATCCAGAAACTGGACTTTCAACCAGGCTTTTAGACTTTCTAAACACATTTGATTTTATTGTTGACACTGCAATTTCTGAAAAAGTTGATGCTGTTATTTTCGCAGGAGATGCTTATAAAACCCGTGATCCGAATCCTACCCAGCAAAGAGGTTTTGGTCAAAGGATTAAAAAAATTGCCAAAGCTGGAATCCCGGTTATTTTAGTTGCAGGAAACCATGATACTCCTAATGCTAATGGTAAAGCTAATACGCTAGACATTTATTCAGCTTTAGAGATTGATAATGTTACAGTTTCCAGAAAACCAGAACTTTTAGAAATTCCAACTAAATCAGGAAATCTACAAATTGTCACTCTTCCCTGGTTGCACAAAAATGACTACAAAACCATAGCTGAAAAACTAAAATTATTGTATGACAAAATCTCACCTGACTCCCCTGCTATTTTTCTATCACACTGTGAAGTTGAAGGAGCAAGTTACGGGTCTGAAAAAGGTATGGCAATTGCAAATGATGTAACTATTCCTTTACCTCTTTTACAAAACAGGCGATTATCTTACGCGGCATTAGGTCATATTCACAAACACCAAGTTTTAGGTAATGACCCGTTAATAGTTTACTCCGGATCTCCTCATAGGATAGACTTTGGGGAGGAAAAAGAAGATAAGGGCATTTGTCTTGTTAATATAGACGGTAAAAAAACTTCATTCAAATTTATTTCAACCGGTTGCAGACAATTTTTGTCAATAGATATTAATTTGGAAGAATCTGATGAAAATCCTACGCAAACTGTATTAGATGAAATTTCAAAATATGATATATCGGAAAAAATAGTTAGGGTCACTATTAATATTCCTGCTAATTTAGGGCTAGATCTGCAAATAGACAAGATTAAAAGAGCTTTATCTCCTGCAAACTTTATTGCAGGGATTGCAAGAAATACTGAAAGAAGTAGGCGTTTAAAAATTGACGGGCAAGAAGAGGTTGAAAGACTAACTCCCCCTCAGGCTTTACAAAAAT
>JBBTSA010000035.1:0-17341 GCA_038064895.1 Patescibacteria group bacterium
GGACAAAGTTTAACCACAGGATCAGGAAATATAGTTTTAGGATATGATGCTGATGCCCTGCCAGCAACAGTCTCCAATAGCTTAAATATCGGAAATGTACTATTTGGAACAGGACTTGGTTCCGGAACAGGAATAGCTACGGGTAATATTGGAATTGGTACATCAAGCCCGGCAGATGAGCTACATATAGTAGGTGATATTAGAACAACTGCTTGTGCTTCAGACGGAGCTGGAGATGTTGCTTGTGTTGACCTTGCAGAAAACTATCCTGTTTCAGAAAAGGTTGAGGCAGGTGATATAGTTGTTATAAGCTCTCAAGCAGGTAAGCAGTCTCTTGTTGAGAAATCCAAGAAACCTTATGAAGGTACTTTGATAGGTATTATCTCGACACGTCCGGCTATCTTAATTGAGGAAGATAAAGCCAGATTTGGAGCTCCTGATGTGGCAGGAGTATATGAAATATTGGAGAATGCTCCAGTTGCACTTGTTGGTCGTGTACCAACCAAAGTATCTTTGGAAAATGGACCAATTGAAAGAGGTGATTATCTAACCTCCTCATCTACTCCAGGGGTGGCAATGAAGGCTATAAGGCCAGGACCAACTGTTGGGAAGGCATTAGAGGCATTTTCATGCAATTCCACCTCGGAGGAGTCAAAGCCCACCTCCGAGGTGACCGGAACGGGCTCCTCGGATGGTGTATGCCAAGGAAAAATTATGGCCTTCGTGAACGTCTCCTATGCTGATCCTGGTAATTTCTTTGCTTCCCTTTCATTTGACAATAACGGGAATTTAATTATCCCCAAGATTAAGGTTGGATCCTTAATACTGGATTCATCAGTCGCATCAGCATCAGCATCTTTGGTAACATCAGGTACTTCTCTTGCTTATGCTCCTTCTGATAATTCTACCCTTACTACCAACCCCTCGACTACGCTCGGGACAGGCTACCAACTACCAACTACCAACTCAAATATTTTCTATGATCTTTCCGGCAAAATAGCCTCTTTGGAGGAAAGAATTAAACAGTTAGAAGCCCAAGCTGACACCTCGGAGAAGAACCAGGCTGCATCAGATCACACCTCCGAGGTGGATGTATCAGAAGATGCTACAACAAGTGCTCACCTTCCAGGTGAGAATGAGGGGACACCTAGCGCACACCTGGAAGGTGTAACTGAGCTAAATCTCACTCCTCCGGATATCCTCCTTGCCACTTCTTCTGCCCATCTGGTTGCCAGTTTGGATGTCTCGCAAGGTGCCAATATTTTAGGCCTGCTTACAGCTTATAAGGCGGAAATCCAGGACAGCTTTAAAGTATTTGGTGAAACTACTCTGGGCAATACCTTAATTGCAGGGACTTTATCTGTTGACGGGTTACTTTCTGTAACAGGCTCATCAATCTCTTCGGCAGGAACTCTCAAACTTCAATCCGAGCCTCTGGCAGAAAGCCTGGATATATTGAACGGGCAGGTGACGGTAGATAAAGAAGGCAAGTTAACAGTTGAAAAACTGGCTGTTTCTTCCAAAACTCTTTCTTCAGCCACAATTCCTGCAGGCCAAACTTCCCTGGTAATATCAACCGGCCAAATCACTCACCTTTCTAAGATCTTTATAACTGTTCATAAGCCTGTTTTGATAGCTGTAACTTCTAAAGATCCTGAAAATAAAAGCTTTACTGTTGAGCTTGCAGTGGCCCAACCCCAAGCTATTACCTTTGACTGGTGGATTATAGAATCAAAATGAGCATAAAAGTTATCTTAAGATATATTTAATACCAGTTGAAATTGCTTATTAAGTAGCCTATTGTGAATGGCAACTATAGAAATGGAATATATAAAAGAAACTGTTAAAACTTATATAAGTTTAATTTTTAAGAGAGGGCTTTTAATAACGGTTCTTGCAACCTTTTTTCTGTTTACAAACCTTACAACAGAATTTTATGATACTCCAAAATTCCTAGTCCTTTTAGTATTTGTAGCTTTAATGCTTATTCTCATGAGTGCAAAATATACCCTGGAAAATAAGGTGCAATTTATCCAAACCCCTTTTGATCTACCGCTAATACTTCTTTTGGCAGTAAGTTTAGTTTCAACAATTCTTTCCCCTTCCCCTTATGTTGCCATACTTGGCAACCAGCTTAAAGTTCATGGAAGTCTTGTTTCGACGGTAGTATATATACTTTTTTATTTTGTGCTAACCCAAAACCTGAAATCTCAAAAAGATATAAGTTGGATCTTAAATCTTTGCGTCTTTCTAGGCATAATTTTATCTTTACTTGGCCTTCTGTCATTTTTTGGGGTTAAACTGCTCCCTTTTACATTCACTCATGTAACTAACTTTACTCCCATAGGGTCTTCTTTTTCAGCCTCGGCAATTTTGGCTATACTTTTGCCTATTTTGGTATCAAGGATCTTAAGCTTGCAAAATCCCATACTTTTAACCTTTAACTCGTGCTTTTTAATTCTATTCGGTATTACTGTTGCCTTAACAGGCAATCTTTCTACCTGGATAGCTGCTTTAGCCGGGTTTTTTGCAACCCTTTTTGTTTTAAACCCTGTAAGAGAAATAAACTTCAGGACTTTTTTTTATAAACCCCAGCTGATTGCAATCATTACATCAGCCACAGTTATCTTTGCAGCGACAGTCCTGTCATTTGTACCGCCAATGGGTGGTGCTCAAAACCCCTTCTACAATGCAACCAAAAACTTCCCGAGAGAGATTCAGCTGCCCTTTTTAACCTCCTGGAAAATATCGGTTTCGACGTTCCGTGATTCTCCGTTTTGGGGTAGCGGGCCGGGAACCTATCTTTTTAACTTTACAAGCTACAAGCCGGTTGAGTTTAATCAAACTAAGTTCTGGAATATAAAATTTGATGCAGGCTTTAATGAATACTTACAAATTTTGGCAAATTTAGGAGGAGTGGGATTTTTTGCAACTCTCGCTTTAACAGTTATTTTTGTATCTAAAGCCCTTTCAATTTTAAGGACAAAGGACCCAAGTTTAGTAGGCCTTTCCTTGGCAGGAATGACTTTTTTTGTAATCCTTTTGCTCCATGTTTCAACATTACCTACTTTTGTGTTAGGTCTTATAATTTCAGCATGCTTTTGGATGAAAACCCTGAGGGAGGAGCAAAATCCCTCCTTGCTTTTCAAAATTGCAAATTTTTCAAGAGCTTTTGAGCAAAACTTAAGGATTGAAGCGCTTCCCTCAATACTTTTGGTTATAAGTGTAAGTTTAGTGCTTTTTACAGCCTTTTTTGGAGGCAAGTTATATATTGCGGATTTCCATCATAGAGAAAGTTTAAATGCAATCTCTAAAAATGATGGTATTTTAGCATTAAACAAACTCACGGCTTCGGCAAAGCTAAATCCCTGGAGTGATCTTTACAGGACTGATTTAGCTCGAGTAAATTTTGCTTTGGCAAATGCAATAGCGCAAGCCAGGGGTCCAACAGAAGCCTCACCGGCAGGGTCGCTAAGCAACCAGGATAAACAAAACATCCAGGGCCTGCTTCAAGAATCAATTGGTGCGGCAAAAGCTGCTACCAGTTTAAGCCCCCGTTCGGCAGTAAACTGGGAAATTTTAGCGCTTTTATACAGACAAATTGCGGGTGTTGCCCAAAATGCTCTTTTATTCTCCCTTGATTCTTACGGCAGGGCTATTTTCAATGACCCGTTTGATCCGGCCCTAAGATTAAATGTAGGAGGAGTTTATTATGCTGTAAAAAATTATGATCTGGCGATTAGATTTTTCCAGGATTCCATAAACTTAAAGCCGGATTTTGCAAACGGCTTTTATAATCTCTCTGTAGCTTTAAGAGATAAGGGTGATCTGAATACAGCTTTACAGGCAGCAGAAAGAGCTGTTCAGCTTATTGACGCATCATCTTCCGATTACAAAGTTGCAACCGATTACTTAAATGATCTTAGGGCTAAAGCAGGCGGTCCCAACGAGCCTCCTGCCGCTACAGCTTCGGGGGCATTACAAGAGGAAAAGCTTCCTAAAGTTATAAATTTGCCAAAACCGGAAAAAATAGCTACTCCTGAAGCTATAAGAAGATCCCCTTCCCCCAGCCCAACACCTAAGCCATAATGCCTGCGAAGTGGACCAAGTGGGAATTGGACCCACGACCTCTACTATGCGAAAGTAGCGCTCTGCCGCTGAGCTATTGGCCCAAAAAAGTGGACCGGAAGAGACTCGAACTCTCAACCCCCCCGATGCCATCGGGGTGCGCTACCATTGCGCTACCGGCCCATAAAAGAATAATTTTACTTCTTTTTTTTTATCTCTTCCAGTCTTTTCTTAAAAAGATTCTCCCTAAAACCACCTTCTCTAATAAATTTTTCTTTTAAGGACTCAACCTGTCTACTAAGAAGGTAGGTCTCCATCTGACAGAAAGTTAAAAGCATATTAGCTGCTTCTTCTGGATCATTTGGTAGATTTGGGGTATTAGGGATATTAGGACTAACCCAAACAGCTCTAAAATCCCTAAAAACCCTAACCCTTGGATCAGTTTTATCCCAAATCTCATGGTCATGCTGTCTTAAGAAATCTTCATAATCTGAGGCAAGTTCTTTAAAAGATCCGTGGGCTACACCACAAAGCTTTATATAGCTTTCCAAACTCTGCACAGTATAACCTTCAGCAATATTTTGCTTACCAGATCTAGCTGCCTGTTCCATCTGATCAACAGTTCTTGATTTAGGAGAAATCCATCTTTTTATAAATTCTATACTTAAATCACAAATTACTGTAGCCAGGATATAACTTGCTAATTTTTTATAACCTTCCACATCTTTACTATACCCCAACCGCCCTAAAATCCCCAATAGCCCTAATTACTTCAAAATTGCAAGTGGATTAACAGGTACTCCTTTAAAAGAACGGAGTCTTTATTGAAACAACGATTTCAATAAAAGCGCAGTTCTCGCAAAGGCGTCCCCACGAGCTATTTCAGAATAGCGAGTGGATTTACTGGGACGCCTTTATAGTGAATTTCAAGATGCAGGTGAGTTCCTGTAGACCTTCCTGTTGATCCCATTTGACCTATTAGTTGCCCTCTTGATATACTCTCTCCAACAGAAACATAAACATTGGAAAGATGAGCATATAATGATCTGTAACCGTTCCCATGGTCAATAACAACTCTGTTTCCGTATCCCTGACCATCCGGCCATCCGGCTATTAAAACAGTGCCGCCGTCTGATGCGGCAATTCCCAGAACGGATCTATTGGCAATATCTATTCCCGGATGATACCAGGCAAAATACTGCGAGATCTGTCCTCCTGCAGGCCAGATAAACTGTGCACCAAATGGTGCATTAAACGCCGGGGATTGTGGGCCGGAAGCTAAAAATGTCGGTTGAGGCCTTTTTGGAGGTGCTTTAACTTCAGGTGGGAATCCATCCGGAACTATTAAGAGTTGTCCAACTTTGAGTGTAAAATCATCAGGTACGCCGTTGAAAGGAAAATCCACAATTGCCTGCTCATTAGCTGAATATTTTTTTGCTACAGACTCCAGAGTGTCTCCTGCTTTTACAACATGGGATATGCCGGTAACAGGTAGTATTTTAACTTTTTGTCCGGGTTTAATTTGATCTCCTTTTAAATCATTTGCCCATCTAATAGTATCTGTTGATATGCCAAATTTTTGAGCAATAGAAGACAATGTATCACCGCCTTCAACTTCATATTCCAAAGTTTGCGACCGGGGCTTAACTGAAATATTAGTGTGAGGATCTCCAAAGCCCTCCAAAATAGGGCCTTGAGGGAACGGTTCAAAAGCCTCTGCAAAACGCGGATCAGGAGCGCCTATACCCGGATAAGTTGAAGAAAGCAGGCTTCCCCCCCCGGAAACTAAAGATGTAAGAACTGCCAATGAGGCAAGGGATACCATTGATCCATGCCAAATCCTTTTTTGATAAGCCCCCCGCCCTTGCATGAACAAGGACACTGAAAGATTTTTAAACTTTTCAAACTCTTTTGCAGAACTTCTTATTTTGGCGCGGGAATACCAAACTAAGGCACGGCATAAAGCCTGGATATCATCTTTAAGGGAATTCACAGGGGATATTGTAGCAGAGGAGTCAATAAGTACCAAATCTCAAGTACCAAACAAATTATAATAACCAATTTTTAAAATTTGAAATTTAGAATTTGATTATTGTTTGGAAAACTTGTAATTTGGTACTTGGAATTTATTTAACATCCTTTAAAGTCTTTAAAAAGTCAGCATTAGAATCTGTTTTGCGAAGTCTTTCCAAAAAAATTTCCGTCCTTTCGTTTGGCCCTAGGATGCTCAACATTCTTCTCATAATAACCACTTGCTTATAATAATCTTCAGGAAAAAGCAATTGTTCTTGTCTGGTACCTGATGCTTCAATATCAATTGCCGGAAAGGTTCTTCTGTCAGCCAATGCACGATCCAAATGCAGCTCCATATTACCTGTGCCTTTAAACTCCTCATATATAAGATCATCCATTCTTGATCCTGTATCCACTAAAGCTGTACCGATAATTGTGAGTGACCCACCCTCCTCACAGGATCTGGCTGCACCAAAAAAGTGTTTTGGAGGGTAAAGTGCTACTGGATCAAATCCACCTGATAAGGTTCTACCAGAGGGAGGAACTGATAAATTATATGCACGCCCTAGCCTGGTTATTGAATCAAGCAGAATAACAACATCTTTGCCGCTCTCAACCAGTCTTTTAGCCCGCTCCAGGGCAATCTCTGCTGCAGTAGTTTGTTCCTCTGCAGGTTCATCAAAATTGGATGCAATTACATCCCCTTTTATACTCCTTGAAATATCGGTTACCTCTTCAGGTCTTTCCCCTACCAAAACTGCCATCAACGCTACATCAGGGAAATTTTTTGCAATGCCGGAGGCAATATCTTTAAGTATTGTAGTTTTGCCGGCCTTTGGCGGTGAAACAATTAAGCCTCTTTGCCCAAAACCAATTGGTGCAATCAGATCCATTACCCGGGCAGAGAGTGGCTCTTTACCTGTCTCAAGTTTAAGGTGTTTGTTTGGGTAAATCGCGGTCAGATCCTCGAATTTGGGTCTTCGACCCGATCCTTTGGAGCGAAGTGACGAAGGATCTGTTACCATTTTTTCAGCATCCTCATCGTTAATCTTATCAACCTGCAAAAGACCAAAGTATCTTTCTGTTTCCTTGGGCGGGCGGGCCATACCTTCTACTAGATCACCCATCCTTAAGCTGAATCTTCGGATTTGACTGGCTGAAATATATATATCTGCATCAGAAGGTATATATTTGGGTCTTAAAAATCCATGTCCTTCCGGCATGATGTCCAAAATACCCTTCACTTCTTCTGTGGGAACATCTCTAGTCGGGGTAGGATAGCGATAACTGGACATGTTATTGTCATCGCGAGGAGTCCCGCTTTGCGGGACGACGTGGCGATCCCTGTCCCGAGTGGAGTCGGGGGATTCCATGGTCGCGGAAGCTCCCTCCCCCTCGACTGGTTCAACTTCGCCCGCCTTCGGCGCGGCTTCGCTCACCACAGGTTCGCTCGGGGTCGGGATGACACTAGAAGAACTTCCCACCAGTTCATCGGCTGACTTAGTTCCTTCTTTAGGCCCGCCTAGACTTGACTGTCTAGTCGAGGCTGGTTTAAATGATTTTACACGAGGCATGGTAGGAATATCTTCTTAAATCTTTAAAGTTTTAATATATTTGAAATTTAACATGTAGATTTGCGATTTGAAATCTAAGATTTGAGATTCTAGAAGCTTACTTTAATATTATAGTATATCCTACATATTTTGTCAATAGCCCCAAATTTGTTAAAATACCACTTTATGATATTTTTTTGGGTGTTATTTTTGATTGTGATACTAATTTCTTTGATTCTCGCTTTTATGTCAATGAAAGATTTTAGACAGAATCCGAAAGATTTTAATTTAGACTATGGCTTATTTCTGGTACGCAGGCCTTCTTCTTTAACCCCTCAAGTTTTTGACTACTTGCATCAAGAGTTTGAGAAAACAGGATTAATAATAAGCATAGAACGGCTATTTAAGGGCAGGGAGTCTGCAATAGTTTTATACGGTCCAAGAAAGATTTTGATAAATTTTACAACTTTAGATTTGCTTGAGCTTGAAGACTATACTAATAAACTTACCGGGGCCTCAATTTGGCAGATGAGTGCAAGAAAAAAGAATGGGATTAGGGGAAGCCTTTTTTTAGATATTCCAAAACTTTTTAAAGAAGAGGAGATTTTATGGCAAATTATTCTACAAGCTCAAAAAGGCGGAAGTCGACAATTTAGAGCACAAATCCTGGTGGCAGTTTTAATATCGGACGAAAATAGGAAAAAAGAGATATCTATGTTTTTGCAGGCGCAAAAGGGGGATTTGATTAAAGTACCGCAAAATTTATCAAGCATACAGATGATGAATTTTTATCAAAAAAGAACTATCTTGGGAAGAAGTAAGCTTACACTTACAGGGGGGGAGATTGCAAAACTTTTAAGTTTGCCTAAACTCCATTGATGAGCGCTATCGGGAGCTGATCCCTGCCTTCGCAGGACGTAGCCTGCTTCGGCAGGCGAAGGCCTGCCCTCAGAACTTGCGAGCCTAATGCTCAAAATCGGGAGCTTGTCCCTGCCCTAGACAAACCCCCGATTCCAGTCACGAGGCGAGCAAGTTCGCTTTCCAAACTCCTCGTTTTGAGGTTCAAAGTTACCCAATTTTTTAAACCTGAAGCTAATTTGGGGTCTTGACAACCCCCTAAAATTTGCTCTACTCTATATTTTAGAGGATAACTTCTATCTGCTCTTGAGGTTATCTTCGAAATCACTAAAAGGGCATTGCTATTCGAGTCCGTCTGCGGTAGTAATGCTCTTTTTTTATGGTGAAACCATAAAAAAAGAGCCTTGCGATAGTTCCACGCTTCGCGTGTAGTAACTATCTAAATGCTCTTTTTTTTGTGAAAGTGCAAAAAGGGCTCCTTGGTCCGTCTGCTTCCAAGGAACCCTTTTTATTAACTCCGTACCATAAGTATTAACTTTTGGTCTTCAGCCTCTAAAACCTTTTTAACCTGCTCTGCAATTACATCCTTTTGAAATGTTCTTCTCGACCTTTTATCTTTTTTTACAAATGTAGCAAGTCTTAAACCAAACATAAATTAACATTACCATGTCATATACTATTTGTCAAGTTTTATCTACCCCATAGAATAATTTACATGAAAATATACTAGGCCTGTAGTTTTGAGATTAGGATAAGATGTGAGAGTTAGGTTGGTATAATAGGCCGAATTCATATGTTACTTTGAGATATTAACAGAAAATTTGGAGATGTGGATAACTGAAATTTCTAATTACTAATTTCTAATTGACCTAAATAATGACTAACGTCTAAATGTCCCAAATTAGTCATTTGGTCATTGGGATTTATTTAGAAATTAGATCAATTAGGTTAATTAGGTCAATTAGGTCAATTTATTTTCTTCCCAAATATCATCCTGCCCTGGGGAATTTGTATTGTCTTAGTTGTCTCTATTTTTATAGTTTTCCCTATAGAATCAGCCGCATCTGTTACTACAGCCATAGTCCCGTCAGGAAGATACCCCACTCCTTGATTTGAATCCTTGCCAAGATGCACAACCTTTATCTCTAATGATTCTCCGGGGATAGTTATAGTTTTAACCGCATTTGCCAAATCATTAATATTTAAAACTTGAATATTTGAAAGGGTTGCTACTTTATTAAGATTAAAATCCGTAGTTAAAATTTTGCCATGCAGGGATTTGGCAAGGCTTATCAGCTTATCATCCACCTCCGTACCGGACTGCTGTTTATCCCATATCTCAAGACGCAAACTTTTAAGCTTCTTAAGCTCCTCAACGGTCTGAAAACCCCGTCTTCCTCTTTGTCTTTTCAAATCATCCTTGGAGTCAGATACCTGTTGAAGCTCTGTTAATACAAAATTAGGCACAAGTATAAGTCCTCCTATAAATCCTGTCTTTGCAATATCCAAGATTCTGCCGTCAATTATGCTTGATGTATCCAAGATTAAAGGCCTTGTAAGTTGAACACTACCTATTTGCGGGGTTTGTTGACCCTGAGCGAAGCCGAAGGGTAAACGGGCTCTTGGAAGTCTCATAAGTTGATTCATAAGTTCTTGGGAAACCCTGTGCACAAAAAAATTGGATGTTGTCAAACTTATAAGCTTTATCCAGTGGGCAAAATCGGGAAAAATTATATAACCCACCCATGCGGCGAAAACAGTTACAACAGCTCTTACAAGGGTCGGATGAGCTCCCGGTATCTGCGGGATAAGTTCAGAATATATGAGTGCAAAGGTTGCAAATATAAAAGCCCATAAAAGGCGCAAAATTAGCCTTAAACGCACAAGAATGAATCCTTCTGCCAAGGTAGAATGAATGAAAACTTAAATAAGCCTTGGCACTACCATTTTGCCACAAATGAGGAATGGTGACAAGTAACAAGTTAGGTAAAGGTAACAAGAAATAACTTGTCACTTGTTACTTCTGTACTTGTTACTGTGATCCTAATATCACTTCTCCACCAGAGGTATCTGAATCTTTAAGTTCAGGACCTTCTTCTCCTTCAATATCAATACCGGCTAGATCCTTTAAAAGATTTTCTAAAAGTTCCTCAAGATTCGGCTTTACTCTAATTATTGTTTTTAGGAAAGCCGAATTTGTGGCATTTACCGTTCTTTCTATGTTGTATCCCAAATCTTTTAATTTTGCAGAAGTTGAGGCTGCTAAACCTTGTGTTGAGGTTCCATTTAATACTCTTAAAGTATACTTGGATCGATCAAATTCGGGAGTTGGTGAAGGTTGGGGTGTAGACTCCTCAGCAATCGTAGCAGAAGAAGGAGACGGTTCTACTGATGCTTTAGGTCTTGCTTTTAAGAAATAAAATAAGCCTCCAAGGATAAGAATAATTATTGCAATGCCCAAAAGAAAGGGCATTTTTTTACCGGATCTTGAATGTGAGCCTGCATATAAATCAGATGACGGAGAAGGGTGAAAATATTTCTTTGGTTGTTCCTCGCTTTCAGGTTCTAACTCCTCTCCAGAATCCTTTGAATCATTTGTTCCGACTGCGTCAGCTTTCTCTTTCTTTGACTGCTCTTTTAAATCTTTTTCTTCTGTGTTCTCATCTTTCTTATCCATGGTCCTATTAAAAGCTAAAACAAAGAAAATGTCAACTACTTGTATATAAGCCCTGCAGTTGTTGTAATAAAAGGGGCAAGGTTTATTCTTCTTTTATTCTTATCAACACCATCCACCAAAAAGCTCATACTGGATCCAACTTCGTATCTTGTATCACCAATTTTAGATGCGGGCAAAAACCCCTCTACCCCACCTGTCCCGAGCGAACCTGTGGTGAGCGGACTTGTACTGAGCATAGTCGAAGTAGTCGAACCAGTCGAGGGATCCAGCTTCACAACTATTCCGGTATTGGTAATTTCTGTAATTTCCCCTTTTATCATTTCATCAGCGGGATACTTTGCTGAAATCTTTATAAACGGGTCCTCACTTAGATGTTTTATAGAAAGATTAACTCTTCCAAAATCCTCATCTAAACTCAAAACTTGAGAATCAATTTCCTGACCGACCTGGTATATTGAGCCTAAATCCTCTACCTTTTCCCAGGATACATCGGATATAAAAACTAAACCTTCTGTACCATCCAGATCAATAACCAGTCCAAACGGAAGTATAGCCACAATTTTACCTCTAACTTTTGTATTTTGTTTAAACTTTTTAATTTTTTCTATTAAATCTGGAGAGACTTGTCCCCTTTGTGAGAAAATCAATCTGTTATTTTGGGTATCAACTTCTGCAACCGTTACATTCATTGTCTGATCTACTAGAGTCTCCAGCCCCTGTTTTACACTCACAAGGGCTTCAAAACCTACTTGAGAATTTGGTAAAAACCCCCGTATTCCCTCTACTTCCATGATCAAACCGCCTTTATTAATCTCTAAAACTTTTCCCTGCAATTTGCTCTTTTTATTTAGCGCATTTTGAAATTTGGCCCAATTTGCACCTTTATATTTTTGCGATGGGCCGGATGCTTGATGAAGAGCTAAAGTTACTTGACCGGATTCATTCTCCGGCAAAACAACAAATGCTTCAAATTTATCTCCCGGCTTAAGAGCTTCCTGCTGATCTTTTGGAAGATCTCTAATTTGTAAAACTCCCTCTGCTTTCGACCCGATATCTAAAATGAGTTCTTTTTTCCCTTTTGCAACAATCTCTCCCTCAACTTTCTCACCACGATTAAGTCTTGTAATTTTTTTAGGGGAGGAGGCCAAAAGCCTCTCCATTATGGAACTGGGATTATCTTGTGAAGTTTTTACCAAACATGAACACCTTCTTTCTTTTAATCCCGGCAGTGAGGTATTTTCACATACCCTTGCGGATATATTATCGTCCCCGCTGGCACGTTTCATGACCCTGTTCGGGATGGGAAGGGATGGGACCATGCCGCACAAACCACCGAGGTTATCAGTATATCACATCCTATTAAAGTACACAATCAGGGCTGGCAGAAGGACTAGGAGAAGGACTTGTGCTAGGAGATGGCGAGGGTGATGGACTTGGGGATGGACTCGGAGATGGACTGGGAGAACCTCCGCTGGCTGCCAGTAAAGCAGCTTGAGCATTAATTAGTCCGTAACCATAGTCATTATTGGGGCAGGTTTGTCCGGCAGGACAGGTAGCTGTTGAGGTAATAATATTTTTGACTTGAGCCGGAGTTAAACCGGAATTAACAGATAAAATTAAGGCTGCCAAAGCTGCAACCTGGGGAGTAGAGAATGAAGTTCCATTCATACTTGAATAAGCAGCGTCACTGGTCCTATTAGTAGTATAAATGCTTTGTCCTGGAGCTACTACTGCCATTTTGGGACCAGTACAAGTATTATACAATGAGCCTGATGAGTTCACTGACCCTACAGCCATAACCTGTCCGTAATTTGCAGGAAAAAGAATACCACCACTACTACAACCAAATGATACGTTTCCGGAAGAAGCAACCACTACCACTCCTGCAGTATAAGCTGCATCAAGAGCAGCTGTAGTAAAAGCATTAGAGCTTAACGTCCCTTGGCTTAAGTTAATTACTTTAGCTCCATCAGAAACTGCCTTATTAATAGCTTGAGCTTGATTAAAGTTAGAATAACTATTACTACTGTCAGCATCTATATAAGATATTATTTTTATATTATTGTTCAAACCAGCTAAGCTGGCTATGCCTTTAAAATTATTGGTGGAGGCAGCAATCCTACCAGCTAATCCTGTTCCATGACCATTGTAATCAGTACATTTGTCCGGACTTGCAGAGAGCCAGCTTTGTCCTTTATTGGTATCTATCCTCCCAGTTAAATCTTCATGGCTACATCTAATGCCGGTATCAATTACAGCTACTGTAATGGAGTTACTGCCTGGAGTAACATCCCAGGCCTCTGGGGCTTTAACCATGGGAAGATCCCATTGACTGGATGAATAACTGGGATCATTAGGGGTAAATTGAGAACGTCCAATCCCATTTAGTTCAACATCTAGTATATCTGGATTGTTTTTCAGATCATTTAAGGTAGCATCTCTTTTTGTAGAATCAATTTTAAAAAGATTATACTCCGGCTCTTTTCCTATTTTAAGGGTATCAACTAAAGTTAAGTTATATTTTTTAATAATCTCATGTTTGGTTTGTTCAGAAGTGGTAGATTTAAACTGGATTATGATCTGGTCTGGCACAGCAGGGATAAGTTGTGCGGTACTTTTTTGAGGCAGTTCGGATTGCATTTTATTTCTAATTAGAAATGCAGATATGACAATAATGGAAGCAACCAATAAAAAGCCTAAAATAATAACCACCAGGTTCCTTTTTGGAAAACCACTTTGTTGTAAGACTGTTGGTTTTAAATCTTCTGTTGATGGATTAGTAAATTCATTACTCATAGATTTATAATACACAGTCTGGAGTTGGGCTGGGAGTTGGTGTTGGTGTTGGTGTTGGAGTGGGAGTTGGGGTAGGTGTTGGAGTTGGGGAAGGAGAACCTCCGCTGGCTGCCAGTAAGGCTGCTTGAGCATTAATTAGTCCGTAACCATAGTTATCATTGGGGCAGGTTTGTCCGGAAGGACAGGTAGCTGTTAAGGTAATAATATTTCTGACTTGAGCCGGAGTCAAACTTGGATTAACAGATAAAATTAAGGCTGCCAGGGCTGCTACCTGGGGAGAAGATGCAGAAGTACCGGTGACTGTTGTATAACTGCCTGCAATTACTCGTCTTGTAGAAAAAATACTTACTCCCGGAGCCATTACAGCCAACTGGGGTCCTGTGTGAGAACCACTCCATCTCCCGCCACTTTGATTAACCGCTCCAACAGCAATAACATTGGTATTAGATGCAGGATACATAACAACAGAAGCGCCACTGTCACCGGAGGAGGCCACTAATACTATCCCCGCCTCAACAGCATTCTGAATAGCTGCATCCACAAAAGAGAAACCGAATGTGAAACCAATACTTATGTTGATTACTTTAGCTCCATCAGTAACAGCCCGGTCTATAGCCTGAGCAAGATAACTTGCACTACATGCACCTGGATTCGGTTCTGAATTATCCTTACAAACCACATAAGATATCATTTTTACATCCCACCCTAAACTGGCTATACCTGTACTATTGTTGGTTGAAGCGGCAAGTAAGCCTGCCATAACTGTCCCGTGACCATACCAATCAGTACAGAAAGCATTGGTATTATTCCAAAAATTCCATCCTTTGATTGTATCTACTTTTGCAGAAAGGTCCGGATGAGTACAGTCAATACCGCTATCCATTAAAGCTATTTTAAGATTAGAATCACCCAGGGTCATAGCCCAAGCTTCCGGAGCTTTTATCATGGGCAGATACCATTGGTTTGATGAATAATACGTATCATTAGGGACAAGAGGGACAAGCTGTACATATCCTATACCGTTTAATTCTGCAAATTCTACATTAGGATTTTTCTGAAGTTCTCTTAAAATACTATCCCTTTCTTTGGGATCTACTCTAAAAAGGTCTACATATGGCTGGTTTTTAAGCTTTATGGTTTCAATCAGGGTGAGGCTGTATTTTTTAATAATCTCCTGTTTTACCTGATCAGAAAGACCGGATTTAAATTTAACTAATAATTCATCTGCAACAGCAGGGACATTTTGAACTGAAGGAACGGATGGAGGTAAGGATGGAAATAGAGTTTTTTGGATTTTGTCTTTAAATAAAAATCCAAAAAGTATTAAAAGCAGAACAATTATTATCAAAATAATAACAAAAAGTTTAGGAAACCTCCCTTCCCCTCCCACAAGGACCTGCGGTTTTTCAATATTAGGCTCATTAAATGTATCAAGGGTTTTCATAAAATATTATTGGTGATACCTCATTAAAACTTCCTTGAGCAGAACTTACACAAAAACAGTAACAGGATGAGCTAAGACACGTTGTTGTATCAGACAAGTTGGCACATACCCTAAAGCCGCTCATGTCAGATGAAAATGCAGCAATATAATGGGCATCTATTGGAGCTTTGGGCAAACTTCCTGAAGCAAAATCTGATTCTGAAACTGCTTGGTACTGATTAGTTCCAGAATTATACTTAACCTCCATTGCTCTGGCTATAGCATTTACATCCCCTTTGCCTCTTTGGATTTTGACAGATTTGTTAAAGTTTCCAAAAAAAGCCAAACCTGCTACTGCAAGTATTGTAATTATTACAATAATAATAAGCAGTTCAACTAGGGTAAACCCTCTTTTAAAAATCTTCATATTTCTATCTGCAGCTTTGAATTACTAAAATTTGATTTACACTCCAAAACGCAATTGTATAAGTAACACCACTCACAGTACAGTTGTTTTCACAGGCATTGGTTGGATTACAGCTCGCCCCTGTAACCGGACATGCAGTTGCCTGATAATATTCACTGCAACGTCGGAAAGTACCGGATACCCCACAGGCAGGAGGAGTGGTGATATAACCTCCAACTCCAGATTGAATGGTGGTATAACAAGCAACAGCCGGCAAGTTAGTTTGAGGCCACCTTGGTTCTTCACTACCATTGCAGTTGTAATCAAAAGAGTTCCAGGTTTGTCCGATAAAATCATTACCCAATGCAGATGTTCCCCGGGTAGTAGCGAGATAGCCAGTTTGGTTCGGTCGGGCATTGAGATGTTTATCATAACAATCAGTACCTGCTCCTGCTCCTGCAAGCCATGAATTAACTCCGTCTATATCTTTATAGTATGTTCTGGTCAATACAATTACTGATGTACCTACACACTCTGTTGAAGCAGCAGTAACTGTATAATTATCCTGATCCTGATCTTTTTTCAAATTAGCCACATTTTGAAAAACATCAGCATCATTATCATTACAATCAGCTGTTGCGTCAAAACCATCTCCATCTGAATCCGGTGGTGGTGGGGTAGTATAAGGCGTTGTATAGGGAGTAGAGTACGGTGTATCATATGGAGTTCCATAAGGTATATATACTCCTTGCGATGAAATTTTACAAAAACAAGTTGGACTTGGAGAAGAACAAGTTGAACCAGGGTTTCCTTTTAAGGCTGCACATATTTGAAAACCAGGAGCATCTGAAGCTAAAAGACCGCTATATTGTCCACCTTCAGGAGGAGTTGGAATCTGACCACCGGCAAAATCCTCATTTTGTAATGGATGATAAAGACCGGCTGAAGAATCAAATTTTACTTCATATGCCTTGCCTATAGCATTAATATCGGAGTTTCTTTTGGAGTCTTCAGAAGAAGATGATAACCCGTTAAATGCAGCATAACCTATTATAGACAGTACAACAATTATTGAAATAACTATCAGTAGCTCGACTAATGTAAACGCGTTATCTTTAATACCCATCATTTAAAATATACCTTATGGGTATAAAGAACTGCAATCATTAGTAGGTTTTGCACCCTGAAATGTGAATACGTATAGAAAGGCTTTCAGTCAAAAAATCTCAACGATGATCATTAGTAAGAGTAGGCTAAAATCCTTACAGATCTTACACCGCTCTCCTATCAACCCGCCTTGCGGCGAGGTTCGCCCATACGGACGACCTGGTAGTCTTCCAGGGATCTTAAAAGATTCCTAATCTTGGGGTCTGCTTCGTGCTTAGATGCTTTCAGCGCTTATCAGTTAGAAACGTGGCTACCCTGCGCTGCATTCAACATACAACAGGCACACCAGAGGTTTCCTCATCTCGGTCCTCTCGTCATTTAGTTAACTCTAATTTCTTAGAGAATCAGACTATATCTTTTCCGACGACTTTACGTTTCGG
>JBBTSA010000036.1:0-11027 GCA_038064895.1 Patescibacteria group bacterium
GGGTTTATACCTACCGGAGGTGTATCCTGACATGCAGAACCGTCCCAATATTTGTTAGATCCCACACAACTTGCAGCTTTTTGAGTATCGGCTAAAGCTGTACAAACTCCTCCAGGACCATGATACTCTCCCTCGGAACAACCCAATGTAATATAAACACCGCTTGAGCCCGGAGAGTAAGAACGACACTGTTCTGGATTTTGATCACAATAGGTTCTACAAGATGCCTCACTATTACAGCCACCCGGGCCAGCAAAACCAGTATTACCACCTTGATTGGGACTTGAGCACTGTCCAAAGTTGGCAGGATCAGAACAGTATACCCCACAAGTTTCAGGAGTCTGACAATCTCCGGGACCTGCGGCTGTTGTACCACCCAAAAGTCCTACCTGATTTGCAAAATCAGTACATTTATCAGCATTGGCAGGATCATCACAGAAGTTTCCGCAGGATGCGGCACTATCACATCCCAAAACATCTTGAGCAATTGCTAAATATTCCGGCTTATCCGGTTCATCCACGTAGCCTCCTGGAATTTCATTTCTTTTTGCAAAACTGTCACAAGCCGGATGACTAGCAGGATCCGAACATAAAGTTATACATAAATCAGTTGAATTACATCCTAGCTCTCCTTGGGCATCATTCCAAAAGTCCTGGTCAGCATAAGTACTTACATCATCCTTATAAAAACCTTGTTCCTTTGCGAAAACTTTACAACTATTATAGTTTACAGGATCCTCACAATAATTTGTACAATCTTCCAAGGAAGCACATCCACCCAAATCTTCTATAGGAAAGACCAGTTTAACCTCCGAAGGAGCAACTGAACCGGAATCTTCAGTAGCAGGGGATGGGCTTTGTGAGAAAACTGAACTTGCAGCAATAAATATTGCCAAACAAGCAAACCCAATTAAGAGTATTGACCTAATAAAATTTATGGACAAAAGCTTAGTCATTTATATATTTGTAACAAATGGATTTTTATAAGTCTCAAAAGGGTTAACGTATTGAGTCTCTTTATCAAATGGATTTTTATATTCTTTTTTTAAATCAACTTTTGGAACCGATGATCCTATTCTTAGATTTTTAAGGGGATTTTGAATAACTCCGAAATAAATGAGTGCAACAGCCGCTGCAATAAGCAGCAAGACTAAAGGTAGGGCTAAATGTATAACTCCCTTTTGATCTTTGGGCATAAAAAGGTCTTATCTTTATTATTCTTACATTCTTATTACGTTGTCAAGGGGTCAAAACATTGGCTCTGATATGGCCCTTCCAATTTTTGACAAAGTTTTTCTTTTTCCGATCTTTCAATGGGATCTGAAACAATTTGGCCGATTATCCTTTGGTAACATTCACCCTTAAGATGTGGCGGAACATTTTGACAAATAAATATTGCCTGCTCTTTTCCCCCAACAGAATAGAAAGATCCGGCATTTACAACTATACAGTTGTCATACCATCTTTGCCCTACTTGTTGGCAAAGTTCAAAGGTTTTTATTGGGTCCCCATTAGTCAAAGGGTGGATCTGCCTTGCCACATTATCCATACACCATGCTACATACTGCTCATTACCTACCCCTTCACAAAGCTCTGTTGTTTTTACAATATCATTACTATTCATCTGATAAATTCTAGCTGCCTGATTTAACCAACAGCCCCTTTGATATTTTTCTTCAAAGTAGTTGCAGGGAAAATACGGATCATCATCTTTTAACCAGTCCCGGACTGCCTCTTTTCCGCTGCCCCAATCATGCACCCCAAATAAATTTTCCATAAATGCTCCGTTATGACAGGAGCTTAAGGCTTCAGGGAAAGCAGTATCTTTTTCATAAATTGAATCGCAGGTTTCCAAAGCTTTTGGCAAATCATAATTCCAAATTGCCAAAATTGAGTGTCCTGCGGCATGAACACACTGGAAATGCCTAACAGGTGAAGCCTTGCATTTGTCAGTCATTTTGGAAATTGCATCAAAGCCCTGGTCCGATGCTGCCTCTATTATTGTCCCGTGATAACAAGCATATAAAAAGTAGTCTTTGCATTTTAGGATGGAATCCACACCGAATGTCTGATAAGCATAGAAACCAATCTGATGAACAACCAAATGTCCTTCTCCTGTATGGGGAAGAGGGGAGTGTTCCAAAATCTCCAAGGCATCTTCCACCCCCACCCGCTCAACCAGTTTTCTTCCTGCCTTAAGTCTTTTCTCCTGATCGGAAGGATCCAGGATGTCCTTCATTTCAGGGGCATCCTGCCAGGAAGTAGAAGTTGTTGAAGTTCCTAATTTAGCTTGAGGCCCGCCTGCCGGCGAGGCAGGCCTAAAATTGGTGAGTAGGTAGTAGGCCCCTACAAGCAGTAGTATCACTGCAAGAAGTCTTAAAATCCTCATTTATTTAAACTAGCAGTCAAAGAGTGTTTTGTCAAATATACGTCTCCCCATGCAAAAGTACCTATCAGGGGATAATCTAATCTACCAAGCCTGATGACAAGGCCTATTAAAAAAATAAATAGTACAACTACCTTGTGAGTACCTGCCAAATTAGTTCAAATAAACTTGGTCCAGTTGATACCCCATGTGTTTCACCTGGAGTTGGGTAAGATGGTGTTCCATATGAAGGGGTTCCATAAGGTTCAGGTGTACCATAGGATGGTGTTCCATATGATGGACTTGGATAGGAATAGGATTCAGCAGGTGTACCATAGGATGGTGTTCCATATGATGGCGATGGATAGGAATAAGTTCCAGTTGGGCTGGGATAAGAATAACCTCCAGGAGTGGGATAGGAGTAAGGGTGGGGAGAATAGTTATCATACGGTGTAGGATAAGAATAGGTCCCGCCACCCTCTCCGCCTGCTGGTGTTGGATAAGAATATGGATGGATCCCGCTGCACTGACAAGAGTTATTGCTCCAAGTACAACCATATCTGGCACATTCTGTAGCCGGATCACCATAGCCTCCAGTACCTCCTGTAGTTGGGGGCTTACATTGATCAGGATTCTTTGTGCAGTAATCTTCAAACTCATGTCGCTGCTGTACACTGTCAAAACCACCTGTTCCTCCAGGCTTACACTTATCAGGGTTTGCCTGACAGTAAGCTGCATATTCTCCAGCTTTCTGGGTTGTTTCCTTAGTCTCCCCATAAAATCCACATTGACAACCGTTATTGGTCCACCCACAGTTGGGAGTTCTGTTACACATCTCTGAAGGATTATATCCTGGCGGAGGTGAGGCTCCTGGACCCCCTGGACCTCCAAAAGCTCTACTACACTGTGCTTCATTTTGCTGACAATATGTCCTACAGGACTCTTCTGAATTACAACCTCCCGGACCGCTAAATTGTCCGCCGGCTACATCATGAAACCCTTTACAAATCTGGAAATTATTGGGATCAGAACAAAACGACTTACATGTTGATTCTGATGTACACCCCCCCGGCCCAACCGGATGTTCTCCACCATGCAGTCCAACTTCTTTTGCAAAATCAGAACATCTCTTCGCATTAGCCTCCTGCTCGCAAAATGACTTACAAGCATCAGAAGATGAACAACCCAAAACTTCTTTTGCCCTTGATACAATCTCGCTTTTCCCGGGATCTTCAACATGGCCGCCTACAATACCCTGGCCTCTTGCAAAACTACTGCATTTGTCAAAATTAGCAGGTACCTCACAAAAGTTTTGACAAGCTTCATATGAGTCGCAACCAAGCGAAGTTTTTGCCTTAGCTAAAACATCCCTAACTTTATCATCAGATTCACCCTGATAGAACCCTTTACTTCTTCCGTAATCTATACAAGAGGTCGAGTTAACAGGATCTTCGCAATATGTTCTACAAGATAAATAATCCCCGCAATTACCCAGTTCTGCTATAGGAAAAGCAACACCATAAATTTTGGCTTTTTCTTCTGGGTCCTGATAACGACCGCTATTTTCTTCAAAATCATCAATGCCATCACCATCGCTATCTATAAAAGGATGTGATGGAGAAACTAAAATGCTGGATTGGAATATTAACACAAAAAGCAATGCAACACCTAAGAGAATAAATCTTTTTAATAGAAACCAAAGGTTAATTGTAAAAATACTTACTTTCATCTATTTAGCTTGCTTTAAAGCATCAAAAGGATTCTTATACTGTGAGAATGGATTAACATATTGAGCATTCTTATCAAACGGATTTTGATATTGTTTTTGCAAAGAAACTGTAGGTTCTTTTCCTACTCCAGGAAGTTTTGGTAAAGTAGTTGTTTTAATAATACCAGAAGAAATAACAATAAAAATAACTGCTCCTAAAATAAGCAGTAAAAGGAGAGGAACAGCCAAGGCAACAACTCCCGCTTCGCGAGCGAAGCGAGGCGAGCCTTTTTCTTTTTGCATCTATAATCCAGTATAGAATGAAGGCTTCATGCTTTGTCAAGATACAATATTTGGTATAGATTACTTATTAGTCCACCTGGATACTGGGGTTTTAACTCTTCCGAATTTTTGTCCCAGCCAGAGTATAAAAGTAAGCATACTGTAATAGACTAAACCATGATAATGTATTGCACCTTTTTTCAGAAAGCCAAAAGCTTCTTTCTTTCCAATTTTTTTAGTAGAAGCTCCATGGTGATGGGAAAATTTGGCAGAGGGTACAAAATACAAAGGTATCCCATATTTTTTTAATCTTCTGCAGTATTCAATATCCTCAAAGAATATAAATGTCCCTTCATCCAAAAGTCCAACTCTATTTAAAATTTTTCCCGGAATAAAAAAGCATGCCATTGCAAATCCATCAACCTTTAAGGGTTTATAAACTTTCGGAAGATACATAAAATATGTCCCCTTCTCACCCAAAAAATACTCCTTAAAAGCTCCTGTTATAGTCGGCAGATGAAAAACAGAATCCTGGTCAGTTCCATCCGGAAAATACAGCCTGCCTCCCAAAACAGCTTCTCCGTTTTGGCTATCCTCAAATTTTATCAGTTCACTCAACCCATCTTTTAAAACTTCCACATCTGAATTAATCATTAAATAATACTGCCCCAAAGAGTATTTTATTGTTTTGTTATATCCTCCGGAAAAACCCGCATTTTCCCTGTTTTGCAAATATTTAATTTCGAGAAGATATTCTTTTATAAAATCTTTGCAAGGGTCAATTAAACCATTATCCAAAACTATCACTTCCATATTTTTTTCATCAAATCCTGATCCTTTTTTGAAAATACTATCCAGGGCATTTTTGGTAAGGTTGGCAGTATTGTAGTTAACAATTCCTATGGAAAGCTTTAAAGGATATTCAACTTTTGAGGCAGGCTCCATCAATTCGGCTTTCCCGCCAAGTACTCCCAAAAAATAATCTGAAATTCCCATTCTTTGTGCCCTCCTTCCAAATATAAAAAGCTTTATTGCCTCACGAAGCAAAGCAAATTTGGTCTTAAGCCTTCCATATTTCATACCAAAAGTAAGTCTGTTCCTTGTGTGGTAATAATCTGTCAGAGAAGATCCAATTCCTGTTGATTGAGAAACTTTATGGTAAATTGAAGTCTTACCATTATAAAAGGTTTTAAAACCAGCTTCTTTGGCCCTTTTTGTAAAATCACTATCTTCAAAATACAAAAAATATTTTTCATCAAATACTTTTAACCCTGAGCTTGTCGAATGGGCGACTTTTTCCAACACTTCTTTTTTTACAAATACACAGGCACCACTTATTATTTCCGACTCGGAAATATCGTCATATTGACCATTATCCACCTGATCTATACCGCGGTGAATTGATCCAATATTATCCCAGTCAAACTCACCTCCGGCAAACCATATAACTCTACCTAAATCTTCATCCTGATATTTCTCTTTGTGGAACTCAAAACCTTTTGCAAAATAAATTTTAGGGGAAACAAGACCTACGTTATCCTTTTTAAAAGTATTCAGCAACTCAAATAGCAAATTCTCATCGTTTATTAAAGTATCATTATTTATAATTAAAAAATAATCAGCCCCCCAAATTTGTGCATATTCCAAACCTCTGTTGTATCCACCTGCATATCCAAGATTAGAACCGGCTTGAATTATATCCGCATCAGGATATTGTGTGTGTATAGCCGGAACACTACCATCACTTGAGGCATTATCAACTACAACAATTTTCAGTTCCAAGTTTAAATAATCTGCCTTCGGCAGAACAGTTTTCAGTTTCTTCAAAGACTCTAAAAATTCTAAGGTGTCTTTTTTACCATTATAATTAAGTGTAATTATTGCAATTTTCATCAGACTACCCCCAGCCCTTCCAGATAAACCCTGGCTCTGGCTGTTTTTCCGATTAGAGAAAAAACTATAACTCTAAGTATGAGCCCAAAAATTAAAATTAGTTTAACAGGCAAAGAAAACAGGGGATAGTGCTTATTAAGATAATACTTAATTCCCTTCAGTTCATTTAAAAAACTTTTTGACAGATCAAAATTGGTGGATGCACCGTGAAGATGCACCATTTCAATCTGCGGCACATACCAGATTTTAAATCCAGCATCTCTAATTCTTTTAGACCACTCAACTTCTTCCATGTGCATAAATAAAGTCTCGTCAAAACCTTTGGTACTAACAAAAACTTTTCTTTTAATGGCAAAGAAAGCTCCCATGATCCAGTCAACTTGATGGGCTTTGGAAAAAAAACTTTTACCTTTTGGGTGGAATGGAGCAGTTATACTACCAATTATGGGCAGTAAACTTAAACCCAAAATCCAAAAGATAATGTTTAGAGGATTGGGTAAAAAACCTGCTGAAGGTTGAAGTTGTCCCGAAGCATAATTTAACCTTGGGCCTAAAACATCACAGTTTAAATTAACCCTAAAATACGCCAGAGCCTTATAAAGACAGTCTTCCTCAACGTATACATCAGAGTTTATAAGAAAAAAATAAGGGGTTTTGGTTTGCTTCATGACAATATTGTTGCCTTTGGCAAAACCTGTATTTATTTTGGAAACAATGAGTTTAACTTTCGGATGCTTCTCTTTAATCATTTCAACAGAGCCATCGTCTGAAGCATTATCTAAAACAATAATATTAATTTTGTTTCCAATCTTCTTTTGGCAATAATCTTTGGCTGCCTCAAGTTTGGTTAAACATCTATCGGTAATATCTTTGGTGTTGAAACTTAAAATAATAATTGAAACATCTAAATTTTTCATCATTTTAACTTACCATCACCTTTACTTTTCTGAAATGTTCTAAAAATTTAATACCCAGTAATACCAGATTTCTTAGTAAGGGAGGATACTTTTTAAAGTAGTGCTTCATATAAAAAATTCTCATGGCGGATGTGGCAAATCCTACAACTTTTAATTTTCTGGATTTATCTACTTTAAATGCAGATGTTTTTTTAATTCCTGTAGAGGAACCCTTATAATGAATAATTTTAGCGTCGGCAAAGTAGTAAACTTTCCACCCTTTTTCTTTAAGATTATAGCAGAATTCTATATCCTCACCATTAAAAAAATAATCCTCATCCCACCAGTTAATTTGATCCCCGGCAATTTTTCTAACCATTAAAAATGCACCTGTTAAACAATCTATTTCATGAGTGGTTCTTATGTCCAGGTGGCTGGCTGTGTATCCTGAAAACAGGGACCATTTGGGAAAAAGTTTGGATAAACCTGAAAAATAACAAAAAGCATTCCATGGAGTAGGGAAACCTCTGTGGCAGGAATAATCCAATCTTCCGTCCGGCAATTCAACCCTGCAGGTTAAAGCCCCAATATCCGGATTTGACTTAAGAAACTTAAGTGACTTATTTATAGCATCTCCAACAATTTCAGTATCAGGATTTAAAAAAAGCACAACTGGTGCCTTAATTTTTGGTATAGCCTTATTATTCCCAGCAGCAAAACCTAGATTTGATTTGCTTGCAATCAACTCCACATTGTCATTGCGAGGATCCGGCGAAGCCGGAGACGAAGCAATCTTATACTTTTCTTTTACCGCTTCCACAGACCCATCAGAGGAAGCATTATCAACAACTATTATTTGCCACTTATCAGAGACCTTTTTGTTTTTGAATATTGAATCTAAGCACTTTAAAAGCAAATCCCGAACATTAAAGTTCAGGATTATTATGGACAGATCCGGGCTTTCGTTTTCGGCCATGCCTTAAAGTGTACTACAATTAGGAAGGAAGCTCAAAAAAACCCGTGGTATTAGTTCATTGCTTTTACTCGCTATATTGATATAATTCCACTATGAGCAGACCAGAAGCAAGGCTTGAACAATTCTTTACCCAAAATTCCGCTGATTTAGTGGTAGTAACCCAAACATGGTACCCACTAACTAATTACATGGAAGAGCTCTTTAAAAGACGCGGTGCAAGGGGAGTTGCTAGATCACATTTAACTGGTAAGGTTGCTTACCCAAACCCTGATTTCTTACCTGAAAAACTAATTCCTCCTGCCAGACATTTAATAGCTCAACTTAGAAGAGAACCTGCTAGATTATACCAATCAGATAATCCCATGGAAGCGATAGCTATAGTTAGTGATATTTTAGAACAGGCAGATACCTTTAGTGGTAGAAATCAAAGGGGAATTAAACTTGTAGCTTATGATGTAAGAGGTAACCTTCAGGGTCACTGGTTTGATGATAGGGCAAAAACTGAACATGGAAGGAACAGATTAAGCTCTCTAGCTCTCTTATCTGCAATTACAGATTATATGAGATCTGATATAGAATCAGGCTATTTTACTGATCTTATAAGACCTGTTACAGTATGCTTCAGTGAACTAGGGATGGGAAGAGTTCAACAATTAACTGCCAGGAAAATAGCAAATAGTATCAGAACTGTTATGGGAAGTGATGCTCCCGTAATATTTGGCTCCCAAGGAAAATTATTGGACTCTTCTACTCGTCCTCAGGATCAAGAGCTGGCTGAATTGGAAGATAGATTACTGACGGTTCTGCCTTCATCTGAACCAGAACCAGAAACCCCAGCGGAAACCCTTGTAAAAGCGATGTTACAAGATAACTAGCGGACTCTATGTCTTCTTTTTATTTTGAGTTGGGCTAGGGATTTTTCTAAGACTGCTAATGTTTCTGCATATTCAACGTCAGATAGTTTTTGTTCCAAAGCTATCTCAGCCCGCTTTTTAGCTTCTTCCACAGCCTTTTCATCAATTTGAGCCTCATTTACAGCCAAATCAGTCATAATAGAAAGAGTATTATCTGCCATCTGTAAAAATCCATCTCCTATTGCCATAGTCTCAACTTTTCCACCTCTTTTAATAACCAGTTCTCCTGGTTCAAGTTTGGCCATTAAATTAGTGTGATTTGGGAGTATGCCAATTTGCCCGTCTTCTGTTGAAACATTGACCTGATTTACCTCTTCATCAAAAATTAACTTTTCAGGGGTAACAATTTTTAAATGCAGCTGGGACATAAACATATTGTATAATACCATGTTATGGATAGCCACAGTGCAGAGGCCATAGTTATAACCTGCATAGATTTTAGGTTTCAGGAATATATAAATAAGTACATAGCAGAAAATTTTAAGCCAGGTACTTATGACAGGGGAGCTTTTGCAGGTGCAGCCAAAAGCCTGGATACCATATTAGATCAGATTGACATTGCAGTCAGGCTTCATTATATTAAAAAAGCAGTTTTAATAAACCATGAAGATTGCGGGGCATATGGGAGTAAAGGACATGTTGATCATCATGTAAGAGATTTGCACCGTGCTGCTAAAACCATTAAAGAGCGTTTTCCAAACTTGAAAGTAGAAACTTATTATTTACATTTGAATGGCACTCTTGATAAACTTGACAAGAACCATTGACAAACAAGTAGAATTATGAAAAAATTAAAAAATAATGGCTGGACCAGAAGGTGATGTTGATAAAGATACTCCTATTGTTAGGGAATTAATCGGATCACATCATCCTGACTGGAGTCCTGATGATGTAGAAGAACTTACCACCAGAGCCACACCTGCAATAGTTGATTTCATTGATGAGTTTCTAGATTTACCACAAGATCCTAACTTGAGTGAGCCTTTGTTTCAACAAGCCTCAGATCGTTTTGGAGCTAGATTTCTCTTACCCCCTAAAGCTGACCAACCTCAAATCTAAGGTAAAAAGGGTTATTTAACCTCCTCTATGGTTCCCTTCATGTAGAAGGCTTGTTCATGGTATAATGGTTAATATGCAAGCAATTGATTGGAGTCCAATTTATAAAAAATATAAGGGCAAATGGGTAGCATTGGCAGATGATGAAGTAACGGTTTTAGCTTCCGGTAAAACAGCTAAGGAAGCATGGGATAAAGCTAGAAAAGGTGGTTATGAAAAACCAATTCTTATGAGTGTACCAGAAAAACTAACTTACTTTGTAGGAATCATAAGTGAAATTTAAATATAGAGAACTCAATTTACCTTCCCCATTTTCTAAAAAACAAAAACTACAAAGATCAGTAATTCCTATTAGCATCAGCAGTAATTCAGTTTCCTTAAGATACGAAGCACTAATTGATTCAGGTGCAGATTTTTCCATTTTACCTGTTGGACTGGCTGAAATATTAGAGATTAATTTAGATAAATTATCAAAGATTTATTTCACCGGTGCCACTGGGGATGTAACTGAAGGGATTATAAGTGAAATAAATTTAGAACTGGAAGGAGAAGTTTTTAAAACAAAGATTGTATTCGCTAGTCTCCCTAAAAATGTTGGAATTTTAGGCCAATATGGCTTTTTTGATAAATTTGTTGTTAAATTTGATTTGGTTAAAAAGGAAATAGAATTAAAACCAAGAAAATGAGCTGACACAAAATTGCACTACGGCAAAAATTTGTGTTAAATCCGGATTCTACTTAAAAATGAAGAGAGGGCTATAGTCCTGAGCGATGGTGAGCGAACTTGTACTGAGCGAAGTCGAAGTAGTCGAACCGGAGTCGAAAGGTCATGACCCTGAGCTTGTCGAAGGGTTATAACCTTGAGCGAACGTAGTGAGTCGAACTTAAGTTCTAAAACGAATCCCACCACTTAGGTAAAATTAGACCTGAGGAAGGT
>JBBTSA010000037.1:0-21461 GCA_038064895.1 Patescibacteria group bacterium
TATCTTGACTTGAATCTTGCCCTTGTAAACCTTGGAGAAGTTTAAGAAAATCTTGGGTCGTAAGCATACTTCAAAGAATTATACCCTAACAGAAGGTGTATTTTGCTTTATCTAAAATCTAATGCCTAACTTACAGTTTTCTTTCTCGCGCTCTTCTCCTGGCATAACAGGTATATCTTTTCTACCATATTCCTCCTTTGTAGCTCTACCATTTAGTGCAACCCATTGGACAAATTTAAGTTCATTAGCCGACAAATTCTGACTTTTATTTTGCTTCTCCGCTATTCTTTCTAGTTCTTTGGTAAACACATCACCAACTAAAAGAGCATGGTAATTTTTACAAGTATCAATTCTTTCCGCAAATTCATCATATTCTTTGTATAAATCATAGGCTGTAGATTTGGGGATTTGTGCCTCAAGACAGGCTTTATTAAGACTTAACCCTTTCTTTAAGTATGGCTCTAATTTGCGGAATATTAAATCAGCTTCCTCATCAACTAAGGGTTTTTTACCAACTTTTGCCATATTCTAATTATAGCTAAATATGGCAACTTGTTATATCTTTTCTATGAGTTTGGGCCATCCATTCAGTTAGATTTGTTTTCCCTCTAAGATCCTGGTATAATTATAGGTTCAATGGCTACATCAGTAGAGATAGAACACTTAAAAAAAGTCACTGTTGATCTTTTAAAAAAAGCGTACGACGTACACCAAGCCTTAGGCGAGGAAGGCAAATCTAATGCAAGTATTAATGCTTTTGGTGAAACGACTCTAAAAGCAGACTGGGAGGCAGAAGAAGTTTTTGTTAAAGGGTGTGATAAGGCTCAAATCCCTATGGTAATTAGTTCTGAAGAACATGGAGAGGTAACAGTTAGTAATGATCCTATATATAGAGGAGTTTTGGATGGAATTGACGGAACAAATGCTTACCGGATGGGAACAGGCCCGTACGGCACGATGTTTGCTGTATTTGAAGGGGTAAACCCCAGGTATCAAGATTATCTTGTTGCAGGAATATTAGAATATCCATCAGGAAGAATTCTTTTAGGAGTTAAAAATCAAGGAGCAGTTATTCTAGAAGGAGATCGCTCTTATCAAGTTGCTACCTCAGGAGAGATGAGTTTAAATCCTCAAATAAGAGGGTATATAGATGGAGGTTTTGAATTCAATCAAAATTTATTTGTCCCTAAATTGAAGGATTTTAAAGATGTATATTTAGGAAACATTGGTAATAAGGGTGTACCTTGGGGGGTATCCTCTATGTATTACTTCAGGCTCGCAACAGGTGAGACGGATATAGTTTTAGAATGCACCAGAAAAAGAAATCTAGAAATAGCAGTGGCTTTTGGAATCTTGAATGAAGCAGGAGGATCAATTGTGGATATAAATGGAAACAACATAGGCAACAGAAGATATTTAGACTTTGGGCAAGGAATAGGTGAATATTTACCGGTCATTTCAACAGCCACAAAACCTTTAGCTGATGAGCTAGCAAGAAAGCTAAAATAATATGTTAATAGATGCCAAAGAATTAATGCCCAATCTAGAAAGAGCAGCTATTCTGAGTGAAGCTAGATCTTTTGATCCTCTTACCCGTCTAACAGAATTTTCAGATAGATTCCCCTTTGCCATACAGATTTTGCGGATAGGCGGAGTTCACCCTACAGAAGACGTAAGAATGGATAATCCATATACTGGTAAACCTCACGAAGAATCATTTACTAATATCGGGGAACATTGTTTAGCCGTTGCTTCACTTGCACAAACCTTGGCTTTTAGGCTTCAGGAAAAGGGAGCACTTTCAACAGAAGAAACAGAATTAGTTACAAGCCGTGCCTTAGTTCATGATGCCAATAAGAGAATTGAAATTATGCGAAGAAATGCCGTTAGAGCAGGTGTTGTCGAAGAAGCATATACTCCCAAAGCATATGAAACTATTAGACCTATACTGGAAACCCAGGGAATAGATCCAGAACTAATTAATTATATGGAAGGAGCTGGAAAAGAAACTGGACATTTAAGTATTAGAGACTTTTTAATGTTATCCGATGGTATTCCATCTTTAGTGCCTGACAGAATGGCTGAAAAAATTATTCACTTGGCTGACGACATGACTTCAACAAGTATTCCTCTTCCAGGAGAAAAACCCTTGACTTTTTATCTAACTCCATGGGAAAGAATGGTTGCTTCAGATTTTCCTAATAGGTACCCATTTCTTTGGAAAGAAGGACTAGCATTTGATACACAAGGAGAAGTTGTTACTGTACAGGACATTGAGACAGCTGATCGCTCTTTAAGATGGACCAGCCCTTATGTATATTGGCAACCATTTACATCAAATGAAATAGCGAGAGAAATTCAAGCTATAGTGGATCCAGAAAGTCAGCAGAAACCGGAGTATTTTGTAAAAGACTTAGTAAATAGTGCACTTGTGCCTAACAGGCGGATCCTCGCTTAACTCTATCCGATCACCATTTTCTTGGAGCATTGCTGTCGGATAAAGAGAAGACTTAAACAGTTCAAGAAATTTCACCCTAATAATCCTACTTGTTAATGGAGCCCTCAGAAGTTTGGCCTAAATCAATTACCTCACCATTTGAGCCTACTACTTGGTTATCTGCTAAATTTTGTGCAGGTTGTTGATCCTGTTGATTTTGTTGATTATTGTTGGTATCTGTTGGTTGGTTATTATCAGTCTGTTGAGGCTGTGGATTATCGCTCTGAGTAGCTAAGTTTGAAGCTAAATCTGTCAAATTATCTTTCTGAACTTTGTCATCCATAACTTCAAACGATTATAGCATAACTGGATAGCTCTGAGCTGGAAATTGCTTTTCACCTTTATAATAACTTTGGACCTCAGAATTAAATAAATCAACAATTTCTATATTCTTTGTAATATAATTAAACAGTTCAAGAGAAGTTTCTGACTCCCGACCTTACTTGTCTTTAGGGATCATCAGAGGATTTTCGGGCATAACAAGTATATCTTTTATACCATACTCACCTTTCGTAGCTTTACTATTTAGTGCCACCCATGGGACAAATTTAAGTTAAATTATCCTTGACAATTTGTACAATATGTACTAATATCTAATTATGACATTAACAGTTTCTATTAGTGACTTTCGAAATAATATGTCCAAGTACCTGGATAAAGTATCCCAAGGCAATCAAGTGTTGATCCGAGATGATAAAAGGGATATGAGTGTTGCTCAAATTAATCCTGTACAAACATTTGATCCTGTAGCTTTCCAGAAAGCTCTTGACAAAGCAGCCGGGGTTTTCTCTGCTGAAAACCATCCTGAATGGCGAACTAAAAAAGATGTTATAAAATGGTTAAGAGAAACTAGAAAAAACTTTGACCGTAAATTCTAATATGCACCTTATTGATACTGATATTATAATCTGGGTGCTTAGAAACAAGCAAAAATACATAAAACTTCTAAAAAATCTATCTGAAAAAGGCACATTACATATCTCAACAATAACTATTGCTGAAGTATATAAAAATATTTTTCCTTCAGAATATACCAAAACTGAAGAAATATTGAATCAATTTAGAAACTTTGATGTTACTCCCCCCGTTGCAAAACTTGGAGGACTTTATTGGCAGGAGTTTAATAAAAAAATACAGAGTTTAAGTCTGGCTGACTGTTTAATTGCAGCAACTGCTAATATCAATGAGACTATCTTAGTTTCTTTAAACAAAAAGCGTTTTCCTATGAAGGATATTAAACTCCTGAATTTTTAAATGATATTATAATTCTATGGCTGAACAAACTGATGCTCAGAGTGCAGGAAGTTTTACGGATGTTCTCGCGGCACGCCTATATCTTCCTACCGGTAACCGTTTTAGAATAGACTGGCAGGAGGCTTGGGCAGAGGGCAGAAGCCTAAGACGTTATCCTCTTTTAGGACTTGTTTCAAGAAAAGAGCTAAGAAGAGCTCTTAACCGATCCGCCCTAATAGCAGGATTTGTAGGTATAGCTTTAGTCTCCACCATATTCATCCGTCCTCAACTTCAGTCTGAAGACATAATTAATGTAGCTCCAATTGCAAGCGAGGTTTCAGATCAACCCTCTGTCGAATCCCTTCAAGGATCCAAAGAGAGTAAATTCGACAAAGGTGTAGCTAGTCAAGTTTTAATTCTTTCCAAAGAAGAGTTATCAAATAAAAGGGTTTTAGCCTGGAAAGGGATTGTAGAAAATGTGGTGGATGATCCCCGTCTTAATATTCCCCAACAAGATAAAACTTTTTGGGTAAATAGAATTCTTGCTACTTCAAAACTTGAAAGCAATGGTATTGCAGATGCGGTAGCTGATACAAATTATTCACAATTTGTAGATGAGGATCAAACAGGTCTGGGGCCAACTCAAATTACTCCTAAAACTGCCAGAGCCATTGCCTCAAAGTATCAGATCTCTGAATATAACCTTTTAAAAACATGGGATAACTTTTTCCTTGGGACTGCCTATCAAATTGAACTGGCTCAAATGTTTGGCAAAGATCTGGCAGGATGGGCATACCATATTGGAATGGGCAGAATGGATATTGCTAAAAAAACATTTGGGCCCACCGATCATGAGTTAACTGCTAAAGATCTTTTAGAAAATGGGGTGGTAATGAGAAAACTAAGTGAGATTGGTGCTTTTGATGAAGATAAAAAGGCAATTTATCCGATAAGGCTTGCAGCTGCGGAAATAGTCTTAGCCGGCTGAAGATCCAAACCACAGCCTGATTTCTTTTTCTGCTTCTTCCTTTGATCCTGAAGCATGAATCAGGTTATAAACCGGCCTTTCTTCCCTATTGGCATCCAAAATATTGTCTGTTCCTAAATCTCCTCTGATAGTGCCTTTTTCAGCAGTAGCCGGGTCTGTAAATCCTGTAACCTCTCTAGCAACATTTACAGCATCCTCCCCTTCCAGAAGCAATGCAATTATTGGACCGGAAGTTATGAAACCTCTTAGCCAGGTAACTACTTTTCTTCCTTGATCCTCCGGCGATTTTACTTTTTGACCGGCTGCAATTGTTTTTTCTCCAATAGAACGAAGGTAATCCGGATCCATAGGATAATGTTTCTCTATTATCTTTAGCGGAGCAACCATCTTTTTCTTTTTAACAACTTTGAGCCCTGCCTTTTTGTACCTTCTTATAATCTCTTCGGAGAGATTTCTCTCCATGGCATCTGGTTTGACAAGAATCAGTGTTCTTTGCAACATAATCAAACATTATATCTAATTTACCTCTACATCTTCAACCCTGGTACTTCCATTCTCAAATACGGAAACTATGGCAAACCTGGGGGGTTGTAAGTTCCTTACAGAGGTTATTACTCCAACCGTTACCATAAAAAGATTCGTTTGCGGCTCCTGATATTCGGAGAAAAAGTGTGTATCTCCTGCAAAAACTTTCTTTACTCCGGCAGATGCAAGCTGTTTTGTGAGATTTTCAGCTTCTTCCTTCAATTTGGGCTCCACCCTTCCCATAACATGATCGGAAGATGGGTGGAAGAAAGGCTCATGTAAAAATATGAATATACCCGCTACATTTGGATTTGAATCCAGCTGATTTGTTAACCAATTTTTTTGGTCATTACCCAACCCTTGGTAATTGTCACTGTTGAAAAGTAATAAAAAAAGATAATTTTCATGGATAAAAGATTGAAAAGGAGGGCCGAAAACCTGATTGAAATTTGTCAAAGGAGATAAGGATTTGTTTCTTGAATCCCAAAGATCATGATCTCCGGGTGTAACAAAATATCTAAAACCTATACTATCCAGCTCATTTTTTACCTTTTTTAACTCATCCAAAGTCCCTACATCTGTATAATCTCCAAGTCCAATTATAAATCTTATATCAGAATAATCTTTTTTAATCTGATTCAGGGCTTTTTTAAGGTAGACATTATCGGAATGGGAGTCAGAAAGAAGGACGAATTTAAAGACTTCCTTTGAGGGTTTTTGAATATTTACTCCTGAAACTGAAGGTGTATCTTTATGAACCGCTACTTTAGTACCGGGTAAATTTTGGTTAATTGTGTTTTGTACATCTTTTGGCAAATTTATTTTGGATAAAAGGCCAACTGCAGAAGAGAAAGCATTTTTGGGATCCAGCCTTAAAGGGTCAAGTCCTGAAAAATGTTTATAGGCATAATATAATCCTGCAATAAGCGTTGCAAAAATTACAAGGCTAAGTAATAACCTAAATATAACAAACAATATATTAGTATGTCTTCTTTTATACCTTCTAAACATATTGAATTTCCCTTCCATATCTGTTACTGTTTAATTTAATGCTCCCCCTAAAGCTTGATACCAAGTCACAACTAAAAGTCTTATCTGCTGTAGCATCGAATTTTGTGGTAATTTGGGTAATTGCTGTGTTTGCAACAAGAGACGCGCTAACATTGACAGGAAATTTTATTAGTGCTATAGTAGGTTGGTACATTGCTTCAAAGGCAGAAGAATTATCGGAGAAATTATGATTGATCTTACACCACAAATAACTCAAGCTCAAATAGCTTTTGCTTTGCTGATCATTGCGGGTGCTCTTGTTTATCTTGCTTTTGGTAAAGCTAGTAGAAATATTAGACCCCGTAAGCATTAACTTCTACATCCTTTCCGGAACTTTGATTCCTAAGAGATAAAGTCCCATCTTTAACGTAGCAGCCACAGCACAGCTTAGTGCCAAACGGAATTCCATCTTTTCCTCTCCTTCTAAAATCCTGTGTTTCTGATAGAATAGATTATAAGATTTTGATAAATCTGTTAAATATTGAGCTATAATATTGGGTGCGTAATTTATAGCAGCCTCCTCAACCATACTCTCAAAATATTCAATCATTCTCAAAATTTCCCTTTCCTCTTTTTCTAAATTTTTAAGGGATAATACGGGCTCAAAATTATAATTTGCCATTCGTAAAACAGATTTTGCCCTGGCATAAGTATATTGTAAGTATGGCCCGCTATCACCTTCCAAAGAAATTGAATCCTCGAACGAGAAACTAATTTCAGATGATGTGCCAAATGCAAGCATCGAGTATTTCACAACACCAACAGCGACAATCTCTGCAGTCTCCTCATCCATTTCTGGAAATTCCTTTTTTATCTCTTTTTTAGCCTCATCTAAAAGCCACTCTCCTAAAACTACCTCTCCTGCCCTGCTGCTCATCTTGCCATGTTTTAATCTAACCCAACCATAAATTAGGTGATATTGTTTATCTTCATACTTTTTAAGATCTAAAAGTTCTTCTACCTTAAATGTTACTTTAAAAAAACTTGATTGCTCCGGTCCAACAACATGTACAATTTTAGAAAGTTCCCCAAACTCACTAAATTGTTTTGGTGCCAAGGCTAACTCCTTGGCTTCATAAGTGGGTAAGCCTAAACTATTTATAAAAACCCTTGTGTCTAACCCATATTTTTCACCTTTAAAAATAACGGCACCATCATTCTCTTCTAGTATACCTTTCTCTACAGCTTCCCGAGCTACGTCCACCCCAGCTAAACATTCGCTTTCGAAATAGTAACGATCATAATGTGTATAAACTCTTTTATAAATTGCTTCAAAATAATCTAAGCTCCACTGCCTTGTTTCTTTCCATAGTTCAAAAACATTATCTACTTCTTCTGTTCTACCGGTAACAAATTTCATATAGTCAGTTGATGAAGACTTAATTCCCCTTTCTTGTTGGAATCTTTGAGCTGATGCATAAACTAAGAAATTAATATCCTTTATTAACTGTTTTGCAGGCTCATTTTCTTCAAATTCCTTACTTCCCGCAGCATAAGCTCTACCTAAAAGATCAATTCTATCCTTAACATCTTTAACCTTATTTATTTGTTCTTTAAATGGAGAAATATGCAAAAGTGCATATAAAGCCTTGGCAATATGCATTCCAACATCCCCTTCATAATTTGCCCTGATAACGTTATACCCGACTGCTTCTAGAAGCCTTACAATTGATTCACCAATTGAGATATTTCTAAGATGACCAATATGAAAAGCTTTATGAGTATTAGGGTGGGCAAATTCAACCATAATTTTTTTGCCGGCATGGATTTTTTTAATTACTATATTTTTAGGATTCAGATTTTCTATGAGAATTTCATCTTTTATAAAAAAATTTATAAAACCTCCACCAGCAACTTTAATTTCTTTGAAATTATCCTGAGCGAAGTCGAAGGACTTCAACTTTCTAATTATCTCATTAGCAATCTCCTCAGATTTTTGCTTATCTTTAGAGACTTGCAGTTTAGCAAGCTGCAAAGCTATATTTGTATTATAGTCCCCAAAGTATGGATTTTTTGAAATAGATAAAAGTATATCAATGGACGGAAATCCCAAATCTTGTACAGTTTTCTGCAAGTCTTCTAAAATCTTTTGCTTTAACATAAGTTAATGATAACATAAATTTCTAATTTCTAATTACTAATTTCTAAATAATGATTAAATGTCTAAATTTCCAAATTGGGATTTATTTAGGTTAATTAGAAATTAGGTCAATTAGGTTAATTTTTCTTATTTATAACCATCAATACTCCAGCTAGAATACAGTAATACCCTATCCATACAATCCAAATTTGTTCACCAACATATTCCCAGGCAAAAGGTAAAGATCCGAAGAATGAAACTACATAAATAAAGTAACTAAGTAAAACATTTAAAGCTAGGGCAACAACCTGCCCGGCAAATACCCACAATGTACCTAAAAAAAGCATAAATATGCCTCCAACCATAATATATGGCACTGTCCAAAGTATTAACAGGTTAGCGGGGATACTGACTAAGGAAAACTGGTGGAAATTTTGGGCAATTACAGGTGTAACCATAAGTTGAGCAGCAACTGTCACGGCAACTGTTTCTTTTAAGAAATGCGGCAGAAAAGATATATGTTTAGCAAGAATTGGAGCTACAACTACAACCCCAAATGTGGCTAAAAAAGAGAGAATGAAAGATAAATCCGAAATCCAGGCAGGATTTATCAGTAAAAGTAAACCGGCGGCCAAGCCTAATCCCCAAAAGCCATCATTTTCTCTTCCCAGAATTTGAGCTGTGTACGCTAGAGAAACCATGATTGCAGCACGCAAAGCAGGTATCTGTACCCCAGATAGCAGAAGGTATCCTATGACTGCTAAAGTGGCAAAAATAATAGTTACCCTTCTTGTTAACACTCCTGACAGGTTCATTATAAGTCCTGCTAAAAGTGTAAGGTTTTGTCCTGATACAACCACAATGTGGATAGTTGAAGTATCTCGTAAGGCCAGCCTAAGCTCTCCAGGTAAATTTTCCCTATGACCCAAAATCATTCCTGATAAAAGTTCTGACTTTGGGGAAGATAAAAATTCCTTAATTTTTTCATTTAAAAAGTTTCTTTGTTCCTCAAAAATATTAGATTCAATCTCCCACCCGCCTTGCTGAAACCTTAGAAAATACAGTAACAAGTATAAGATTACTGATAAAGAAATCGGAAGGTATTTCAATATACTATAATTTGGTCTTTGATTTTTTCAAATGTGGCTTTGCCTACAATCTTTTTATCTAGAAGATCTTCTATTTTTTGATAAGGCCTGTCTGAAATAATTTTTGAGGCTGTTACAGGACCTATACCTGGTAGGGCTTCAAGCTCTGATTGTGAAGCTATATTTATATTTACTTTCCCCTGAGTTTGGGCTCCTGCAACAGTTCCGCTCCCTGCACTAATTGGCGCTATTTCACCTTCAAAAGGCACATAAATCTTCATTCCGTCTGTAAGCTTCAGTGCTAGATTTATATATTTTGATATATAGTCTTTATTTACTTGAGTACTAAATCCTCCGGCAGAGGCAATTGCTTGCTCAATTCTATCTCCTTCCTTTAACCGATAGACCCCTGGATTTTGAACTGCTCCTGAAATATCAACAGTAAGTACTTTTTGAGCCTCTACAATACTTTCTTGAGGATATTCATGCCTTTTAGAGTCTGTGTCAGTAAATATTATTCCTCCTATGATTAGAACAATTCCCACCAAACTTAAAGCAATCGGTATTTTAAAATTCTTAAGAATTTGAGAGTACTTTTCAACCATTAGAGGAATCTTTTACGATAAGCTTTAATCCATTTTTTGTAGCTTTGAATTAAATGTCCCATACCCCTGTTTTTCATTTCCTTTTGTACAATCCCGCCTGCATGAGGATATTTATGCATTCTTACTCTTTTTGAGGAAAAACCATGGGTATAATGAATAAGTTCATGAGCTAAAGTATGATCTACCACGCCTTGGGGAATTTTTGTGTCTTTAAACATTCCGCTCACTGTTATAAAACTTCTCCCGCTTTTACGATCAAGTCTTATTGAACCTAAGCGGAATTTTGTAACCCGCCCGAATTTAACAAAAACCGGATTATCCTGTTTTATATCTTCAAAATATTTTAACCAGATAAAATCAAACCTGGATAGAAGCCAATTATTATCTCGGAGCCTGGCAGACATATTTTTAATATAACACTCTTACGCAATTTTAACAAGGCCCCTTAACATAATTATAATTAAAGTTTGAGTTTTGATTGTTATATTAGCCTAAACTGCACACTAATTTGCTTTAGCAGTTTTACAACGGATCTGCTTACTTTTTTACAATTTTTTAAACCGCAAAGCTAATAATTTTCCCTGGTACATACACGGTTTTTTTCACGCTATTTCCTGCTAAAAATTTTTGGACCTTGTGAGACTGCTTTGCCATTTTTTCAATGACCTCTTTGTTATTTAATATATCTTTCTCAATCACTAATATATCCCGAACCTTACCATTAATTTGCACCACTACTGAAACCTCTTCTTCTTCCAGATATTTTTTATCAAACTTGGGCCATGACTGCTGACCCCGATTTAATCGGGGCTGATGAATAGAGTATTTTTCCCCTATACTTTCCCATAATTCTTCTGTAATATGGGGTGCAAATGGAGCAAGAAGCAGTAAAAATGTTTTGTATTCTTCTTTTGAAACTTTTTCCTTTCTAGATAAATAATTAAGCCATTCCATCATGGAAGCAACAGCAGTATTGAATTTAATATTTTCAATATCGCCGCTCACCTTTTTAATAGTTTTGTGCATAATCATTAGATCCTCTCGTGACAAACTAGTTTTGATTGGATCTAGTTTGTCATAAAGCAACCAGACTCTTTGCAGAAAATGATAAACACCATTTACTCCGTCTTCATTCCAGACATTTATTTGATCAAAAGGGCCCATGAACATTTCATAAATTCTTAAAGTATCTGCTCCATACTGGTTAATTATGTCATCCGGATTAATAACATTTCCGAATGACTTACTCATCTTCCTACCATCAGGACCAAGCACTATACCATGCGGGCGTCTCTTGGCATATGGTTCAGATGTTGGAGCAACGCCTATATCGTATAAAAATTTGTAAACAAACCTCGAGTATAAAAGGTGCAAAGTCGTATGCTCAAAACCACCCTGATATATATCAACAGGCATCCAATATGCCATTTTCTCCTCTCCAGCTATCTCCTTATCGTTTAAAGGATCTAGGTATCGCAAGAAATACCAGTTGGATCCTGCCCAGTTTGGCATCGTATCCGTCTCGCGTTTGGCTTTTCCCCCACATTTTGGACAGGGAACATTTACCCACTCTTTTGCATTAGCAAGCGGAGACTGACCAGTACCTGATGGTTCATACTTTTTAAGATACGGCAGTTCAACCGGCAAATCTTTTTCTGGAACCGGCACTAGTCCGCATTTTGAGCAATGAATAATTGGTATTGGTTCACCCCAATAGTGCTGCCTTGAGAAAACCCAGTCTCGAAGATGATATGAAACTACCCGCTTCCCAAAACCCTTCTTCTCCAAGTAATCCATAACCTTTTTAGTAGCCTCACGTATGTCTAAATCATCTAAAAATTCTGAATTTATCATTTTCCCTTCCTCTTCTTGCACTTGTTCTATACGAGTGATAGCAGACGTATCACCATCTTTGCCAACCACTACCCTGATAATTTCTAAACCAAACTCTTTGGCGAATTCAAAGTCACGCTTGTCATGCCCCGGCACACCTACCACCGCACCCGTCCCAACATGGCCAAGAACAAAATCTGATATCCAAATAGGCATAAGCTTATTATTTAAATTATTGATGGCATAGGAGCCGGTGAATACCCCAGTTTTCTTGCGGCCTTCGGCAATGCGTTCTATTTCTGACTTAGATGTAGTTTTTTTGATATATTTTTTGACTTCTTCTAAATACTTATCTTTTGTAAGTTTAAGTATAATAGGATGTTCAGGGCCAAGAACAATAAAAGTAGCACCAAAATTTGTATCAGGCCTTGTTGTAAAACACACAACTTCTTCTTTGCTATCCTTTACCTTGTAAGTGATATTAATACCTTCTTTGCGGCCAATCCAGTTAATCTGTTGCTCTGCAACCATCTTTGGATAATCGACTGTTTTTAAATCTTCAAGAAGTTTGTCTGCGTATTGCGTTATGCGCAAAAGCCACTGCTTCTGCATACGCTTTTCAGTCATGATCCCACATCGCTCGTGCGTACCATCTGCTAAAACTTCCTCATCAGCAAGATTGGTTTTGCAGGAGGGACACCAGTTAACCGGAACATCTGCCTGATATGCTAAACTTTTTTCAAAGAACTTAAGGAAAATCCATTGAGTCCATTTGTAATATTTTGGATCAGTTGTATCTATTTCCCTACTCCAATCAAAGGAAAGCCCAATAGCTTTACATTGAGTTTTAAATTTTGCAATATTTTTAGGAACAATTTCTGATGGGTGAACTCCAAGTGAAATCGCATAATTTTCTGCAGGCAATCCGAATGCGTCCCATCCAATAGGATAAAGAACATTGTACCCTTCCATACGTTTCTTTCTTGAATATGCATCCATAGCAGACCAAGAGCGTACGTGACCAACATGAAGTCCTGCTCCTGATGGATAAGGAAACTCTATAAGACAGTAGAATTTCTTCCTCTTATCAAAATCATAAGCCTTATACATCCCATCTTCTTCCCATTTTTTCTGCCATTTAGGCTCTACGGCGGACGGGATGTACTTCTTCATTGTTAAATATTATCATTTTAAATCATTTGCGTCGAGTAATAAAATCCCAATGTCCAAATTTAAAGATTGTTTAGGTCAATTAGAAATTAGTAATTAGAAATTTTCATACTTCTTTTCACAAGCTCAAAACAAATTTTCTCTGGCGTAAATGATATACTTACATTATATTCTGATCCATCCTATACCCTAAACCCTATACCCTAAACCCTATTTGTGGCTATGCGGGAATCATCCTTATTTAGTTCTATATATTTTGATACCTTGGAAATATAGAAACACAGTAAATTACAAAACTCTATCTTCCTGAAACAAATCCAGGGTCGCCCGCAATGACATTTTGAAATGGGCTTCTAATTTGCCTTGTTTAAGATTCTGTTGTATCCTCAAGTTAATGATAAAACTTTTTTTGACTCTTGCGCTTTACACTCTATACTTTGCATTTTACCCATATCCTGTTTTTGCCCAACTTCAAGCTACTGATGTTACATCGGTTTTCAAAATAGCTGACAGTGAAGCAGAAGACGGGGATATCCTAATCATTACAGAAGAGGGACTTGTGAGAACAAGTCAAATATCGGATCCAAAAATGTTTGGAGTCATTCAGGAACAACCCCTTCTGGTATATAGATCAACTGAAATACAGGGTAAACCTGTGATTCGCTCGGGCATTGCTTATGTCAATGTCACCACTATGAATGGGCCAATCAAATACGGTGACCACATTACATCATCTCAAACTCCCGGAAAAGGTCAAAAAGCACCGGCATCCGGTTATGTCCTTGGAATCGCTCTTGCCTCATTTGATGATGCCGAAAATACAGGTAAAATTCCTGTTGCAATAAAAATTGAATCTAAAGGCGTTTCAGGTCCTGGGTTGGCAACAATCTTTTCTCTGGTAGGAATAGGTTTTCTGGAAAATCTTGGAAATCCTGATAAATTTGCAGAGGTAATTCGCTATATTGCAGCGGGTTTGGTAGTGCTTTTGTCTTTTACATTCGCATTTTTGGTTTTTGCCCGCTCAATTCCGAAAAGTATTGAAGCAATAGGAAGAAACCCTCTGGCCAAAACCACTATTCAAATATCTATGGTAATGAATATAGTTCTTCTCGTTATAACGGGCATTATCGGAATAGTAGCATCAATATTGATAATCAAACTGTAAAAACATTTCTAGTATCTAGCGTCTAGTATCAAATTGTCGTATTATCAATCTATGAATCTGCCCATGGAAATTATAAACTTAATACTTGTCATCATTATTATTTTGGCTTTATTTGCTTACCTTCGCGAATACATTTTAAGACAAAAACTCCAAAAGACGGGCGACAAATTGCTAAACGATTTAAAGGAAAAAGGCTGGGAAACCTTGCATCAATCAATTACACGCTCTCAAGATATGCTGGGGCAGGCAGAACTCGAAGGCATAAAGGTTGTAGCAAGCTCAAGGTTTAATACCCAAAGAATGGAAGAGCGATACGGCGAGGAACTAGCGGAAATCGTAAGGCAGGCCCAACAGGCTATAAACAACTCCCAAACCCAATTCGCTGCTTTTATAAATAACTTGGGACAAGAGGCACAGTCCGCACGAGGTGTGAGTGAAAAAGCAACACAGGAGCGTATCAATAAGCTTTTTGGTAATCTTGAGGAGCGTCTTTCGGATTTTTTAGTAGAAACTTCCCAAAAAACTCAAGCCTCAATAGAACTTGAGCTTAGGGCTGCAAGGGCTTTGATTGATACTTACAAACAGGGACAGCTTAAACTAATTGATGAAAATATCCTGGCAATGATGGAACAAACATTAGCCACTGTCTTAAACAAAAAACTATCACTTGCAGACCATTTAGACTTAATTTATGAAGCATTGGAAAAAGCAAAGGCGGAGAAATTTATAGTATGAACAATATTCTAGCTATAATCCTTAAGGATACTTTCACGGAGCTTCAGTTAAAACACAGGCTTAAGGTTTTAAAATCCCATCTTTTAAAAGCATTGTTCGGCGGCAAAGAACAATTTTTATCCCGCGAGGATTTAAACTGGTTAAGCTCTGTTTCCCAAACTCTGCAAACATTTCACAAGGATAATGTTTATCAAATTCTTGAGGAGCTTGAAAGCCAGTCCAGCCAGCTCCCCCTCTTAACAATTTATCTTCCAGTTGCTTCAACCGATAATATATGTCTTCAAATAGCATCAATGGCAAGGAAAACTTTCCAAAATCCCAAAATAATCCTTTCTGCAAAATACGACCCGAATCTTATTGCAGGATGCGCCCTGGTTTGGAAGGGGGTGTATCGTGACTATTCATTAAGGGTAAAGATAGAGGAAAAAAAGGAGGAACTCTTAGGGAACTTCAAGAAGTTCCTAAAATAAATTTGGAATTTAATATCTATGGATTCAAAACAAACAACAAAACATGATACAGAGGTAGGCTATGTTGTAAACACCAGGGACTTTCTTGTATACCTTGATGGTTTTCCAAGCGTTCATATAAACGACCTTGTTGAATCCGAATCCGGGCCAAGAGGCTGGATAACCTCCCTTTCAAAAGATCTTGTTGAAGTATTAATGCTTGATGAAGGAAAGGTTAAACCTCATGACGCTTTTCATCTCCTGCCCGATGCTTTGGGACTTGCGGTCGGCGAATTTCTGCTTGGAAGAGCAATTAATCCTGTTGGAGTGCCTATTGATGGAAAAGGCCAGCTTCAAAAAACAAAAGATGTAAAAATTTATCCTCTTGATAAACCCGCACCGGGAATAGAAGCCCGCGAGTTTATCAACGAACAATTCCTGACAGGCATTACAACTGTGGATAGCCTGATCCCGATAGGCAAAGGTCAAAGAGAGCTCATTTTGGGTGATGCTCATTCAGGAAAAACACAGTTTCTTTTAGATGTTATTGTTAATCAAAAAGGTTCAAACGTAATATGTGTTTATGCATCTATCGGAAAGAGTGCGGTATCTGTTCGAAACTTGATTGATAGTTTAAGGGCAAACAATGCGCTAGCTTATACAATAATCGTGGCGGCTTCTTCTTCGGAAAGTGCTCCACTTATATTTTTAACACCGAAAACCGCTTTTACAGTAGCCGAATATTTTCAAAAACAGGGAAAGGAGGTATTGCTCATCCTCGACGATCTTTTAATACATGCAAAAATTCACAGGGAAATTTCGCTTCTTTCCCAAAGACCTCCGGGTAAGGAATCTTATCCCGGCGATACTTTCCACCAGCATGCATCTTTAATAGAACGGGCAGGGAACTTTAGTAAGGAAGCAGGTAGCGGCTCAATCACAGCCCTGCCTGTTGCGGAGCTTAATTTATCTGATTTCACAACTTTAATCCCTACAAATTTAATGGCAATGACAGACGGGCATTTGCTTTTTAAATCAAGCCTTTATGCGCAAGGCCAAAGACCGTCGATAGACATATCGCTTTCGGTTTCAAGGGTTGGCCGGCAAACACAAGATCGCCTGTCAAATCTTCTTTCTACAAAAATCCGTCTTCTTCTTGCAGAAGCCGCAGATTTGGAAACTATTGCAAGGTTTTCCTCTGAACTTCCTGCTCAAACCCGGTTAACCCTGCTTCAAAAAGAGTTAATAATGGAGATTATAAAACAGGATCCTCTAACTGCAATCCCCAAAAAAATCCAGCTTCTACTTTTATCTTTACCTTTTACAACATTTCTGCAGGATAAAAATAAAGCCTTCATAGAAAAATATAAAAAGGTACTGATTGAAGCTTTTTTGAAAGATCCGACTCTTTCAAAGATTGGCAAAGGTATGGATAAAATAAAAACAGAAGAGGAGCTAATTAAAATCCTGGAAGGAGCAGGAGGAGTACTGACAAAGATTTGTCAGTAGGAGGCGAAGCCGACCATATGACTATTCAAGAAATTGACGGGTTGATTGAAGAAGGAATTTCCCTAAAGCAAATAGCACAAGCATACTCTGATATTGCAAATTTAAAAGTACGGGGGATAAGAGAGGCTGTTTTGCGAAACCGGTCTTTTTTTGATGAAATATCAAAAGTTTACGGAATTGTCAGGGCTTTTGCAATTAAAAAGGGCATTTATTTGCAAAAACCTAAAAAAAGACTTGATATACTTCTTACATCAAATTACCGCTTCTATGGAAATATTAATTCCGCCTTAATCAATTATTTTATCGGTTCAACCAGGGAACTTACGGATGTTGACAGAATCATCATTGGAAAAGGCGGAATAGATTTTTTCAGGGCAACAAAACTTTTAAAAAATTACAGCGAATTGCAGCTTTTGCATGATATGCCGGTAGCTTCCGAACTTGCCAGTCTTTCCCGGATAATCTCGCAATACAGCCGGGTTTTGGTTTTCCATTCAAAGCTTAAAAGTTTGCTTAATCAAAGGATTACATTTACGGATCTTACCGCCACATCCTTTTATTTAACAGAGTTCCAGGTTAAACGTATCAATATACACTTTATTTTTGAACCGGAGGTTGCAAAAATTCTTTCATTTTTTGACAGTCAGATATTAACTCTTTTACTTGAACAGACATTTCTGGAATCTGAACTCTCAAGAAACGCTTCCCGCTTTGTATCAATGGATCAGGCACAAATTGAAGCTGATAAATTTGTTAGGGAATATCAAAGACTTAAAACTTCCAAAAAACTTATTCTGGGAAACTTAAAGATTCTGGAAAATTTTGCAACACTTATGGCTGTAAAGAAAGAGCAAAATGTCCAGTAAGCTGGAAGGTACTATTGTATCTGTTAAAGGGCAAATCGCAACCGTTGAGATGGAAGGCGATCTGTATCCTGCTCTTTTTGAGATACTGACAAATCCGGAAGATCCGGAGGTTATTTTGGAGGTATTTTCGCAAAGTGTGTCTTCCCTGTATTGTCAGATTCTCTCAAACCCTGAAAAACTTTTTAGAGGAATGAAAGTTACCTCGACCGGATCGGATTTAAAAGTACCTGTTGGTCAGGCAGTTTTAGGAAGGGTTTTGGACCTTTTTGGCAATCCAAGGGACGGCAAAGGACCAATCCCCACAAATATAATAACCTCAATTTACAGCAAGGTACCATCATTAAATATTATTAAGAGTGGGTTTGAGCTTTTGGAAACAGGAATTAAATCTATAGATTTCTTAACTCCGATCCAGCGCGGCAGCAAGGTCGGAGTTATCGGAGGTGCGGGAGTTGGTAAAACTATCCTTCTAACAGAACTTATACACAATATCACAGGCCTGCCTGCCGGCAAGGCAGGAAAAAGCAAAAATACCATCGCTATTTTTGCAGGCGTAGGTGAGCGTACTAGAGAAGGACACGAACTATACCAAAGGCTAAAGGCAACAGAAATCCTTCCAAAAACAGTCATAGTTTTGGGCCAAATGAATGAAAATGCTGCTGTCCGTTTCAGAGTTGCACAAGCCGCAGTTGCACAGGCAGAGTATTTTAGGGACAATTTAAAATCTGATGTTTTAATTTTCATTGACAATATGTTTCGATTTGTCCAGGCCGGAGCGGAAGTTGCAACACTTATGGGCACTATTCCTTCGGAACAGGCTTACCAGGCAACTCTACAAACCGAAATCGCATCATTTGAAGACAGGCTTATTCCGACCCAGTCCGGGGCAATTACTTCTTTCCAAAACGTATATGTCCCTGCAGATGAGATTACCGATGCGGGAGTTACATCTGTTATTTCAATGCTTGATACTTCAATTGTTCTTTCAAGGTCCGTTGCCCAAAAAGGGCTTTATCCTCCTGTGAGTATGCCCGAATCCTCTTCCGCCACTTTGTCAAAAGCATTTCTTGGAGAAACCCATTTTAAGAACTTAACCCAGTTTCAACAATTACTATCAAACTATACTCAAACATCTCATATTGTAGCAATCGTTGGTGAGGGTGAGCTTTCCGCGGAAAACAGGATTTTGTATAACCGTACCAAGAAAATTATAAATTATCTGACTCAACCTATGTTTATGGCAGAAGAACAAACCGGAAGAAAAGGGGTTTATGTACCCAAAGAGACTACTGTAAAAGATATCGAAATAATATTATCTGGATCTTTAGATAACATCCCGTCTGAAAAATTCATGTATATAGGGAGCTTGAATGATGCCAAAATAATTTAAAAACTCAAATGTCAAAAGTTTTAAGATTTAAGATGCAGATTTGCGATTTGAGATTATGATAACATCTACCCTTCATGTCCGTATCATTTCTCCTCAACAGCTAATTCTTGATACTGATGCCCTGTCAATTTCTTCTAAAAATTTGCAGGGGAATTTTGATATTTTACCCATGCATGCCAATTTCATCACAGTGGTGGAAAATGAACCAATTATAGTAAGAGTGGCCAAACAAAAACCTTTAACCTTTAAATTCAAAGTAGCTATAATCTATACAACAAATAATCAGGTCCAAATATATACAAACATTGAGTCCTCGGAAAACCTTATATCGTAGATACCTTATATCGTAGATACCCCAAATCCAGGTATTGACAAATCTATGCAGATCTGGGTATTCTTATTATAGAATCTATGCAAAGAGCAAGATTTGCATACATTCTAGCAGACGGATGCATAGATTTAATGAAACCGTCTGCTTTTTTAAAAATTGGTCAAGCCTCAAAAGCTTTAGGTGTTTCCATTGACACCCTGCGCAGGTGGGAAAAGACAGGGAAAATTTCTGCAATAAGAACCCCGGGAGGCACAAGGCTGTATTCTTTAGATCAGCTTAAAAAGATTAATCCTTCCTCAATTGAATCTTTCCAGACAAGCACTATAAGTACGGAAGAACTGCTTCAGAGAAGTCAGAATCAGAAATGGGATGTGAGAGGTGAGAAAGTAGATTATGAAGTGAGAGATGAAATTTCCCATTTCCCATCTCGCGCCGCCGGCATAGCCTCTGGCGACGCACGGCAATATCCAGCTTCCCATATCCCACATCTCACATCCCTTCTCTCCCCCAAAACTCTCTCCCTTCTTGGAGGTGTTTTAGCTTCTGCTGCTGTTGGTTTTTTTGCTATAACTAACCTAATTGGTCCCTCAAAAGAGACAGGTACTCAAACATTAGCTTCTGATCAAGCTGTATTGGCAGCTTTAGAAGGGCCGCAGTTTTTGGAAATAAATTCTGATACTCAAATAAACGGGGCATTGGCAACAGAAGGCTCAATTAATAATTTGAGCTTGGAAGCAACACCCTCCTCCGGAACCTTTGAAGCTATTTCAGGAGATACAATTTTAACAGTAACAGACTCATCCACAATAGATCAAAATCTATCGACTGTCTCAACTCCTACATTCACAAATTTAAATTTGTCAGCCACAAAAGATCAGCTGGTTTTCCAATCAGGAGGCCCAACAGGAACCTTAACCTGGACTCCTGCGGGTTCAGCCAAAACAATTACCTTCCCTGATGCAACAGGAGAGGTATCATTACTCGGCCAAAAAATATCCAATTCCGAGCTTGATAATTCCAAGATTACTGTTTCTGCAGGAACAAACCTAACAGGCGGCGGGGATGTGTCTTTAGGAGGATCTGTAACAGTTTCTCTAAAAGATTCTGTATCTTTATCCGGAACCTTAGCAGTATCAGGTGCTACAACACTTTCATCCACTTTAGCTGTTACAGGAGCCTCTACCCTGACAGGGAAAGTAACCACCGAAGGGATACTATCTGCCACAGGCAATGTAGGAATAGGATGGACAGCTTCCACTACCCCTACATTTCCTTCTTTAGGTTTGGCTGTAGCCGGGAATGTGGGAATTGGGACTACTTCGCCTGATTTCGCATTACATGTAACGGGTAATGCAGGGGTGGGTTCATCACTTAATGTAACATCCGGTGCCACATTCTCATCATTTGCTAATTTAACAAGTGTCCTAGGTGCAGGCTTAACCAATTGTAGTGGTGTCACTGCAGACAAATTATTGTATACTTCATCTACAGGACAGTTCTCCTGTGGTACAGATCAAGGTGGTAGTACAGCAGCTGCTGGCTGGACTGATTTTGGAACAACAGTTGGACTCTCAACTTTAACAGATAATGTTGGTATAGGTACATCACCATCTGTGGCTTCCGCTAAACTGCACCTTCAAGGAGCAGGTAACTCTACAGGATTAAATCTTTATACTGTTAATAATGCAAATACTGTCCAGGGACTGGTAGTACTGGATAATGGTAATGTAGGGATTGGAACTACAAATGTTGATTATAACTTGAAAGTTACAGGAACAGGACTATATACAGGATTTGTAGGGATTGGATCATCTCTTTCAGTAACAGGTAATGTAGGGATAGGTGGATCATTAACCGCTACAGGTTTAGATTATGCATCTGGTGGTTTAAGGGTTAATGGATTATCTGATTTAACTGGTAATGTAGGTATAGGTGGATCATTAACTG
>JBBTSA010000037.1:21561-23978 GCA_038064895.1 Patescibacteria group bacterium
CTGATTATACATTCAGGACACAAGGAAGTGGATTTTTCTCTGGATTTGTAGGGATAGGTTCATCATTAAGTGTTACAGGTAATGTAGGAGTGGGTACGTCTCTTTCTGTTACCTCTGCAGCAGCACTGACTACACTTAATGTTACAGGTATAAGCTCTTTAGCAGGATTAAATCTATCAGGACTAGTTAATTTATCTTCATCCGGGATACTGGGTGGAGGGCTGTCTTCTTGTTCTGATGGTAATTCATCAAAACTATTATGGAATGCCAGTACTAATACATTCTCCTGTGGTACAGATACAGGTAGTGGTTCATCAGCAGCTGGAGGATGGATTGATTTTGGTACAACAGTAGGTCTTCAAACTCAAACAGATAATGTAGGAATAGGTACATCCCCATCCATTGCTAATGCTAAATTACACCTTCAGGGAGCAGGTAATTCTACAGGATTAAATTTCTATACTGTTAATAACTTAAATACTGTCCAGGGGCTGGTAGTTTTAGATAATGGTAATGTAGGGATTGGAACTACAAATGTTGACTATAACTTAAAAGTAACAGGTACAGGATTTTATACAGGATTTGTAGGGATAGGTTCATCTCTTTCAGTAACAGGTAATGTTGGTATAGGTGGATCACTTACAGCTACAGCTACTAATGCTACAGCAGCATTAACTAACCTTAATGTAACTGGAACATCAGTACTAGGTACAGGATTTGCTACTACCTTAACTACATCAGGAAATACTGGTATAGGTGGATCATTAACCACTACAGGTTTAGATTATGCATCTGGTGGTTTAAGAGTAAATGGATACTCTGATTTAACTGGTAATGTAGGAATAGGTACATCATTAACAGTAACCTCAGGAGCTATATTCTCATCCTTTGTTAATGTAGGCAGTTTGCTTGGTGGAGGGTTGTCTTCTTGTTCTGATAGCACAAACTCCAAGCTACTTTACACTGTATCAACAGGTCAATTCTCTTGTGGTACAGATCAAAACTCCGGAGGATCCAGTAGCCCTGCTTCAGGTTGGATAGATGGAGGATCTGCAATCACTCTCACAACTACTTCTGATAATGTGGGCATTGGTACATCAGCCGGAACAGCTTTAGCTAAGTTGCATCTTCAGGGTTCCGGTAACCAATCAGCTTTAAATTTCTACACTGTATCCAATGATGGAGGAATACAAGGTTTAGCTGTGACAGATAATGGTTATATTGGAGTGGGGGTAACCAATCAAGCAGGAGTAAGACTTTCTGTATTTGGTAGTCTTGGAATAGGTAATACAGGAACCGGAGGATTTGCTATAGCTTCTGCTCCAGCAAACGGAATGGCAATTCAGGGTAATGTAGGTATAGGTATAACTACAGCTAATTCTGCATTAACAGTAAATGGTGGAGTTAGTATTGGATCATCAAATATAGTAGCTCCAACTAATGGACTGTTTGTATTAGGTAATGTAGGAGTGGGAACAACTTCCCCGTCAGGAGCCCTTCATGTTGTAGGACAGTGTGTGGCCTGGAATACCAGGATAAGGATAAGACGCCGCCGCAAAACGTCATTGCGAGGAGGCGAAGACGACGAAGCAATCTATGACTATCTTGAGGTAAATATTGCAGATATCCTACCCGGGGATGAAGTTTTATCCTTAAATGAACAAACAGGTAAATTTGAATACCAAAAAGTATTAAATCTTTTGGATAAAGGGTACCAGACTACCTTTGAACTTATAACCAGTAGTGGAAAGTCCATAAAAACTACAGCAGAACACCCGTATTTGGTAAGGGAAGAATTACTTATAGAAAGCAATATACATCAAAAGAATCACTATCAAAAGCAGGGCAAAACCAATCCCCATCTTAACATTAATATCAGCAATCAGATCACCAAGTTTTTTGCTGTTCATAATACTCCTAAAGATCTCTTAATATGGACTGCAACAAGTAATGCCACTATAGCAAACGATATGCTGTATGTCAATAACCGCCAGTTAACTTTAGGGGGTCTTTTGCCTATGGTGGGCACTATAAATGCAGCAGCAAACCAACCGGCAGACAGGTTAATTAGCCATTCGGCTACAGATGATAGGAAAAACTGGTCCATCCCTTACAGTATAACACAGGCATGGGTAAAGGTTTCTCAACTTAAAGCTGGTATGGAAATTGCAACCTTAAATGGTTGGGAAAAGATAGTTTACATTAAAGAGGTTGGGAGGGAGCATGTTTTTGATATAGAAATAGAAAATACCCATAATTTTGTAGGAAATAATATTGTTGCCCACAATACTTATCTTGCAGGATCATTAGGAGTAGGTGCATATTCAGGCTTGACTACTCCAACAAATGGTTTGGCTGTATTTGGTAATGTTGGAATAGGTATCACTACAGCTAATTCAGCATTAACAGTAAATGGT
>JBBTSA010000038.1:0-10605 GCA_038064895.1 Patescibacteria group bacterium
CCCCAACTGTTTGCAACTCACTCCAAATGCCTTACTATACCTCCTGTCACCAGCATCTACAGAGGTTGATCTCGGATTACAAACGAATTTAGCTGTTCACCTGGTAAACGCTTGTACTACCCAAATACCTAATTTAGGGTTTGAGGAATTACAGATTTATAGGGGGTTAAGAAGCTTTACCTATTCCAGAAACTTGGCTTTTTAAATAAATCTTCCCTGGCCTTTAACTCAGTAACAAACCTTTCTACATCTTTAACTGTAGGTTCCCCTGCACATTCAACACATATGGCCTGCATAATTCCTTCGACTTCAGCCGGAGTAAAACCTTTACTTTTTGAGACTATAGCTGAAATTACTTGAGGAGATAAATCTAAACCATTCTTCTTAGCTTGTAACTCTGCAATTGCCACTCTTTCTTCTTGTGTTGGCTCCTTATAGAGTAAAACCTTAGAGACTCTACCAGGCCTCATTAAGGCTCTACCTAGTTCCTGAGGCGCTGTTGTGGTAGCTATAAAATGGAGATTTCCTGGCATTTCAGTGGTACCTACAGCATCGATCTCTAATAGTCCATCATTTCCTCTGGATTTATCAATATCTTCAAGAACTACAAATAAATGGTCTCTTGGGTGCATACCAGCCATCCCAACTAAATCCTCGTAGCTTGGCATTTGTCTTCTTACTTCTTGATAGTTAAATATCAAACCCTTACCATTTTCAGGTAGATTAGATAAGAAGGCTTTTACCCCCAATGATTTACCAATTCCCGGTTTGCCTACCACTAATATAATTCTGACACCAGCTAGGGTTGGACTATCTTCCTCTAATCTTCTAATCAGGGTTTTATAATAGTCTGTTGCGGACTCGTAGCCGGCAATATCATCAAAGCTTACATCCCTTAAATTTGCTGGTATGAAGCCTCTATTTCTAGCTGTAGAGTACTCGAATACCTTACCTCTTTTGAAGATAGTATTACCCAATAGTGGATATAAGTCATCCAAAGACCATTCTCCGGACTTAATAGCTCGAGCTAGTTCATGCAAACGTCTAACATATTCTCTATCTCCGTCCAAAAATCCTCTAACCTGAGCTGCCTCACTTGTATCAACTGGGCATTCCATTGTTAAATCCTCAAATGCCTTAATCCTCTCGTCAAAGCTAAAGCTCGTTGCAAAAGCAGCGGCCTGTCTTACATATTCTTCATGCTTAGTCCTAACGTCATCTGGAATAGCTTCACCATAATTTTGGCTTGTAACTACCTGATTAACAAAAGGAACCTCCAATAAAAGTTCAGTGAGTAGGGCATCGCTCATATCTGCATCTCTACCGTAAAGCTCCATAACATTTTGTCTAATAGTGTCAATTACATGTAAGGCACCTTTTTTGTCATGAACAATATCTTTAAGGTCTCTTCTGCTCTCGATAGTCATACGCCTACCGCTTATCCAATCACTCATTGAAGCATAAGCCTCAATTTCTTCGTCATCGTCTTCATCGTCAGTCGACATGGAGCGCCCCGTACCTAAATAAGCAGCATATGCCTTAAGCTGTTCACTTGCTTCACCTTCGATTCTTGACCTGAATTCTTGAGCCTCAGAGTCAACTACCACCTCTCCTCTTTTTGCTTTCTCTACTAAGAAATTATTGTAAACGATATCTATTACGGTTATTTTAGGAGGAACTGGCTCAGCTCTTCTAACCGGAGCGTCAAGAGCGTTATACATATCTAGGAATTCACCAATAAGCTCAGGGTACTGTCTTGTGATTATCGTTGGACTAAGTCCCGTTAAAGTACCTCGAGATGGAGTTCGTTCGCTGTTAAAGTGGTTGAAAAAAGTTCTTTCTGCTCTAAGTACAGCTCTTTCAGTATCAATTAAAGTTTCTGTTGACATTTGGAATGGATAATAACTTATAAATATTAACATTGCAAGCAAGGGACATAAGGAGGTAGTTTTGAGAAAAGACTATTGTAATAATCTAAATAAAGTCCGGAGGGGAGGATTCGCACCTCCGTAGGGAAAACCCGCCAGTAACCCCTAACAACTAGATCTTGCGATAGCGAATACTTCGGGCTAAGCCTAATCTTTCAATCTTTTTAAGCTTTAATAGTTTTGTTATGGTTTTATTTACTGTTGTTCTGGCAATATTAGTTTTCTCGGCTATCTCCTTGGGAGTTGCCTCAAGCACACCTTGTAAATAATTCCAGATAGCTAGTTGCTTATTAGACAAAATAGCTTCTATATTTTCAGAGGAAATTAAGCCTATTGCTTCCTGAGATTGAATAAGAATGATGTCTAAAAAGAAGTTTAGCCAATCAGTAATACTTTCTTTTTTTGTTTTAAAAGTCTTTTGGCTTTTTCTTAAAGCTATATAGTAGGCTACCTTTTGATCTTCTATTAATTTCTCATGAGACACATAAGGCATATATAAATAGCCCTCTTTAAGTAAAAGTAAGTTTGTTAAAACCCTTGATAACCTACCATTGCCATCCTCAAAAGGATGAATATTAAGGTATTCCACCAAAAAGTTACCTATGACTAAAAGTGGATGATAGGTTTTATCCTCTAGAGCCTTTTGAGTCCATTCAGTAAGCTCAAGCATCTGTTTTGGAGTAAGATAAGCATGAGTTGTATCAAAAAGTATACCCGTATTCTTGCCTTTCTCATCCACCATTGCCACCTGGTTATTTTTACTCTTATACTTGCCTCTGTGGAGTTTATCTTTTTCTACATATTTTAAGAGTTCCTTATGAAGATGTTTAATACTATTTTCAGAAAACTTAATACTATCCCAGGCTTCAAAGACATTTTGTAAAAGTTCATAATATCCTTGAACTTCCTGTTTATCCCTGTCAGTAAATTTTTGTATAGCAATGCCTTGAATCTGTTTTTCGATATCCTCATCTGAAAGTCTAGCTCCCTCAATCCTGGTTGAGGCTCCTGTTGAAGTAATAAGGACAGATCTTTTGAGTCTTCCTAAAAGATAAGGGTTTAAATTAGCTCCGGCAGACCATTGACCTTTTAATTCGTCAATACGGCCTATTTTTGTTATAATTTCAGCAGGGATAGAATTTAATCTTTTGTTAAATTTACTTCTTTTAGCCATAAGTTTATATCCTTGTAGATTGACTAGGTTAGATTATATTAGATAGGGTTAGATTTGTCAAATTTAGCCTCGGATTAGTAGTGGTGTCATCACACCCTGTCCACCTGGTAGACGTTAGTCGTACCATTATACCGATTATATAAACAGTTTACGTACGGTCTTTAAAATCTTATTTCTGACTATTGGGGTTAATTGACCAGCTGTGTCTTTAATTATAATTGGATCAGCTGTAAATAATTTATCTGGTCGTACAAAACTTACAACCGGTAAATTACCTTTAGCAAAATCCTTAGATTTAATGGGAATAGCTGTTTTGCTACTATAAGGTCTAGAGGTAACTTGGCACAAAATCAGGTTATCAAACTCAACATTTGCAAGGACTAAAGCTGGGCGGACTTTCTGACCTTTTAAATTGGAAAAAGGAAACGTGACCAAAACAACGCTACCTACTCGTAGAGGAGTTTTGCTCATTGCAAACTTGCCCATGCCTCATCCTCTTCAGGTTTATCCCAGTCGGTGGCGAGTGTCTTTTCCGATAATAGAAGAATATTTGTAGATGTAGCCTTTAGAGGTACTGAAACAATTCTTATTTCTCCTTTTTTAACCTGTAATTCAACCTGTTCCCCAAGACCACTTTCATTTAAGATTGGTTTTGGTATACGTATTCCCCGGGAATTTCCGATCTTAATAATAGTTGTTATCATAGTAATTACATTGTACCTACATAGAATAATATTGTCAAGTCCGGAGGGAAGGATTCGAACCTTCGCAGGGAAAACCCGACAGATTTACAGTCTGTTGCAATTGGCCACTCTGCCACCTCCGGGATACATGGATATTATACCCAATTTAGCATATAATTTCCTAATATGAGCCCTGGTTCATGGAAAGCAAGAAGAGAATATTCAAGGCTTTGGCGTCTTAAGTTTTTGCAAAATTTATCCTCCGGAATGCTGATAATTGTTGTTGGATTTCTGCTCCTCCTTTTTGGATCAGTTGTTTTTTTTGCAACACAAGTCCCCTCTCCCCAAGATTTAACTAACCGTGATATTGCTCAAGCTACTAAAATTTATGACAGAAATAATGAACTTTTATATGATATTTACCAGGATCAAAACAGAACTCCTATAAAACTGGATGAAGTTCCGCAACATGTAAAATGGGCAACAATCGCAATAGAGGATAAAGATTTTTATAAACATCAGGGATTTTCTATTGTAGGAATTACAAGAGCTGTTTTTGATACCATCACACAAAAATCAATAGCTGGAGGCGGATCAACTCTAACTCAGCAGCTTGTAAAAAATGCCCTCCTGTCAGGCGAGAGAACAATTGTTAGAAAACTTAAGGAGTTTATTTTAGCGATACAAGTTGAAAGAACCTACAGTAAGGATCAAATCCTGGAAATGTATTTAAATGAAATACCCTATGGAGGTACTGCTTATGGAATTGAGGCAGCAGCAAACTTATATTTTGGAAAAAGTGCAAAGGATTTAAACTTGGCCGAAGCTGCACTTTTGGCAGGACTTCCGCAGCGTCCTTCGGTTTATTCCCCATACGGTTCAAAGCCGGAACTCGCAAGAGAAAGGCAAGAAGCGGTTTTAAGAAGGATGGTTGAAGACGGCTACATTACGGAGAGTCAGTCAAAGGAAGCACAGGAGGTTCAACTGACATATAGAACTTCCCAAACCGAGAGAGGGTTTAAAGCTCCGCATTTTGTTTTATATGTTAAGGAAAAACTAATTGAGCAATTTGGTGACCGGATGGTTGAGCAAGGAGGTTTAAGAGTTACAACAACACTGGATTACAAAATACAAAAGGATGCCGAGGATTTATTAAAATCCGAAATTGAGAAATTAGCTTCTGCAAAAGTTGGAAACGGAGCAGCTGTTGTTTTGGATGTAAAAACAGGCCAGATTCTGACAATGATTGGGAGTAAAGATTATTTTGCCAACTCGGAGCCCGAAGGTTGCAAGGAAGGTCAAACTTGTTTATTTGAACCGAATGTTAATGTTTCCTTAAGCCCCCGCCAGCCGGGTTCAGCTACCAAACCCATTGCTTATTCCAAGGCTTTAGAAAAAGGATATGGAGCAAATCAAGTTTATCTGGATGTAAAAACAGAGTTCCCCGGAGGCGATAGACCAACTTATATTCCTGTAAATTATGACGGCCAGTATCACGGGGTTGTGCAGATGCGTTATGCTTTGGGTAATTCATATAATATTCCTGCAGTTAAAAATTTAGCTTTGGTCGGGGTTAAGGATGTTTTGGAGTTGGGTTATAGAATGGGGATAACAACCTGGGAGCCTTCTGAAGAAAATGTAAATTCTGTTGGACTATCCCTGGTTTTAGGTGGACGGGAGGTTAGGCTTTTGGATTTGGCAGCTGCTTTTGGGGTGTTGGCAAATCAAGGTAGGGCAACTGACTCAATCTCAATCCTTAAAGTGACTGATTCAAAAGGAAAAACCTTATTTGAATACAGGGAGACGGAAGGCAGAAAAGTTTTGGATGAGGGAATTACATATATTATTTCAGATATTTTATCTGATAATGGGGCAAGGACTGCCGCATTCGGTTCAAATTCTGTTTTAAATATCCCAGGAAAGCAAGTTGCAGCAAAAACAGGAACAACAGATGAAAAAAGGGATAACTGGACTGTAGGATATACACCCTCATATGTTGTTGGAGTTTGGGTTGGTAATAATGATAATTCAGTTATGTCACCTGTTGTTACATCCGGTGTAACAGGAGCCTCTCCTATTTGGAATAAAATAATGACAAGGGTGCTTAAGGATAAAGGGAATGAGCCTTTTGAAAGGCCGGGCAATGTTTATCAGACTGAAGTTGATGGATTGATGACAGGAAAACCCCACGGGGGCTCACCTACAAGAAAGGAATATTTCTTAAACAATACTGGGTCACAGAGTGAATCTTCTGCATATCAAAGGCAAAGAGTTTGTAAAAATAACCCTCACAGACTTGCAAATGATGGGGAGGATGCGGAAGATAAGGATGTAATAGTTTTACAGGAAAATGATCCAACAGGAGCTGACAAGTGGCAGAAAGGAATAGATGAGTGGGTTTTAACTACTTCTGATCCAAGATTTGTTGGGGCAACAAAAGGATGCTCCGGAATTCCCGGATTTACTGCCGGAACTGGTGGAGTTATAGAAATTGTAAATGTATCAAACGGGGCAAATGTACCAAGAGTGTTTGATGTTCTGGCAAGGGTAAACTCTCCTGCAGGGGTTAAAAAAGTTACATGGAGTATAGACGGAGCCCAAAAATCGGAGTTAAAATCCGAGCCGTATGCTCTGCATGTAGAATTTCCTGCTGGAGATAGTGGTTCACATACAATTACAGTAACTTTGGAAGATAATAATGGCCAAACCCACTCCCATTCCATTGGGGTAACAGTGGCACTGTAAACTGTAACTCCCGGCATGTCGCCTCAACCCATCCTTGGCATGGGTTGTAGACCACCATTTCTGGTTTTTTAATGATCAAGTTAGGCCAAGCATCTTTCTTGCTGCCTGATCAAAGTTGGCAAGATTTTGTAGGCTTGTTCTTTGCTGCACTTTTTTCAAAGCTTGCCTTAATATATCTAAATATTCTTCTGCGCTTAAGTTTCCATCTCTACCTAATAAGAGGTTGTCGGCATATTGCGGAATTAGTGAAAGTCCGCTGTAGTTGAAACCTTCCGTATCTGCAACTAACTGCCGGACAAAAGCATTGTAAGAATCCTTATCTAGTGGTTCTTGGGCAATTATTTTACGTAACATATCTTCTCTATGTTCGGTCGAAGGAAAAGGAAAGTAAACAGGGTTAAACCTCCTTAAAAAAGCAGCTTCAACATCCGGATGATTTAATGTAGCCATGAGGTAGATTCCATGAGTATCTTGTAACCTTTCAAGCAAGCTAAGAACTTTTGACCTTTCTGCCGGATCTATCATTTGAGAACTCTCTCCATCCACACCTACTGAGATTGCACTCTCTAAAAGTTTTTCAACATCTTCGACAGCTAAAATTGCCGGCAAATCAAGCTCGCCTACCATTCGTTTAATTGTGGGTAGGACATAACGCTCAAAATCGTTTATTAGCTCATTTATTCCAACAGGAGCGGTTAGGACATCTCTTCTTGTAGCGAAAAATCTTGAAACAAAGGTTTTTCCTTCTCCTGGTGCTCCTACCAAAAGTGTATTCATTGGGTTCCCTCTCTTATTTACAAGCGGGTTATAGAGATTCTGCTCCATGTCAGCTATCTGTTCATCTAACCCACAAATTTCCTCTCTTACAACAGGGGGTTGATACTCGCGTAGCATCGTCTGATAGATATCCATAAAAATAGTTCTTCTTAAATCTAAACTCTCCGCAAATCCCTGATCTGAGGATAAGTCAATCTTTCCTGCAATGAGAAAAGATGCAACAGCCGCAAGATAACCAAATTCAACTTCAGAAAATGCAAGATAACCAAATCTATTTTGAGAAGAAGGAGTACTTAATGGACCCGCATAGTTATAACGGATTTCTAAATTAAGGTCGGGAGCTGATTTTCTGATAAGGAAACCTGTAACCTGCTCTGGATTTTTGTATTTGTCACCATTGGGAAGCCGACTATAAGGAGAAAGATAGAGTGTTTCTGTACGTGATGAAGGAGGTAACGATCCTGTGCTTGGACTAACTGTCCAAAAGTGGTTTTTTAGAAGACCGTATAGGTTTTCAAAAAATCCTGTTTCAAAAGACTCAAGTGGTATTTGTAACGCTACGAATGTTGACTGATTGTTCCTTATTGTACTGGCCCTCCCTATCTCAACAGGATCAATGAATGGAATCCCAATTGGGGGTCCTCCACCATGCTGCTCAATTACGTCATTTACTATGCTGGTAAAATGTGCAAGCGAGGATCTAAAATGCATATATACATCAAGAGGATAAATTAAAGGATTGTCTGTCCGAGAAAATCTTGTTTCTGACTGGGCAGCAGTTTCTATTGCTGGCATAAATTTTCCTGTTGATAAGATTATATCAACCTTCCATGAATTTGCAACCTCAATAGTTTTTTTTAACTCATAGTATGGTAGAATTAATCTTCTATCAGGCCCATGAATAGGCCTGTATTTTTTTATATGATTACAGATACTTTAGCAAAACTTTCAACTGCAACACTTTTAACAGTGGGTCAACTTCTTACTCCGCTGGCTCCTGCTGAAAATATCCTCTCATCTCATGAGATGTCTCTTGAGAAAAGGTATTATCCTGTTCAAAAAGAGAATATACTTTTAAACATGGCCTACTTGCGAGGCAAGGAAGGTCCCCTTCATATGGATGGTAGGGTTTCCAAAAAAGAAGATATTAACTGGGATGAAATTAAAAAACCATTTAAATCTGAGTTTAGGTTGGAGCCAGGTCAAGTATTTGCCTACCATGATGATATCCTTCCACAATTTGAGGGCAAAAATATTAAAACCCAAAGTTCCCACTTTATGGCCAATGAGGGTTATGTATCAGCAGGATATCTTGTTGGTGATGGAGTTTGTCACTCTGCCTCCCTTATATATTGGGCTGCTTTAGATGCTGGTTTGGAAGCTTTAGCTCCAACTGACCATGATTTTATGGCTATTCCAGAAATTGAAAGTAAATATGGGGTTTCAATTTATGCTAATCCGGAGTCTAAAGGTTCTAATACTAAACAAAACCTATATATAACAAACAATAAGGAACATCCTGTGGAATTTAAATTTGATTATAATGGAGACAAACTTAAGATTTCTATTGTTGAGGTAAACTAATTTCCATTATTGCTAGCCTTTTTTCTATCCCAAAACTATTTAAAAGTCTTGGGTGGACTTCTGCCAACCCACCTATTACCTTGCCCTTTGCCTCAATATTGGCGTACCTTTTAGGATGAAATAGGGTTTCCAACTCTTTCATCATCCCTCCTGGCTTAAGTAGACAACCTCGGAGGTGGATTAGGTTTGAACCTCGGTAAAAAATGCCAATCAACTCCTCTATTGGATTATCAGTGCCATTCATTAAAGCTATGGATAACCTGTAAGATTCCTTCGGCCCAGGCAGGTAAATTTTGCCTATCTCAAAAATAGCTATGTCCTGATATCCCTGTCTTAAGTTCAAGCCAACTACTTCCACTAAATTTGGCCAGATAAAAGTTCTTAAGTATTCTGTTTCAGAAGATATGGGGTTGGCCACACGAACAAAATTTTCAATTTTCAATTTTAAATTTTCAATTACTTTTGTTGAATAAAAAGAATATGTTTGGACTTCTGTAAGCCCTGCATCTTTTAGTTTCACTTTAAGAGCATGAATGAAATTTTGGAGAGTCTGGTCTAATTTTGCTGGTAATTTTCCAGAAAGTAACTGGCCCTCTATCTTTTCATATCCATACATTCTTGCCACTTCTTCAATTAGGTCCTCTTCTATATTTATATCCAACCTAAAGTATGGAGGTATAACTTCCAAAATAGCTTCCCCACCTGACATGTGGGGTGTCTGATTAACAGTGAAGTTTAATTTTTTAAGACAGGAAGTTATTGTTTCTTCATCTAAATTTGTCCCCAAAAGATTATTCAATTTCTTTAAACTTAAATTAACTATTTTTTTAGGCTGATTAAAATCTCCAACAAGGTTTATTGCAGTAAGTTTTCCTCCCAAATCCTGGTACATTCTTATTGCAGCATCCAATGCCTGGAACAGCCTCATTTTAGAAAGTCCATGCTGGAATCTTTTGGAAGCTTGGGAATAAAGTCCCAGTCTTTGGGATGTTTTTCTAACCATGATTGGGTGGAATATGGAAGCAGAAAGTAAGATGGCTGTGGTGTTTTCTTTAACTTCTGTATCTTTTCCTCCCATCACTCCTGCTACATCAAGCGGGTCCTGGGTGTCTGCCAAGACAATATCATCAGGAATTAAAATTCTTTGTTTGTTATCGAGGGTTTTAATTTTTTCATCTTTTTTTGCTCTTCTAACAACTATAGTTTCATTCTTAACAGTTTCTGCATCAAAAGCATGTAAAGGCTGACCATATTCAAGCATTATTAAATTTGTCACATCAGCAATATTATTTACTGACCTCATGCCACTATCTTCTAACTTTTTTATCCATCCTTTAGGCGAAGGGCCAAATTTCAGGTTTTCTATCCTGGCTACACATTGGACTTCTGAAAGCTCTGGACTGGTTATCTTTACCGGAGTTTTATCTAACTTTTTGCCTACCCAAATAAAGTCTTCTGGGGGTGGAGTTAAAAATTTTAAAGGAGTATCTGTTATGGCTGAGATCTCATAGGCCATTCCCCTTAAAGATAAAAGATCCCCCCTGTTATAAGTTAAATCAAGTTCTAAATAATCCTGGATTTGCTGCTTTACCCCAATAGATGATAAGGATAGTCTTTCAGTAAGCTGATCTGATGAAAGATTATAATCAACCAATTCTCTTAACCAATTTAAACTTACTTTCATATAAAATCCGTAGGTGTCAATTCAACACAC
>JBBTSA010000039.1:0-6855 GCA_038064895.1 Patescibacteria group bacterium
GCTGCGGGACATGGATTCGGACCATGATAGGTAGCTCCAAGGGCTACCGTCCTACCGTTAGACGATCCCGCAATATGTTATGGATTAATAAGTACTTAACTTAAGTAAACTTCTGTCCCTACTTTTGTGGGTTTATCAACCTTTAGTCCAAAAGAGTCTCCTTTTTTTACAGAATCTACATCCTTGTGTTCAACCTGTAAAGATTCTATCTTTTGATTGAATTCCTCTTCTCCGTGTTTGAATTTAACTTCATCACCAACCTTTAGCCCACCTTTAGAGAGATCAATAATTGCAACTCCTAACTTATCATAATAGTGAACAACTTTACCTATTGGTTTATCCAACTGTCCATCACCTCCAATCATCCCAATTCTAACACACTTGACAACTTGTTTAGAGATATGAGTATGATGGATATGTAGATCCGCCCTTGGGCGAGACAAAGGAGGTGATTGAAGTTGAATCAAAAACAATTGGTTGGTTGGGTTTTGGCTATAAGTGCTATTCTTTGGGGATTGTATGCCTTTGGATTTATGATAGACTCAATTGTTGGAGCAGGGTTGGCTAAAATAGTATATGTGGTTGTGGGATTGGTTGGACTTTACAAAGTTTACTTGCTTACAATGAGCAAGAAATGACGTTTGACGTCAGTAATTATGAAAATCCGGTTCTGCCCTTTGAGAGCCGGATTTTTTGTGGTAAAATTTGCAATGATGCCGGAATTGCCAATGTGGTCAAGGCGTCCGCCTGAAGAGCGGATTATCTCAGTCCGATTCTGGGTTCCGGCACTTTTAATGCGCGAGTAACTCAGTGGTAGAGTGCCTCGTTGCCAACGAGGATGCCGCGGGTTCAAATCCCGTCTCGCGCTCAAGCTATTTTCTGAAAAAATTGAAGATTAAGGTTAGGATAACAGAAATTACTATTGCTGAAGTAAAGGGAATATAAATTTTTATCCCTGGCCTATCTATATAAATATCTCCAGGGATCCTTGGAATATGCGGCATTATATTAAATATCAGCCCTAAAACTAAAAATATTACCCCTAAAAGTGAAAACATTTTCCCAACCTCTTGCATATATTAACTATAACAGACAATTTTTATTTTACAGTCACACTTTTGGCTATATTTCTGGGTTTGTATATTTTAAACTATCCGTATTTCTCAAATTCTTTTTTTGTTAAACCTGCTTGTTTTAAGATACTTGAAAAAGTTCCAATTGCTATTTGTTTATGATTAGGTACTATTGCCGTAAAAGTTCTATCTTCCATAATCTTTTGAAGTTTAATATGGCTACCTCTCTGGCTTGTAATTGAAAAGCCTGCTCTCTGGAGAGTGGAAATAACAACTCTTGCAGAATAAAGTTTAGGCATGAACCTGAATTGAAATATCTTGCAGTCTTGGTTTTTGAACAGGAGTAAGGTCTATTCCTGTTTCATCTTCAAAATACAATTCCAGGGCTTCTTTAAGATTCGTAAGAGCCTCTTTTTCTGTTTTACCTTGACTGGCAACTTCCAACTCCAGAGCCTTAGCTACATACCATTTATCTTCTTTCCAAACAACAGAATGAATCCTTTTCATAAAAAAATTATAACACAGGTAACTTTTATTTTACAGTCACACTTTTGGCTATATTTCTAGGTTTGTCTACATTATGGCCAAGTTCTACTGCCATATAATAGGCCAGAAGCTGCAGGGGGATTATATTCATAATAGCTTGAGTTTCTCCCATATCAGGAACAGGAATATGAAAGTCAAAGTTATCAGAAGGCTCTGGTGCAATTCCAACTACCCATGCCCCACGAGCCCTAACCTCATTTACAGCATTCATCACATCTGCTTTTGCTATATCTTCCGAAACAGCCACAATAACCGGAACTCCTTTTTCCATTAAAGTTATAGCATAGTGTTTTAAATCTCCTGCTGGCATACCATGGGCATGAATATAGCTACCCTCAATTATTTTTATCATTCCTTCCTTCATAATATTTAGATTTTGGTATTTCCCCAGCAAGAATATGTCCTTTTTCTTTGCCAAGATTTTTGCAAGTTTTTTAATAAGTTTGTGATTGGACTGGGTATTTAGATACTTTTCCATCTCTTCTGATAGCTTCCGAAGATTCTCCCTTCCCGCTTCACCCTTTCCCCTAACCATCCTTGACAGCAGATATCCCCATGCAATTTGGGAAGTGAAAACTTTGGTTGACATTACGCAAATTTCAGGCCCTGCATTTGACATAAATTTAAAATCAGACATTCTGGTCATTGTTGAACCCGGCATGTTTACATAGCTTGCTATTTTTACACCCTTTTTCTTGGCAACCTCCAAGACTTCCAATACATCAGCCGATTCACCGGATTGAGAGGGAGTAATTATCAAATCACCGCTGGCAAAAAGATCAAAGTAGTCCAGAGCATCTGCTGCCGTTAAACTTGTTGCTTTAATCTTGGCATTGGTCCTTAAGTAAAATGCTATCTGTGAAGCAGCCCCTCCTGCAGTACCAACAGCTATACAGTAAACATTTTTATCCGGAGAACCATAAAATTTTTGAACCTCTTTAATGAAATTTTCATAAACTTCTCCATCTTGAAGCACAACCTGGTTTATAACATAAGGGCTTTCATGTATCTCCTTTAACATAAAATGATCATAACCTTCTTTATCCACCTTGCTTGATTCAAAATCTATATTTTCTAAAGAGTAGGGAAGAGATTTTCCGGATTTAATATCAGTAAGCTTAAGTTTACCGTTATATGAAGCCAGTTGACCATTTTCAACAACCACAACTTTACTGGCATACGGAGCAAAAGATAATGTGTCGGAGGAGAAAAAAGTTTCGTCATTATTTACTCCAATAACCAAAGGGGATCCATTCCTGCAGGCAATGATTTGACCAGTCTTTGTGAGAATGATAATTGTATTTCTACCCTCTAATTCCAGAAAAGCCAACCTAATTGCATCCTTCAAATCTACGTTCCCACTCGTCAAGTGGGAAGCTACTATATCTTCTATGAGTCTCACTATAACTTCTGTATCAGTTTCTGTTTCAAATTTAAACCCTTTTTTAAGAAGGTTATTTTTAAGTTTGGCATAATTTTCTACAATGCCATTTTGAGCTAAGCAAAAACTTTTATCAGAAGAAAAGTGCGGGTGAGCATTATTATCAGTGATACCTCCATGAGTTGCCCATCTTGTGTGACCCATACCAACAGATGCTTTAGGTAAATGTGAAGCAGTATTTAAATCACCAATTGCCCCAACCTTTTTATTAAGGCTGATTTCACCAGTCGCTACAGCAATTCCCCAGGAATCATAACCTCTGTATTCAAGCCTTTTTAGACCCTCTAAAACCACTTTAGAGGCATTTTTAGGACCAACATAACCAAATAGTCCACACATAAGATTAAGCTTTCCAAGAACCAAGTATCCAAGTTTTCCAAATTTAATATTTGGTTATTAGCATTTGTTTGGTACTTGTTATTTGGTACTTGAGATTTATTCAGTTCTCTGAATGGGGAATGCTAATAGCCTCTTTTCAAGACTATCTTAGGTTGGCAATACAACCAGAGGGCATCCGCAGATCCTTCGACTCACTCCGTTCGCTCAAGACTGTAGTCGAGTTCGACAACCCTCTTCCTCGTATCCCTTCATGGTGAGCAAAGTCGAACCACTCAGGACCACACGCTTTTTTTGAAAAACACCCTTTCCTCGCCCAAAGGGCGGGCCTTTCAAAGAACCAATTAACAGTAACAAAAGAGGGAACGAAAGTCAAATTTTGTGGACGGTGAGGGATTTGGACCCCCGACATCTTAGAGTGGAGTCATGTGGATTCGAACCACAGACCTTCTCAGTGTAAATGAGACGCTCTACCAACTGAGCTATGACTCCGAAACGCTCTTCCAGCCAGAGACTGGTCGTCCTCTGGACGAAGCTAACCGTCCTGGTGGGCGAGAGAGGAGTTGAACCTCCACCCCCTTTCAGGGACTACCACCTCAAGGTAGCGTGTATACCATTTCACCACTCGCCCAAATACTGTTCCCATTTTACCAGTTTTGACTGATTATTGACAAGTCAGTACATTGTCAGTACAATTAAATTATTATGTTAACTCAAAAACTTTACAAAAACGGCAATTCTGTTGCAGTTACCATACCTAAAGAATTTTTAGTAGACTTAGGCTTAAATGCCGAATCAGAAGTTTTGGTTAAGAAACGTGGCAAAGAACTGGTAGTTACCTCTGCTAGAAAAACTGTTTCTAAAAATGTTAATAATAAATTTGCAAGGATGGTTGATGAATTCATAAATGAGCATGAGGATGTACTAAAAGAATTATCCTACAGGTGAAAAGAGTCCACTTTCTTAAAATTGATCAGGTGCTTTTTATTCATGATCAAATGGTTAAGAGATTTGGGGGCTCATTTGGTATCCGTGATTTAGGATTAATTGAATCTGCTGTGGCCAGGCCACAAGCCTCATTTGGAGAAGAGTATCTATACAAATCTATTTTTGATAAAGCTGCGGCACTACTCCAATCTCTTTTGAAAAATCATGCTTTTGTTGATGGCAACAAAAGAACTGCCCTAACTTCTGCTGGCTTATTTTTAAAAAAAAATGGTTATAAACTAATCAATCAACATAAAGAAGAGGTTGAGTTTGCAGTAAGAGTTGATAATGAAAATTTAACTATAGAACAGATTTCCAAATGGCTCAAAGAACATTCTGTGAAGACAAAAACCTAAGTGTCCAGGAGAGGAGTTGAACCTCCACCCCCTTTCAGGGACTACCACCTCAAGGTAGCGTGTATACCATTTCACCACTCGCCCAAACCCTTGTATTATACTCAATGCTTTCTATATTTTAAATCCTTTGCTACAATAATGGATGGATCAATTTAATAAAGAACACGAAGATGCTTTGAGAGAATTAGCTAAAAGGTAATTAATGGTTAGAGGACCATTGCCAAAAAGCAACCAAATAGGCTTCCCACTTAGGAAGTGGTAATGTGATGATTATTGGTGGGAAATTGAAATTATGGTAGAAGTCCCTTCTCTTGGAGCCTCATCCAGTAAGATGATTACACAATCATTTAAATGGAACGAGGACCAATTCTGAATCGAATCAAAGTGATATTTCGGAATTCCCATGGATTCTAATTCAGTTCCTGGATGCAATTGTATATAAACATAATTAGCATCAATTTTATAAATTTTACCTCCAAATTTTTTTACTCTTCCGCTAGTTTGTTGAGAGGGGGGTAGGAATAATTCCCATCCCTCTTCAAGAGAATAAAGATTTTTATCATCATTTAGGCTAATAAGCTCATTTACTCGTGAGGAATCTCCAAGTTGAGTTGTAGCTATGGATATGAGCGAGTCACCCTGTTTAACAGTATATTCTTGAAGATATTCTTCCTTTTTATAATATCCATTCTTTTCGCAATCGGGAACAGGAGGTTGCTGGGATATAAAGCTGTTGTTTTTAAACCAAAGGAAACCACCTACCAATAGGACTAGAATTATTATTACAACACCCATTATGAAATAAATCAATGTAAATCCTTTTTGCATATACCCTAATTAAACTATCTCAAAGGAGGTAAGGAAAGTCAATAAGTTATCTGTGACTGTACTTTGTGCAGAAGAGGTATTTTATTTTGAACCGCTCCTGCCACAAATCATACTCCATTTTAGCAAGTTAATAGATGCATATCAAGCTCAAGAGGAGGAAAAGGAATGAACTCAAGCCTGCCTAACTCCCAGCTTCATGATGAAAAGACGTTTTATCAAACGTTCTTGCGTGATTTAGAAGGTTGTACTAAAGAAGTAATCATAGAGAGTCCCTACATTACTACTGAAAGAATGAGAACGTTTGATCGTTTATTTCATAAATTACTTAAAAGGGGCGTCAAAATATACATAATCACCCGTGATCCAAAAGAACATGAAGTAGGTATGGAAGTACAGTCAGAAGATGCTATTACCTGGTGTGAAACAATAGGAGTTCAGGTTCTACTTTGTGTAGGCAATCATCACAGGAAACTTGCCATATTAGATAGAAAAATCCTTTACGAAGGCAGCCTGAACATTCTATCCCAGACATGGAGCCGGGAGATAATGAGGAGGATGGAAGATCCGAAATTAGCAGTACAGATGTTTGATTTTCTAAAATTAGGAAAGTTTTTATAAACTTTGCTATACTAGCTTAAAGCTATGGCTAAAAAACCAGTAAAATACGAAATTAATGAACAGGACATAGAGAGTACACTGCGTTATCTAAAAGCTAATGTTGATTCCAATGCAACCAGAGAAGATGCTATTGCTAAACTGGAGGAGCTTCAAGCAGGTGTTAACCTCATAGGTCATAAAGGTCAGAAAGAACTGGAAAAGTTACTTGAAGAATTAGAGGCAGGAAAGAAACCCACAAACTAAAAAGGCCAATCCAGCTTTAGAATTTTATAAATCTCCTTTAGTCTCTTAAGTGCTGGAGTTGCACCTCCACGTTCAATCCGGGCGTAATAGTTTGGATGAATTCCTGCTTTTTCGGCCACTTCCTCTTGAGTTAAACCTAAATTCTCTCTTGCCTTTTTTAGGTTTTTTGATTCTTGAGAACCCATAAACACATTATATTATATTTTAGGTTTAATTTTCTAATTTAGCTTGTTTATACATTTCACTAAAGGTATATGGCTTCTTTTAGCAACTTAATGAAATTCTATCAAGCTGAGGATGTTGAGGAAACGAGTTGACACAAAAATACTAGTTTGTTATGCTATAGGACTAATATGACAGAAATACATGTACACTTAAGTTCTAAAACGAATCCCACCACTTAGGTAAAATTAGACCTGAGGAAGGT
>JBBTSA010000040.1:0-21005 GCA_038064895.1 Patescibacteria group bacterium
GTACCGCCAGCGGGACTCGAACCCGCGGTTTCCTGGATGAGAACCAGGTGTCCTAGACCACTAGACGATGGCGGCGTTTATAAATTATACTAAATACGTGGATCAAAAACCTGCCAGAAAAACTCTTCATATAAGGCTTGCTTTAATTATTCTAGTTGGAATATCCATACCAACAGTTTCTTTTTTTATAACCCAAAACCCTCTGGTTTCCACCTTAGCAGGACTAATCAGCTTGTGCCTGGCTATTTTTGCGGTATTTTATGTACTCAAACCTTTACAGACCTTCTTAAAAGCGATCCAAAGTTTAGGGGATGGAAATTTGAATTACCGCCTGGATATAAGATCAAACGATGAATTTGAAGATGTTGGCTCATCATTTAACCTAATGGCACAAAAAATTTCCCAAAATTTTCAAAACCTTGAACAGGATAGAAACAAAAACTTATCGGAAAGAAATACAATTGATGCTGTCTTATCCTCAATTATAGATGGGGTTATTGCTTTGGATATGTCAAAAAATGTTGTATCTGTAAATAAAGCAGCAGAATACCTTACAGGATATAACAGGCAGGAGTTTTTGGGTAAACCCATTGATCAGTTTTTAAGGTTATTCAGTGAAGCAGAGAGTATCGACTCAAAAACATATTGTCAGGACGGCTACAGTCAATCACTCATGCTTATTAATAAAAACGGAGGACAAAAAAAAGTTACTCTTTCAAGAGTAGCAGTAACGGAGGGAATCCAAACCAATATAGGCTGCATCCTCATACTCCGTGATATTTCTAAGGAAGAAGAGTTAGAACAGATGAAGTTTGATTTTGTCTCAATGGCTTCGCATGAGCTTAAAACACCTTTAACAAATATTATCGGTTATCTTTCGGTGTTTATCAATGAAAACAAGACAAAGATTGGAAAAGAAGCTTTAGATTTACTTGAAAGATCGGCGGTTTCAGCAAAAGTTCTACTTACTTTGGTTGAAAATCTTTTAAGTGTAAATAAAATTGAAAGAGATCAGCTTTCCGTCACTGTAGAACCTTCAGATTACTTAACAGTACTTTCTAAAGCAATTGATGATTTACAAAATCAAGCCAAGGTTAAAAATATTACTTTGACGCTTGCACCCCTTAAAAGGCCGCTACCAAAGGTATTGTTGGATCAGATTCGCATTGTTGAGATTATAAATAATTTGATATCAAATGCTATAAAGTATACCCCCGCCGGAGGAAGGGTTGAAGTAAGTTTGGACGTAACCCCACAAGAAGTAATTACAACGGTTTCAGATACAGGGATGGGTATTCCCAAAGAAGCTATGCCACATCTTTTTAATAAGTTCTTCCGTGTTTCCAATACAGCACAAAAAGCTCAAAAGGGTACGGGCTTGGGGCTTTATATTGCAAAATCAATTGTTGAAAAGCTTAATGGGAAAATTTGGGTAGAATCGGAACTGGGAAAAGGCAGTAAGTTCCATTTTACCTTACCACTTGTCCCAAAAACCCAGGCTAACATCCCTTCTGATGCAATAGTTGGCGAAACTATCCAATCAGGGGCATTGAATTATTAACCACATAGTATATACTAATGTCATGGATCCGAAAACAAAAAAAATACTTCTTGTTGAGGATGAAGATTTTATTCGTGATTTATATGTTAGGCAGCTTTCAAAAGAGGGATTTGTAGTTAAAGCAGCTCCTGATGGTCAATCAGGGTTGAATTTTTTAAAAAGTGAAGTATTTGATCTGCTTCTTTTGGATATTATGCTTCCCGGAATGAATGGATTACAGGTCCTTAGAGAATTTAAAACTCAAAACCCTACTTCTCCTATGATTACAATACTTTTAACAAATTTAGGTCAAGAAGCGGTTATTAAAGAGGGATTTGAGCTCGGAGCACAGGCTTATCTAATTAAAGCATCTTATACACCTGATCAGGTAGTACAGGAAGTTAAAAATGCTTTGGGTATTGCCCAAACCACGCCCCCCCCTACAGCTCCAATGCAATAAGTCTATCTTAGGAAGGGAACCAGCAGCAAAGCAACAATATTAACAACTTTTATCATTGGGTTTGTTTATAGCTGGTCCAGCAGTATCCTTATATGGATGGGCACTCTGAGACTACAATCCCGGTTTGAAAGTATATTGATAAACCGGGGTTGAGAAGCTAAAATAAATATATGCCCTACAGAATTACTCCCTTTGTTAATGAACAGTTTTATCACCTATATAATAGAGGTTTGAATAAACAGCAAACTTTTTCAAATACCCGAGATTATAACCGTTTTATTAAAACCCTATTTTATTATCAAATAGCCAATCCTAAACCTAGATTTTCCTTTTATAAACCTGGTGGACTTTATCCTATTGATCCTACAAAAAAGATAGTAGATATTGTTGCTTACTGCTTAATGCCTAATCATTTTCATCTATTAGTCAAACAAGTCCAACAAGGGGGGATTTCCGAATTTATGAGGAAGTTTATCCATAGTTATACAAAATACAGAAACACAAAATCTAAAATACAAGGCCCAGTATTTCAGGGTTTATTTAAAGCAGTCCTAATAGAAACAGATGAGCAGTTAATCCATGTTTCCAGATACATTCACCTAAACCCACTAGTTTCCTATCTCGTAAAAGATCTAAAGACATATCTATGGTCTTCTTATCCAATCTATATTGGGTTAAATAATGATGAAAGGGTAGCTAAAGAAGAAATATTAAGCTTTTTTAAATCTCCCGAAGCTTATGAACAATTTGTTCTAGATCAGGCCGATTATGGAATGACACTGGAAGCTATTAAGCATCAACTCATAGACATTGATGAATAATTTTGAATCTACAATCCCGGTTTGTAGTTTGAAAATAAGGAATAACACTTTAGAACGGGCTTACTTGTTTACCCACATTTTGTGCAAGCAAATAATTATTTACGGACTCTTCAAAATCTCTCTCTATTTGTCTCCCTTGTTGTTTCCGCTCTTCTGAATCATAAAGGTCAAGATTACCATAGCATTCAAAGTAAGCTAGTATTTCACTACCTAATCCTCGACCCAATTTAATAAGCAACTTAGATTGTCCACTTAATCTTGAACCCAATCTCCATTCGGAATAGTGTCCTTTATTTAAATCTTCTAAAGTTCTTCTATGAAAGTGTGCCCTTTGAGCTTGTCCCATAGGGTCTTCTCCCAACATAGAAACATCAACCCTCCCAAATACTACCTCATAATAAAGAACCAAAACTTCATCCAGTATTTGGTCGCTCAAATGATCTAATGGGATGCCATATTTCGGAGTTGGTTCCCTATCAACCATAATAAGTTATCTTAAAAAGGGCACTAATAATAATGCAACTATATTGACCACCTTAATCATAGGATTTATAGCAGGACCTGCTGTATCTTTATATGGATCACCAACCGTATCTCCTGTGACTGCAGCTTTATGCGCTTCTGATCCTTTTCCCCCAAATTTACCTCCCTCAATATATTTTTTAGCATTATCCCAAGCAGCACCTCCTGTTGTCATAGAAACAGCAACAAAAATACCGGTTACAATTGACCCAACCAGAAGGCCACCCAAAGCAACAGGTCCTAAAATAAAACCAATCAAAAAAGGAGCAACAACCGGGATTAAGGCAGGAATAAGCATTTCTTTTTGTGCTGAAGCTGTAACAATAGAGACAGTTTGACCATAATCCGGTTTAGCTGTACCTTCCATTATCCCCTTAACTGTCCTAAACTGTCTTCTTACCTCCTCAACTACAGCCCCTCCGGCTTTTCCCACAGCCTCCATGGCATATGATGCAAAAAGATAAGGCAAACTACCTCCAACAAAAAGTCCAACTAATACTTTCGGATCGGACAAAGAAAACTCTAAAGCTAGGCCCAAAGCTTCAAATTCTTGAGCGTAAGCGGCAAAAAGAACCAGGGCGGCAAGCCCAGCTGATGCTATTGCATAGCCTTTTGTAACTGCTTTTGTAGTATTACCTACAGCATCCAAAGGATCTGTAACAGATCTAACTTTTTTTGGAAGTCCTGACATTTCTGCAATTCCTCCTGCGTTATCAGTAATTGGACCAAAAGCATCTATAGCAATTATCATCCCTGCCAAAGAAAGCATAGTAACGGCAGCCAAAGCTATTCCATAAAGCCCTGCCAGAGAAAAACTTATAAGCACTGCCAAAGAGATTAAAATCACCGGAAAAAAAGTGGAGCGCATGGAAAGGGCAAGGCCTGAAATTATGTTTGTTGCATGACCTGTTACTGAAGCTTTGGCTAAATTTATAACAGGATTATATTTTGTACCTGTATAAAATTCAGTGATTATCATCATACCGGCAGTAACCAAAACTCCAACCATAAGTGCAATATATAAACTAAAAACAGGATAGGTACCGTTATCTGCCATAAATGCCAAAGTTATCGGGTAAAAAAGAGCGGCGGAAATTACAATTGTTGCGATAAGGCCTTTGTATAAAGCATTCATTATCTTTTTCCCAGACATTCTGACAAAAAAACTACCTATTAAGGATGCAAAGATTCCTGCAGATAAAATGGCTAGAGGGAAAAGTAAAGCTTCGGTATAAGCCGGGAAAAGAAGCTGTCCCAATATAATGGATGCAACAGCGGTTACAACATAAGTTTCAAAAATATCTGCAGCCATACCTGCGCAATCCCCCACATTATCCCCAACATTATCTGCAATAACTGCAGGATTTCTTGGATCATCCTCAGGTATTCCAGCTTCAACTTTTCCAACCAAATCTGCTCCAACATCAGCTCCTTTTGTAAAGATCCCTCCACCTAAACGGGCAAAAACAGAAATTAATGAGCCTCCAAAACCTAAACCTATAAGTGATCTTAAGTCACCACCGCTGTATTGATAAAGTCCGAATACAGAAGCCAATGCAAGCCCTACAACAAAAAATCCCGTTACTGCTCCGCCTTTATAAGCCAGAGAAAATGCTTGGTTTAAACCTTCTTTTGCTGCTTCAGCTACTCTTACATTTGCCCGTACAGATACACTCATTCCTATAAATCCGGCTAGTGCAGAAAGGAATGCTCCTACTAAAAATCCTAAAGCGCTATTTGCTCCCAAGAAGTAATAAATTAAGCCAGCCAAAACTACTGCAACTGCTGCAACAACCATGTATTGTCTTCTCAGATATGCGGCAGCACCAATTTGAATGGCAGATGCTATCTCCCTCATCCTGTCATTACCATCAGAGTGTCGCATCACATCAGCTATAAGCCAAAAACCATATAATAAAGCTGCCCCTACAGCAGCCCAGATGATTGAGTTTATATTATTTGCAATTAATTCCATGAAATTTTGAGGACAGACTTACTAGAATTTACACTAGGAGACCGTATTTAGTCAAGCAGGATCTCATGCCAAGGCCGGTTGGGGAGTAATTGGAGCTCTTTTTTGAATGGCCGGTTGAGGAGGACGGACGAGAGCCACCTTTAGTACATCATCCATGTGTTTTACAAATACAAATTCCAGATCTTTTTGCACATAATCCGGAATATCTTCCATATCTTTTTCGTTATCAGAAGGAGCAATAATACATTTTACTCCAGCTCGGTGTGCTGCCAAGACTTTTTCTTTAAATCCGCCGATTTCCAAAACCCTACCCCTTAAAGTCACCTCACCTGTCATTGCCACATCCCTTTTAACCGGAACCTTGGTAAAAGCAGAAACAATTGCTGTTGTCAGGGCAATTCCGGCTGATGGACCATCTTTTGGAATTGCTCCTTCCGGAACATGTACATGTACATCAACTTTTTGGAAAAATCGCTCCGGCAGGCCTAAGGATCCCCAATGAGCTCTAACATAGCTCATTGCAGCCTGACCTGATTCTTTCATTACATCACCCAGTTGCCCTGTTAATAAAAGCCCGCCTTTCCCGGGCATTAAAGTTACCTCAATAAATAATACTTCTCCTCCGGCTTCTGTAACTGAAAGTCCTGTTACCATACCCACTTCATCCATCTTTTCTGCCAAAATAGGCAAAAACTTAATCGGCCCTAAAAACTTATGTACATCCTCCGGAGCGATTATAAACTTATTCCTCCCGTCACCTTCCGCAATTTTTCTTGCTACTTTCCTAATCACTGCCGAAATTTCCCTCTCAAGATTCCTAACCCCTGCTTCTCTGGTATACTCTCTTATAATTGCATAACTTGCATCATCCGAAAACTCAATCTGATCGGATTTCAACCCATGGTTTGTAATCTGTTTAGGGGTTAAAAACTTTTTTGCAATATGGAATTTCTCATCTTCGGTATAACCCGGATAACGAATAACTTCTAATCTGTCTTTTAAAGCATGCGGGACAGTATCCAAAATATTTGCAGTTGTAATAAACATCACATTGGATAAATCATATGGGACTTCCAGGTAATGGTCGGAAAACCCCTCATTTTGTTCAGGGTCCAGTGCCTCCAAAAGTGCTGCAGAAGGGTCTCCTCTATAATCCAGGCCTATTTTGTCAATTTCATCCAACATAAATACCGGATTTTGGGCATTTGCCTGTTTAATTCCCTGAATAATTCTTCCCGGCATAGATCCTACATAAGTTCTTCTATGGCCTCTTATTTCCGCCTCATCTCTTATTCCTCCCAGAGAGATCTTCACAAACTTTCTCCCTAAAGCTTTAGCAATTGATTTTCCAATAGAAGTTTTACCGGTACCCGGAGGACCAACAAAACAAAGAATAGGCCCTTTCATTTTCCCTGCAAGTTTATGAACAGCCAAAAATTCGATCACCCTTTCTTTAACTTTCTTTAAGCCCCAATGGTCTTCATCCAAAATTCCCTCTGCTTTTTTAAGATCAATTTTGCCGTTCCTGGTAGGCCGCCAGGGAAGATCTGTTAACCATTCTAAATAATTTCTGATATATCCCGCTTCAGGATTATAGGAGGACATCTTTGCAAGCCTTCCAAGTTCTTTTCCGGCTTTTTCCTGTACCTCTTTTGGCATACCTGCTTTTTTGATTTTTAACTCAAACTCATGAATTTCATTACTTTCTCCTCCTTCACCAAGTTCTTCTTCTATACTTTTCATCTGCTCTCTCAAAATTGTCTCTTTTGTCATCCTTGATACTCTTTCCTGAGTTTGAGATGAAATCTTTTGAGAAATCTCCATTATCCTTATTTCTTTTGCTAAAAGATCCGAAAGTCTTTGTAATCTCTCCTGTGCGCCTACAAGCTCCAAAAGCTGCTGTTTATCTATGGTTTTAAAATCAATGGCTTGGGCAACCGTATTAACAAGTTGATTTGGATCCTCCGAATATGTAAAAAGTGACCAGTTTGCAAAGTTTGAGCCGTCAAAAAAAGGATTACCCCCAAGTTCCAAATATCTTTTGACTTGATCTCTAACAGTCCTGACCAAAGCTTCTGATGTTTCAGATCTTTCATAAAGTTCCGGAATTTCTTCAATTGCCGCTTCCAAGTACGGATCTGTTTTTATAAATTCCTTAAGATAAACTCTAGTCAATCCATCCGCTTGCAAGGTATAGTCACCTTCAGGGCTTTTTACAACCCGGCGTATCATACAAACTGTACCTACTTTATAAAGGTCGGATTCTTTAGGATCCTCAATACGGGAGTTTTTTTGAGTAACAAAAACTATCAGCTTGTCGGTATTCCATGAAGCATCCAAAGCAGTCTTTGATTTGGCTCTTCCGGAAATGATTGGGACAGAATTACCGGGAAATATGACAGTATCACGAAGAGGCCCAACAGGCATTGCAGGTTTTAGTCTAACCGGATCTGTTAAGCTAGGTTTTAAAAAATCAGCCATCCTTCGATTCTCCTTCGACTCGCTCGCCTCGCTGGAGCTCCGGCGAAGCGGGCTTCGCTCCCTCAGGATCACTCAGGACTATAGTATACTATAGTGGTGAGTGAAGTCGAACCATTAGCAGAATACCACTTCGAGTGCTAAAAGTCAATACCCTTTTTTGCCAGTAGCCCTTTCTTAAATGGATGCTTTATTTCTTCCATTTCTGTAACCAAATCTGCCGAATTAATAAGTTCTTTTGGTGCGAAGTGACCTGTTAATACTAAATCTAGCCTGTTTGGTTTATCATTAATAAGCTGTAATGTCTTTGTAAGAGACAGTACTTTTGAGGATATTGCTCCTACAATTTCATCAGCCACCACTATATCCCATTTATCAGACATTACCTCTTTATATAGTAAATCAAAAGCTTCTTTTGCAGCCTGCTTGTGAATTTTTTTAGAAGGGTTAGATTTAAGGGCAAAATTTTTCATATTTAAAAACCCTTTACCCCCCTGGATAATTTTCACATAGGGGAATAATAATTTAGCTCCAACAAGTTCACCGGTAAACCAGGCCTTGCCAAATTGGACAATAAGGCACTTCTTTTTATACCCAACAGCACGAAGAACCAACCCTAAAGCAGCAGTAGTCTTCCCCTTCCCTTCACCTGTATATAAAATAACCAATCCTTTTTCTTGTGAATTCATGGGTGTATTTTAACATTTCTTATCATTCCGAGTTGTCCTGTCATTCCGAGCGATTAGCGAGGAATCTTCTAAGGTAGGATTACACAATCTTTGTTAACACATACTATATCCACAACTATGGCATTTCTTGCAGCCTTCTTCCATTACAAATGAGACTGAACCGCATTCAGGGCAAAGATCTGCATTTCCCACTTCTAACTTCTGCTCCCCATTTCCATTAAAAGTCAAGTTCAAAGGCACAACTTCAGCTCTTCCTTCAGAAGGCAGTGCCAAATCTTCTGCCAAAACTTTGGCAATGGCATCAGCCAAGCTCATTACCCTGTTTTTACCAAACCCAACAGTTTGGGCTCCACCAATTCCTTTAAGCTGATCTACAATCTTTTGTGCAACAGATTTTGGATCCACATCTTTTGCTCCCCTTGCAAGCCGCAGGGAAAGTGAAACCAGCCTTCCCATAGCTTCCGCATCAGCCATTGTGTACATCCCGGCCCTTCCAACAGTTACAAATACCTCAAATGGCTGATCCTTCTCATCCCTATTTACTGTAATAAATGCCTCCCCAACAGGAGTTGAGATTTTATAAGTCCTGCCCCGAAGTATCATAGGCCTTCCTGCAACCGGAGCTGATAAACCTTCTTCTTGAGTTTCTTTAGGTTGCAAAGTAGAAGAAACATTTAAAACTTGTGTGGATTTGGAGCCGTCTCTATATATGGTAATTCCATTACAACCAGTTTCCCAGGCAGAAAGGTATGCTGTTTGAACATCATCCTCTGTTGCAGAGTTTGGAAGATTTATAGTTTTTGAAACTCCATTATCAGTATATTTTTGAAAAGCTGCCTGCATCTGGACATGAAGTGCTGGGCTAATCTCCGGTGCTGTAACAAACACTTCTTGCCATTTGCTTGGTACATCATTCAAGTCTTTTACAAAGCCTCTCTCCATTACCTTCTGTGCCAAATCATCTGACCAAAATCCCTCACGCTTTGCAATTTCCTGAAATGTTTGGTTTGCAATAGTCAATGTTCTTGTTGGAATTCCCGGTCTTTTAACCTGGTGAATATAAGCAAGAGCAAATACAGGCTCAATGCCGGATGAACAATCTCCGATTATAGAAATTGTTCCTGTTGGAGCAATAGTTGTAATTGTTGAATTCCTGATCTGCTTTTTACTTCTATAGATAGAGTGAGGCCAATTAGGAAACGGGCCCCTTATTTTTGCCAACTCTTCTGATTTTTTATGACCACAATCATTTATAAATTTCATTACTTTTGCACCAAGTTCTAAGGCTTCTTCACTGTCATATGGAATTTTTAATTTAAAAAGCATATCAGCCCATCCCATAACCCCTAAACCAATTCTTCTATTTCGATGTACTTCATCATAAATTTGTGGCAAAGTATAAGGATTAACCTGTACTACATTATCCAGAAAATGAACTGCTTTGTGAGTTACTTCCTGAAGTCCCTTCCAATCTATATCTAATCCATTATCTAAAACAAATTTACCCAAATTTATAGAGCCTAAATTACAAGCATCCCAAGGTGCCAGGGGCTGTTCTCCACATGGATTTGTGGCCTCAATGGTCTCAAGCTCTGGGACAGGATTTGCAGGGGATAAATTAATTCTGTCAATAAATACAAGACCCGGATCTCCTGTTTGCCAAGCCCGCTCTATAATTTCATCAAACACTTCCTTTGCATTAAGTTTGCCCACAACTTCCCCTGAATGAGGATCAATAAGGTCATAATCACGACCTTTCTCATAAGCCTCCATGAATTTATCTGTAACAGCACAGGATATATTAAAGTTTGCAATTTGTTTATCCAAAAGTTGAGTCTTAAAAGCTTGTCTTGTTGCATCATCGGGTAAAAGAGGTGCTACACTGTCATAAAAAGACTTATTATATTCATCCAGTTCTGACTTGCTTCTTATAAATTCCAGAATATCAGGATGATCTATTCTTAAAATTCCCATATTTGCACCCCTTCTTGTACCCCCCTGTTTTATGGATTCTGTAGCTGCATTGAAAACTCTTAAAAATGAAACAGGACCGGATGCTATCCCTCCTGTTGTTTTAACTCTTGCACCTTGAGGTCTAAGTCTTGAGAAGGCAAAGCCGGTATTATGGATCATCAGCATGCCTGATTGTCCGGCCGCATAAGTATTCCAATCAGCAACTGTTAAATCATAAAAAAGTTTAGGTGCGGGTGCTTTTACTACTTCCTTTACCTCCTGCCCGCCCTCTGCTATACGATGCAGAAGGGATGAAATATTTTTATCAATGGATGCTACCTTACTAGCTATAGCCAAGATACTTTTTCTATCTATCCGTCCGTGTGAAGACCAGTAGTTTAACTCTTTGGATAATGCACCTGGTCCTAAGTCGTTGCGTCTCGGATGTACTAAACCAAAATTTCTAAGTAGATCTCTCCAGCTTCTAAAAGCTAAAGGTAAGGCTGACTGTTTTCTACTGTCACTTTTTAATCTTTTCAGCCGCATACTGTTAGCAAGAAAAGGTCTTACCTCATGTGCCAAAGTATTCACTTGAGGTAAAGTACAAATCTGCACAGAATAGGTTTTTTGTTTACCCTTTCCGTAAGGCTTCTTTGTTTGAACTGATGGGGTAAAGCCTAATAAACTAACTAATGCTGCCAGATCTTGACTCATATTTTCACTTACAGTTGAATATGAAGGACTGCCATCAGGTGCAACATAACCATCGCTATCTAAAAGTCCTGCCAAAAAAGCTTTAACTACAGGTAGCGGTGATTTGGTAATAATCTCCGGAATCCTGATTCTATTATCTTTTGACCCAAACTTCTCCAACCCACAAGCTTCTAATAAATCATGAACAAATCTCTGGTTTAAGGTAGTAACGCTTAAAAGACCTCTCTTGTCTTTTTGTATAGAAACTTTAATATTTTGCTTTAAAAGTACTGCCTGCACCTTTTTGAGCACATCTTCTGTACCGGAAAACCATCTTACTCTGTATTGTCTAAGGTTTCGGACATACCCAAATGACCCGTCACCCAAAGTAAAACCAATTAACCACCCAAAATCTTCATCTATGGTAATTGAATTTACAAGTTGTGATTTTTGCCAGGGCCAATATGCGGAAGCTTTATCCGGACCAAGAATTATATCTTCTCTCTTCAGCTGATCCGCTCTAGTTTCTACCAGTTTAGTACCTTGAAGCACCATAAATGGATGCCATGTGCTTGTCTGCACTTGAGTCCCTTGATATGTACGAATTAAGATTTGTTGATCTTTTGGTACATCAAATTTCCAAACATGACTGACTGCCCGTAGTCCAATCTCAGCTGTTTGAGGATTCATAGAAACAGTCTTAATATTAAGATCAGAAACATCATAAGCTATACCCTGATCCTTTCTTATACCCCTTCTGCCATCAGAAATTGCCCGCGATACCAAAACTTCTATCGGTTCTATTCCGCAATAAGTTGTCCAAATACGAGCATCAGAGGATATACAACCGCCACCTGTCTGATGAATCAGCGCAGCATATTTTATAGCATCAAAAATTTCAGGCAGTGAGTCCCCGACAGGCAAAACAAAGCAGGCGGAGTATTGCAAACCGTTCTGTTTACCTGCATTCATTATTGTTGGAGAATTTGGCAAGAATTCTTGTTTTACCATCATAGAGTAAAACTTTCTGGCCAGTTCTAAAACTTGGGCTTTGGATGATGAGAAGTCAGAATCACCAGATGCAATATCATATGCTACATGCCAAAACCTGTCCGCAACAGTTTCTACTGCCTCTAAATTTCCTCCTTTTAAAAGATATCTTTCCTGTAGAATCTTATTTGAGGATTCGGAAAATGTAGGAGTTTCCAAATCTTTTGGAGCAGGAGGCATTTCTTTATAGCGGGGGACAAATCTTGTCTCAAAACTTCGACCGTTCTTACCATGGCCATTAACTTTTTGTTCACCATTAGGTTTTCTTCTACCGTGAACTCTTGGCATAGAAACAACTTGCAATACTGATTTAGTTTGTTTCTTCTTTTTCATAGTGTTCGGATCTCCTTTGCAAAGTCTTTTGGATCACCAAAGCTATGATAAACGGACGCAAAACGTAAATAAGCCACAGGGTCCAATTTTTTAAGTTCTGCTAAAACCCATTTTCCTATTTGTTGTGAAGGCACTTCCCCTAACCTTCTTGACCTGATTTTACCTTCAATCCTTGCAGCAACTGTCGGGGCCTTCTCGATCCCGGGTCTTTTCTCCAAAGCTTTTAAAAGCCCCACGCGCAGCTTTTCCGGATCAAAAGGTTCTCTTCTGCCGCTCTTTTTAATTACGACAATTTCCAAAGCTGCCAGAGTTTCGTAGGTTGTAAATCGCCTCTCGCACTTTAAACACTCCCTCCTTCTTCTAATTTCCCCGCGACCTTCTACACCGCGTTTATCTACAACTTTACTTAAGGGACTTGCACAAAAAGGGCATTTCACAATACATAGTTTAGCATAACATGTTGGTGAATATAAGTGTCAAGATACAATATATTGTATATTCTTAGGGTTGGGGTTAACTATGGAATCGGCTATAGAAATGTGTCAGGGCTTCCAGTGCTTTAACACCGGACCCAATATGCAAAACAGGAACCCTCTCAACAAATTCCATCCTCGGTAATGAGTCATCCAAAGTAACATTAATAGCCAACCTGGCAGCAACATCTCCCATAAATGGAAGTGCTTCACCATCTGGAAAAGGATGTCTACTTAAAACATGTGCTCCTTCATCAGGTTCTGTTGCAAAAAAATCATAGCCCAAAATCATGCTTCTTTCTGAAGCACTAATGATCCTTTGACCTTCTCCAGTGGTATCCACTGCTTTATCTGCTACATAAATTGAATTTTCTATCCTGTATGCTAAATGCTCTAATTCATGAGCTCCTAAAGAGGAAGTCCTAAGATTCTCAAATGTTAAGTGTGTGCCTCCAAATCGTGCAGCAGATTGTTTGGTTAAGTTATCTCCATCAACAATATGCATAGGTGTAACATAAACTCTTCTGTTTTGATTTTTAACAATTACATTAATTCTTTCTTCTAAATTTAATCCAACAATAGTATCCTTTAAATTTCCAGATGCTAAACCCAAAGTTCTGTCTACATAATTTTGAGGGGCAATACCTGGAATATAATCTTCTATATTGATCCCACTTTGAGCCATTCTTGCTCTGAAAACATCATAAGAATTTGGCAAAGTCAAAACCACATTTGTTTGATAGGGGGTTCTTATGGGAGGAAGTCCATCTTTGGGCTCTGTATCTTCCAGTAATGCTTGCATCAAAAGATGATTTTTAACCTCCCTCTCTATTTCACCTAAATCTTTTATTTCTTCCTCATCTGCAATAATGGTCCAGTTTTGCTCTGAAAACAGCATTTTTCCTCCTCCCTCAGTAACTGCAAATGCAGAAACTGGCTGAGATAAAGCGTTTAAAATATCCCAACCTTCTATATCAGGACCATTTGTTGCAACAATTAAAGTCAAATTATAATCCCTCAAAGTACCAGAGAAACTATTAAGAGCTTCCGTCGCTTGGGGGAATAAAGCATCTGTTGAAGTATCCCTCATTGGACCCATACTGTCTAAACCAATTGATAGACCAATGGGAAAATGGAGCCTGGTTAATTGACCACCATCTATCAGTGTAGTAAGGGTTGTGACTTCTGCCGGAGTCAGATAATCATATTCCATAATGCTGGCAGTAGCCAAATTCTATCATATTACTGAAGACTTTGGATAACGGCTTTTTGGATAATGTCTCCTACCTTTATATTTTCCACCACATCCATGCCGGAAATTACATTGCCAAAAATTGTATATCTTTTGGGAAGGTCCAACTTATCGGAAAGCATAATAAAAAACTGGGAACCATTGGTATTTGGACCGGCATTGGCATAAGCAACAATTCCCTTTTTATAATCCCTTGTTACTGCCTCGTCCGTAAATGTATAACCGGGACCTCCGGTCCCATCCCCCAAAGGATCTCCTCCTTGGACAACAAAGTCTTTTTCAACTCTGTGAAATTTTAATCCATCATAAAAACCTCTATCCGCCAAAATTAAAAAATTAGAAGAAGCAATCGGAACATCTGTAAAAATTTCAATTTCAAGAGTGCCTTTGTTTGTAGAAACAACTGCCTTTTTATTTTTTAAGCTCTCTTCAGTTAAAATCCCCTGATGCTTACCTACGTATTTATTTCTAAAATATGGAAGTTCTGATGGTTTAGGTTGTTGAGGGGGTTGCTGCTCTATTTGAGATTGTTGCCGGGTCTGTTGCACCGGAGATGGAGTCTGGTTTAGGATAAATTCCAAATTAGCAGGAGAAGGTGAGGGTGAGGCAGTAACAGAAGATACTTCTTTTTTAAATTTGCTGTAGGTAAAATATACACCTGCTCCAAGAATAAAAAGTAGAAGTATTAGTCCCAAAACTTTCTGATTGGTAAACATCCTGCTATTCTTTTACCACCTTAAAACATTGCTGGCAACAATCAGTTCTTTTTTTATCTTTTTTAATAGAATTATTGTATCAGTTTCTTAAAGCTATAATCCAAAAGTAATTTTGCCTCATCTCTTCTGTATTCAGAATTAAGTAGTACCCCAATGACTTCATGTCCCGCTCCGTCCGCGCCTCTGGCGTCGCTCTGCGCGGAGCGAGGCGAGCCATCTTTTCTTGCCAAAGTTATCAACACCAATCCTGCCTCCGGAGTATATCCTGTTTTAAATCCTACAACCCCCGGATATGTAGTTAAAAGATTGATCCCTGTCCACATTTCATAACTTTGGTGATCCTTATTTTCAGGAATAAAAATATAAGGAGTCTTGGAAATTTCCACAACCTCTGGGAAATGCCTGGTTAAATACCTAGTTAAAATTGCCATATCATAGGCTGTTGAGTATGAGTTATTTGAATCCTCATCTAAGCCTGTTGGATTAACAAAATAAGTATCTTTCATTCCAAGTTGTTTGGCCTTAGCATTCATGAGCCTTATGAATTCATCTCTATTACCTGGCTCGCCCTGAGCCCTGAGCTTGTCGAAGGGTCGAAGGGTACCTTCTGCCAAAACCTCTGCTGCATCATTTGCAGAAACCATAAAGATTCCATATAAAAGTTCTCTTAAAGTCAGGTGTTCTCCCGCAATTAAAATCATCTCATCCGGCTCCATTTCTGTTGTCCTTTGGGAAACAAGAAAATTATCATTCAAACTCTTATGTTCCAGAGCAATTAAGGCTGTCATAACTTTAGCTAAAGATGCAATAGGTAATTTATCCTTTGCATTTTTTGAATAAAGGACATCTCCTGTTTTAGAATCCACAAAAAGAGCTGCCTTTGCAGTAATTTGCAACTTATTTCCATCTATTTCCACTGTATTTCCATAAGTTTCCTCATACTTTGGGAACCACTGATTTATTCCTAAAATTTTCTCATTTTTTAAAAAGGGGGAAATTAGATCAATGGGTTTCTTTTGATCGGGCAGTTTAATTGTCAGGGAGACAAAAAGGAGCAAAGAGACAAATATAAATATCCAGGTCATAAGTTTCCATATTACATAATTTTCCCTCTTGACGTCTATATGAAACTTACTCCACAATGAATTTATGGGGTGAAGACGGCACGCTAAATTTGACATGCTGCACCGTCTGTTACCAATTCTATTTCTACTAGGTCTTCTTACCTTTGTTTTACTAAATTTTCAGACGTTGCGCCGTGATATTGTTTACAAACTTGGAATATCGGATGATTCTACAACTTCTTGTTGTAAGATTGATGAGATTTCAAAAACAGGAGATTTTGATGAGGAGGCTAATACGGCCATCTTTAATAGTGAAGTTATAAGTTATCCAAAAACTTCCCTTGCATATAGTTTCCTTGATTCCCAGCTTAAATCAAATCTGGCAGTTTTAGGTGTAACCAATGAAGCCGGTGAGGAAAAGTGGATAGAGGTTTCCTTAGGTGAACAAAAGGTAAAAGCCTGGGAAGGAGAAAAATTAGTAATGGAGTTTCCAATATCTTCAGGCAAATGGGCACCAACTCCAAAAGGGGAATTTAGGATTTGGTATAAAACTAGAAATCAAGCTATGAGTGGTGGTTCAAAAACACTGGGTACTTATTATTATTTACCCAATGTTCCTCATAATATGTTTTTCTACCAAGGCTATGCTATCCATGGAGCTTATTGGCATAATAACTTTGGCCAGCCCATGAGCCATGGATGCGTCAATTCACCACTTGCATCAGCTGCACAAATCTTTGACTGGGCAGGACCTCTTTTAGATCCTGGACAAAATTCAACAAGAGCTACAGCACAAAATCCTGGAACTAGGGTTGTGGTACACTAACTTCTTGACATCAACTCCTTCTCCCATTACATTACCTCCATGGAGTTTGATAACATCTTCCCTATAAAAAGAGAGCTTATTGAGGAGAGGGTACCTCATGGTAGAAGATTTCTATTTTTAGATGAAGTCTTAGAGTTGGATGTAGGAAAAAAGGCTGTTGCAAAACTTTCAGATTTCACAAGAGCTGAATATGATTGGATGGAAGATCATTTTCCAAGCTTTAGAGTAGATCCTGCATCAATTCTAGTTGAGGCTTTGGCGGAAGTCTCAGGTATAGCTATGTTAGGACTATCACAAAATAGAGATAAAATTGCAGTATTAACTGGGCTTGATAAATGGCGTTTTAGAAAATTTGCCCTTCCCACAAACCATATAACTTTGGAGGCTAATATGCTCCGTATTAGAAGTAAGTTTGGTAGGTTTCAAACAAAAGCCTTATCAGAAAATGTGGCTGTTGTGGCAGAAGGTGTGATAGATTTAACTATAATAGAAAGATCCCAATTCCCCTCAAAGTAAATTCATGATATATCCCTGTGGGTTTTGTACATAAAGGATGCGTCTTTATTTAAATGACCCAGCTCTTCCCCTGCCTGCTTAAAAATCTGATCGGATGAGACTTCCCTTTTTTTATCAATCCATCCCTTAACCTCCCTTGCAACCAAATTAGCTGTTGCCTCTGATTCTTCATCCCCACAATGGGCGGATCTGCATGCGGCAAAAATGGAAGCATACAGCTTCCTTTCATCAAATTTTTCTTTATGTCCTTTTCTTTTTACAATATGTGTCATTTATTAAGTCTCCAAGTACCAAATTACAAGTTTTCCAAACAATAATCAAATTCTAAAATTTCAAACAGACTTATTGATCATCGACGAAAAAATTTTAATCAGTTCTGTAGATTCACCAATCAATGGTTGGATGACTTTCTCTGAGTATGAATTATTATGTAAAATAAGCTCCAACCAGTAACGTGTTTCTTTAGATTCTTTTCTACATATTCTTATTCTCATATAGAAGTCCTTTTTACTAAGAGCTTCATTTGCTTCTCTATAATTGGCGCCCACGGAACCTGCAGACCTCACGACTTGACTAACTAATTCAAAATTCACAGAATTTTTAGGTAAACTATTTACTAAATCAATAACTTTTCTAGAAAAATTTAATGTTCTTTCTTCTAAATCGAACCTTTTAATTGTTTGGTTATTTAACATTTTGAATTTGTTTGGTACTTGATGCTTGGACACTTGGTACTTATCAACCGAAGTTGATAGTTCCATTAGCTATAAGTATTAGCAACCAACCTAATCCTACAAGCAGTAGTCCAATCATAAGTCTCATAAATCCCCTTGTCTCCTGCTTCCAAGCTTTTATTGCAGGAAGTTTTGCTCCTCCTGCAACTAAAAGCAAAATTGTAAGAAGTGGTAAAACAAACACTATGTTATATAAAACAAGCATTAAAAATGCCAAAAAGTTAAAGTTTGTGGAAAGAATTGTGATTATTGCCAAATATGGAGCGCCTGTACATGGAAGTTCTACTCCTGCTACAAATGCTCCTGTTATCAAAACTCCAGGAATTGTAATATTTGCTGCCATCTTGTGAATCTTTTTGGCAAATACTTGAGGAATCCCTAAAGAAAAACCTCTCCCATACCAAAAGTAATCTTTAATTTCAACAAGCCCAAATAAAATTACCAAAGACCCAACTGCAATTGATAAATATTCTGTTACAAAAAGGGGTACTGATCCAAGAAAATATAAAAGTCCGAGCCCTGCCAAAAGATATGTTATAAAAATTGCAAAAATATAAAGCCCGCCTAAAAATAGCATTCTTGCAACAGAATGCTTTCCCCCACCTAAAATAACAGAAATCATTAAAATCAAAACCCCAATTGCGCAAGGATTAATAGAATCAACAGCTGCAGAACCTATAACCAGTCCTAGCGTTGGAAAATGAAGAGTATCCATTATTGCTCTCTTAAATCTCCCTTCTGAATGGCTACTTCATAAAAAGTGCAAAGTTTATCTGTTTTATCTTTTGGGGGACCAAATTCAAAAATAATACAATCCCCAGGAGGAACATTTCCGTGGGGAGAGATAATATATTTTTCAGGAAATATAAGTTTCTGTTGTGAGAAAGTACCATTTAGGGATTTGTGAACAAAAACCTGGAGAGTGCCTACTTTACCATCAGGGCATTTATTGCCATCTTCCAAATTCAAAATCCCCTCATTTGTCGGGATAGCTAAATGAGTACCATTAAAACTTCCACCTATTTCTTCAAAGAAGTGTTTTAACGAAGCCTGACGGTTTTCCAAAACTACTCCCTCAATGTGAATCCTGTTATCATTATGTTCGTGAGTAACAGAAGTTCCAACTCTATTGGAAAATCCTTTGGGGTCTGCAAGTTCTATCTCTTGACCGCAATTCCAAATCTCAAAATCAGCATGCCAGTGAACAGGACCTCCTGTTTCGGATTCTCCATTAAGATAAATTGTAGAACCTACCAAATAAATAGTATTAACCAAAGTTACTGCAACAATAGATATAAATAGAAAAAATTTTAAACGTTCGCTTTGATTTTTTAAAAAGAGTGAACCAAAAAGTATCAGTACTAAAATGCCAGCAGCAAGCAAAGTATAAGTTATTGAATTTGACCTTATAATTTGATCTAAAGTAGGCCCTGCTTGAATAACATTATCTTCCCCTCCGTGAGCCAAAACTTCCAAAAAATTCATATATTCCACTATACCATCCAAATTATATGCAGTACAATCAAGATTGGATGGAAAAAGCATACACTAAATCTGCTGATCAAGTAGCCCAAGCGCTTCAAACTGACTTTAAAAAGGGCTTAAGCTCCCAAGAAGCATTATTAAGGCTTAAAAAGTATGGTCCTAATGTTTTAAAAGAGGCAGGGGGTAAGAATGCTTTGGTTATTTTTATTTCCCAATTTACCTCCTTCCTAATCATTATTCTTTTTATAGCTTCAGCCATATCTTTCCTGTTAGGTCATGTCTTGGATGCGGCTTTAATCATGGTGATTGTAGTCTTAAATGGCATTGTTGGTTTTATTCAGGAATACAGGGTAGAAAGAACAATTGCGCAGCTTAAAAAATTAGTAACTACAGACATTACTGTATACAGAGATAGTAGTTTACAAAAGATTCCCAGTACCCAGCTTGTCCCAGGAGATTTAATAGTCTTGGAAGAGGGTCAAAAAGTACCTGCAGATATAAGGCTTACTGAATGTTATAACCTGGAAACAAATGAGGCCTCTTTAACAGGTGAATCTACCCCTGTTTTTAAAAACCCTAAACCACTTTCTGATCAGACAATTCTTGCAGAAAGGACAAATTGCCTTTTTTCAGGCACGGTAGTGGCAACCGGTAAGGGCCTGGGGATTGTTGTTGCAACAGGAATGACAACTGAAATAGGTAAAATTGCCCATCTTGTAGCAAAAGAAAAGGAAGAACCAACTCCAATGCAGGTAAAACTTAATAATTTAGGCAAAACCATAGGTAGGATTGTTCTTGTGATTGCACTTTTGATTGGAATTGAACAATTTTTGTTTGGACAAAATGTACTCAATGCTTTAATTTCAGCTATAGCTTTAGCTGTGGCTGCAATTCCCGAAGGATTACCGGCTGTAGTTACTATTTCACTTGCTTTAGGTACAAAAAGGTTACTTAGAGAAAAGGCCCTCATAAGAAACTTATCTGCGGCAGAGACTTTGGGTTCAACCGATGTTATCTGTGCTGATAAAACAGGAACCTTAACAGAAGGGATAATGAAGGTGACAGAACTTTTTGATGGTAAAAGTTCTGTCATCCTGAGCGAAGCGAAACCCGCTTCGCCGGAGCTCCAGCGAGGCGAGCGAGTCGAAGGATCTCAATTATCAAAAATTCTTACTTATGGTCTGCTTGCAAGTAATGCAAGAAGGAGTGGTGATGAAATAATTGGTGATCCAACAGAAGCAGCTTTGGTCAAAGCTGCTATTGAAGCCGGACTTGATCAGGAAACATTACTTAAAACCCATCCCAGAATCTCCGAAATTCCCTTTTCTTCAGAGCGAAAAATGATGTCTGTTGTGGTAAAGAGTGAAAGCGGAGATTTGTTAATTTCCAAAGGAGCAGTAGAAGTAATTTTAAGCAAGTGCAATC
>JBBTSA010000041.1:0-14047 GCA_038064895.1 Patescibacteria group bacterium
CAGTCCCATTGTGGCTGACCGACCTCTCAGTCCAGCTACCCGTCGAAGCCTTGGTAGGCCATTACCCCACCAACAAGCTGATAGGACGCAGGCTAATCTTAAAGCGCCTTGCGGCTTTACCCCGATTAAATCGGGGCACATTGGAAATTACCCCCGCTTTCGCGGGGCTATGTCCAACTTTAAGGTATATTCCCACGCATTACTCACCCGTCCACCACTGGCTCGCCCCCTTGCGGAGGCGGCCCGTTCGATTTGCATGCCTAAGGCACGCCGCCAACGTTCATCCTGAGCCAGGATCAAACTCTCAAAAAAAATTAACTTTCCCACCACTCTTTTGACATTAATCCTTCGACTCCTCCGACTTTTTGTCGGAGTCGCTCAGGATAAAAAAATCCCGCCAGCGGCGGGATACTTTTTGCCGAAGAGTAGTATATAAAATCTTCGGTTTTCAATGTGCTGAAGTAGTTTTCTTTTGGAACTTTCTCCTTCTTCGTCCTCCGTAGCTTTAGCGCAGGAGGATCAATTGTTATTCTACCTCCATACGATTTCACTGTCAACCCTGTAAATTTAGGCTGCCTGCAAAGCCTCTGCCAGATCAGGATATTCATGTATTGTTTGCTCAGATGGTACAGATCTACTCTCAGCTTGAATTATACCAGCCTCCTTTTTGCTTAACCTTACCCTAAATTCTTCAACGGGCGGAATTTTGGAAGCATATTTAAATGCATTAAAAACAGCTTCCTGTCCAACCCTTTTTCCACCCTCACCTTCATCTCTTTTAACAGGCTCATTGTCATAGGCTTCCTCCTCTAAAATATGTGCAATTTCTATTGGAGAGGTTAAGCCCGCAATCCTTACTTCCGCCTTATTCTTGTATTTTTCATAACCTCCATCAGGCACATTTTCTCCTTCTTGTTTTAATCCTGTTGATCTTACCTCATCATATTCAAGAGGTATCTGAACATCCTTACCTGTTACCTCCTCTTTATCAGGATTTGTAAACGCTCTTTTGATTGCATCCAGCCCATCAAAAATTCTTCTTAAAAGAGCTTTCCCATCTCTTACAATTCTTCTTTTCTCAACAGCAACCTCATCCTTTTGTTTTGGAATAGAACTTGTTTTTTCCTCTAGGAAAAGACCAAAAGCTATAAACTTTTTCACAGGCTCCCCTTGCAGATTTAGGTTTGCACCCTTGGGGTGAAACTGTAGCTGCACCTGCGGATCCTGGTAAGTTACTTCTTGAGCTTTTGGACTACCCAAATTTGCAGGTTCATAAGGCACAACTTCTGGCATTGGCTGTACAGCAGCTCTTGCTTTCAAAGCTCTATCCAAAACATCTGCAGTTAATCCTTCTTTTTGATTAGTTAACTCAGCCCAAATTACTTTGGCTTTCACTTCTCCTTCATGAACAACTGAAGTTTCATCAAGCGCAACGCTGGATGTTTCCTCCTCCACAGAAGGGATAGTTCTTATCTGTCCTGGTTGGTCAAATCTTAGTATTGCCGTATTTTCTATTTCCCCCTTTCCAATGAAACCATCAATCGGACTGTAAGCTACTGATTCATATACATACCCAAAACTCTTTATCCCTCCTCCACTAACTGGGGAAGTCCCTGATTCAACCCCAACACTTGCTTCAACACTCATAGATTCCTTTCTTCCTAATAAGATTAGCCGGGTTTGGCCGATTTTTGGGTAGATTCCTTTTTCGGTACCCTATGATATTCATCATTAGGACTAATTTTAGGTTTCTTCTCCCCATAAGCCTTGCTATACGGACCTGAATATATTTCTGTCATATTGTTCACCTCCCTGCCCGTATCATACTCTACAGATCACTTGACAGCTTGATTTAAAACTGATAAAATACTGACGTATATGAGCCTAAACCTTGACTAAAAATAGTTTATTCTTTGAATATTTGAATAAAGTATAAATATTTGAAATACAATATTCTATAGCTTATAATTCTTCTTCAGTGACGGAATTTATACCACAGGCAATAAATATTAGAGGCGCAATAGGAGATTCTGAAATATTGGCGGATGCTTTATGCAAGGACCTGAAGCCTGGAACTTTACTGGATATAGGATGTGGTGAGGGTTTTATAGCTATTGACATTGCCAAAAGGCGACCTGATATAAACATTTTGGGAATTGATGTAGATACGGTTAAGTGTGCTGCTGCACAGATTAATATTGAAAACGCTAAAATTACAGACAGGGTGCAAATTATGTGTGCTGATGTATTTAAAACTCACCTACCCATTTCAGATGCGATATGTTGTAATCCTCCATTATTACCTGCTGAGCAGGGATTTTTCACTGATGAAGGAATATCCCAAAACTTATTTTGGAAGATTTTAGTTGAAAAAATACATACAGAAGAAGTTTCTCCGCTTATCTATCTTCATCTATTCGACTTTCATGGAATAAATCATAGAACAGGCAAACTACCTTCTCTAGAGGAGGTAGCAAGTACCACTGGTTTTTCAATGGCTATTCTATATAGAGGAATTAGACAAATTGGCGAAAACAGCAGAGTTAGATATAATCTTCCTGAACTAGCAGATTATTTCCCTGAAGGCTCTGTAATAGTTGATGATTCTGAAGTTCTTATGTACACACTCTCAAATATTTATATAAATACCGTTGCTAATCTGTCTATTCATCAGAGCATCATTCGTTTGTCGCGTTCACAATAAATATTGTGCAATAAAGATATAATTGGTGGTATATTTAGACTAAATGGAATATCAACAATTTATAGAACATTCTCTCCATCAAGCCTCAGAAATTGCTTCTAAAGAATTTGGTAGAGTATCCGGTACTATAAAAGACGAAGACAATAACCAAATTTTAACAGAAACAGATACTCGCATAGGAAGATTGTTAGTTAATTTAATACAAGGAGAGTTCCCAGAACATAATATTATAGATGAAGAAACAGGGGTCGTAGATAATAATTCTCAGTTCACTTGGGTTATTGATCCTATAGATGGAACTAGTAATTTTGTCCAGGGAGTACCAAATTATGGAATTATGATCGGTCTTCTGAGGGGTGGGGAACCAATATCTGCAGGTATTTCTTTACCCTTTTTTCAAGAAATAATTTTGGCTGAAAAAGGACAGGGAACTTTTAGAAAAAATGAAAGGTTACGAGTAACCGAAGAACGTGATTTATCATCAGTACTTGTAGCTTACCAATTAGATAGCCATCAAAATGACCCAGATTTTACCAGGAGAGAATATACCACCGTTGCAGAGATTGCACTGGCTGTTAGGAACGTAAGAACTAGCGGAAGTTGTTTTGATGCGGTTATGGTGGCCGAAGGGAAATATGGCGCTTGTCTGAATCGAACAGCTAAAATTTGGGATATTGTTGCTGCGCAACTAATAGTTGAAGAAGCAGGTGGTGTATGTACAGATTTTTTTGGCAGAGATTTAGATTATGTAGATCCAGTTAGTAGAGTGGCTAATAATTTTACATACTGTTTAGCCTCTCCAATATTACATGAACAGATACAAAAAATTATAAGACGTATACACTAAGACCCTAAATAAATCTTTTTTTACTTGACTAAATTAATAGTAAGTTGATATAATCCTGATGAATATGAGGCTAACTTTTAAAGAAAAATCTTTGGGTCCTAATTTTGTTCCGGAAACTTTGAAAAAGGTTAAGGAATATATCGATCGTGGAACTTCTTTTGTTCTTATGTCTATGCCGGGTGTTGGAGCTTCCTATTTTTTAAAATACCTTGCCACAACTAATTTGGCCTACTTCATCCATGTTGATTTTTATGAGCTTCCAAATCTAACTCAACATGAGTTTTACAAACTTCTTCTTTATAGATTAGGGGGGAAGCCAAAAAAAGAGTCCGATGAACAGCTTTTTATAAAAGCAAAAAGTCTCCTTTACAAAATATCAGAGAAACAAAAAAAAGTTGTCATTATCTTTAACCGTTTTGATCAGCTCAAAAAAGAATTTGACTGGAATTTCTTATCTAATATTCAATCACTTTCAACCTTAGCCCCAGGTAAAATTGTGCTAATTTTTACCTCCACAAAACCACTAATAGAAATAGCTCCTGAAGCTCTGCAAGGAGGTAATTTAACATTTTACTCTAAGGTTGTATATTTTAAGCCGTATACAAAGGCCGAGCTTAAAAAACTACTTAAAATTGAGCCGCAGGAACTTGCAGAAGGAGCTAATATAGAAAAACTTCTTGAAGCATCTGGAGGCCACAATCAACTATTTAGGATACTTTTAAACTCACACAAGCAGCAAAATCTGCTTTTGGACCAATTTGTAAAAACTCAACTTAAAGCCCTTATAGATTATCTTGATTATTCTCGAAAGAAGCAAATTCAGAAGATAGCTTTAGGCAAAAAAGTAGAAGATATTGATGATTATCTTTTGGGGGTAGGTATGATTAAAAAAACGGACAAAGGATATAAGCTTTTTACTCCACTTCTTGCAGAATATATTAAATCAAATTTCCCACTAAGACTTCCTCCAAAAGAGGCAAAGCTTTTTAAACTGCTAAGAAATAACATAGGGAGGGTTGTTTCAAAAGATGAGATATTTGCAACAGTTTGGGATCCTTCGACAGGCTCAGGACAAGAGGGAGCTACAGATTGGGCTCTGGATGCCTTAATTTACAGATTGAGGAAACACCATTTTATAACATCACACGGCTACATTATAGAAAGCCACAAAAAGGTAGGATATTCTTTAATTCAGACTTAAGCAGCTAGTCTTTGGTTTTCTGGGCGAAGCTGTCTAACTGTCTCTCCTACCCTCCACATTTCGGAGCCGATAATAATATCCCTCACCCTTTCTACAGGCTGGTATTTGCCTCCATAAATTGTCCGCAAAGCAGGCTCTAAGGCTTCTTTAAATCTGCCGTTCCAATCTAGGGCCCCTCTTTGAGCTGTTGTAGAACAATTAGCATACATCCAATCCATTCCACGCTCATCAATCATTGGGTAGAGACTTTGGGTTGCTTCTTCAACTGTCTCATTAAATGCTTCGGAAGGTAAATGTCCTTTTGCTCTAAAAAGATCGTATTGTGCATGCATGATACCAACTAGTGCACCTGCCATGATTGCATCAGGAACACTTTCAATGCGACCTGAAACTAAAGGCCTTCTTTCACGAACTGAAGCAGCAGTTACTCCAATTTCCGACTCACGCATTTGTCTTAACTCGTCATTCAGAGTATCTCTATAATCCGGCTTGCTGTTTGCTTCCAAAACTCTTGCAGTCTCAACCCCTCCCTTAACCCTTTCATAAAGTTCTTTAAATGTAGGTTCAACAGCTTCATAAGCTGCAATAAAACCATTCCCAAAATGCTGTAGAGCTTCACTTGATAAGTCCTCAACCAATCCATCAGCCCCTTTTTCACCTATTATTCTTGATATTGTTTGAGTAATAATTTCAGAGGTATGCACTACTGCATCTGTTGGAGAATAGTTTTGTCTTTTCAAATCACCGAATCCTGCTTGAATCAAACCCCAAACTGCACCCAAAAGAACTCCTCTTTCACCTGTTAAATCAGAGTGAACTTCATTCTCAAAAGTTGTCGGGAATAAGAAACCTGAACCGATAGCCATACCTGTTGCCAAAGTCCGCTCCATCGCTCTTCCAGTATAATCCTGACCGACGGCAAAAGAGGAATTTATCCCTCTGCCTTCAACATAGTGTACTCTTACACTTCTTCCTGCTCCTTTCGGAGCTACCATGTCAACATCATTATTTGGATTTGGTATTATTCCTGTTTGATCTCTATAAACAAAAGAAAAGCCATGAGAGAAATATAACATATCACCGGGATGAAGATACCTCCTAATAAGGGGCCACATCTCTTTTTGACCTGCATCGGATAACAGATATTGTATTTGCCGTTTCCCCGCTTCCCCCTGCGTAAGTGCCTCTTCTATGGGAAATAAATTCTTACCCGGAACCCAACCTTCTGCGACTGCTTTATCAAATGTTGGACCCCTTCTTTGTCCAACAATTACATCAAAACCGTTATCAAATAAGTTAAGAGATTGTGCAGGACCCTGGACGCCGTATCCAATGACTATAAATTTCTCACCGGCTAATACTTGTCTTGCTCTATCAATGGAAAAATCATCACGGGTAACAATACGCTCTTTAACGCCTCCAAAATCAAATTCAGTTCCAATTTCTAAAGAAGCCATCTGTATTAGGCAGGCACGCAGAATCTAACACCCAAGATTAGTCTTGTCAAGTACCCAAAAGTGATTCTTCCTTTAACCTTTTTACATTCTTTACAATAATATGTCTTCCGTGATATTCAATAAACCCTTTTTTCTCCAATTTTTTAACCTCAATTGATACGGTTTCTCTTGCCATCCCAAGTAAATCGGCTAGATTCTTGTGCGTCAGAAACACTTCTATCAGAATTCCGTCTTTTCCCAAACTTCCAAATCTTTCTGCACAAATTGAAATTATTGAGGCTACTTTATTTCCTGCATTCCCAAATACCATATAGTTTATCCTTTCTATTAGCCCACCCAAACGTATCAAAATTCTTGAGGTCAGCTCAAACAGAACGTCACCGTTCGTTTTAACAAATTCGACAAATTTATCTCTTGGAACCTGCCAAATCTCAACATGCCCCATAGCCTCAAGATAGTATTGGTTAGGGGTAGTCCCAGTAAATGCCCAGATCAGGGGGAAAAAATCTTCTGGCTTAAAAATTATAAGGGTCAGTTCCTGAGCATCTTCGGAGATGGAATAAAGCCTTACGTATCCTTTTTTTAAAAAATAAACACCCCGGGGATCATCCCCTGCTCGAAGTATTGTTTCTCCCTTTTTAAAATTAAGCTTCTTAAACCGGGAGAAAAACTCATCCAGTTTTTTAAAACCAGAATTGTTTATGGTTATATATTACACTATAACATATTAACTACTTGTAATCTAGGTTACTGCTAATTTATTTGGGAAGATTTAAACTTGCACAGTTTAGAAGTAAAATGAACCCAAATCATCAGATTAAAAAATACCTGCTTTCCAAACAAAAGGAAGTGGCAAATAAATTAAGAGATTTAGATGAGGAGGAAATCTCGTACGGTGATGTTACACCAGAATCTTATGAACTTGGAACTTCTTCCTGGCAGGCTGATACTGAAAGCACTAAACGTGCTGTAAGAGAAAGGCTTTTGGATTTTTCCCAAAAAATCCAACTTACACTTCTGAAGCTTCAAAAAGGAACTTATGGGAAATGTGACAAATGTAAAAAACAAATTGAGGAAGCAAGGCTTGAGATTATGCCAATAGCCACCCTTTGTATAGTTTGTGTAAATTAATATATGTCAGACATAATTTTGTATAGTACAATCCCCAAACTTACCATCACATTTAAGGACTTATTAACTCCAAACATGGGCATTTCTACTATGCCATCAGCCTTGAAAGCAAATTCAAACATTCATTAAGATTTGCAACTACAAACTTAGGCTGTTGGCTCTCATTTTCAGCCTCTTCGAAGGCAAATTTTCCCTGCTTTATCCAGATTGTTATGGCACCAAGCTGATTACTTATTTCCAATTCCGATCTGACTCGATCTCCAATTACAACAGTTTCCTGAGGATTATCTGAAAGAAATCTCTTAAAAATTTTAGGATCCTTATCCCCCTCTGCAAAAATAATATCCAAAAAATACTTCCTAATCCCTAATCTATCTACTGCATCCTCCATATCATCCTTTCCTTTACCTATTAATATCATGGGGATATTCCTGTTTTTTATAAATTTCAAAATTTCTTTTGCCCCAATTATAAGTTTATCCTCTTCGGGATCATAGAGTGTTCTTTTCCAGTCGAAAATTATATTTTTAATCATTAGGCTTGGGCTACTGCTGCATTGACACTGACTGTTGAAACATGTACATAATTTGTTTTCTCACAACCTGTTGCTTTTATTGCCAGCAGCTGCCCCGGATTTTGTCCTGCCATTGAAAAATAAGGAGTTAACCTAATTCTTGCTGACATAGTTTCCAAAGAACCATCATATCCCTCATAAATCATTGGTCTCTCGGCATAATCCCTAAAACTTTGAACTACATACAAACATGACTGATCTTTCTCAGCACCAGCTAAACGATTTGACGCACTTTCATGGGAGCACTCTTGTAGAAAGATTACTCCTTCTGACCAGGAGCTTCCTGATGAAAACCCTGATTTTTTAAGAACAAATTTACGTTTGCTAGCGGAAAGAGAAGCAAGTTCTTTTGATGATTGAACTCCGAAAGGCAATCCTGGAGCAAAAAATTGTTCCTGATCTACAATCCAACTCGGAGGAATTACTTCTCTTAAATGATTAAAGGAAGCCTGACCCAATCTTGCTTTGAAAAATGGCTCCCATCTAGTGTCCCAAATCAAAGCTAGCAAGGCTTTTTCTTCCATATGAGGGGTAAAGGAGGGAAAAACTGGGCTACCTGAGTCAAGAATGTTATGAACAGCATTGTTTACAAAAAGGTCAGTATATAACTCGTAGGCATAGAAAGCTCTATATATTGCACCACCCTCTTGAGTATCAAAACCTATTTCTTGAGCCTGCCAATTCCTACCTTGACCTGATAGTATCTCTTTTGCTAAGTACTCTAATTGTCCAAAATATGAGGAGGTGTTTCTACTGTAAAGTACTGTACCTTCTCTGGGTGTATTTTCAGTCAAAAATTGCCTCAAGACTCCATCTTTAACCAAGGTGTCAAATCCTACACTAACATAAGCCCTATTTAAAAGTTCAGCTAAAGATAGTCCGAAAGGGGATGTCTCTATTTCACAGACAGTCATACCCGTCTTTGTTAAGAGAATATCTGGTCTGACAAACAAGTATTGTGGGTCTCCATCCTGAAAGAATTCAGGCTTTCCTCTATCCAAAAGTCCTTTCACTGTTTCTTCTCTGTGATAGAGTTCATCAGAAACATAGATAAAATCAGTCACATCTCTACCTATTCTGTCTACTTCTTGGACTTCTTCAGAAGTTAAATTGAGTGGTTCATGAGCAACTAAAAAAGGAATTTTTTGACCAGTTTCATATTCTACCCTTCTTATCCTATACCACTCATAGCGTCTACCAGATCTTTCTAATATTTTTCTCATACTTGTATCTTTTTTGGAATCATTTTCTTCTAACACACCTGCTGGAAAAATATCTGGCTTACCAGCTTTAACCGCCGCAATCATAGTCAGTTCAGGAAAACGAATATGAGGATTTTCCAATACACCTTCATACCTTAATGTTTCTGCTAATTGTTGTGAGTGAGTTAATACCACAGTCAAATCACTACCTCTCCCTTCGGTAGCTGCCATTGCCATTAATTCTGCCACAGCTTTGGCAATCAAAACCGACTGATTCTCATCGCTTGGTCTTTTGGACCATTTATCAACTAGTTGCGGAATCCAGGGCATATTCCCTGAAGGTAAATCCTCCAATATTTGTTCCAATGTGGCAGGGGGGTCATCATTTTCATCTCTATAGCTTATACTGTCTAAACCTTCTTCTATAGAGAATGTGGAGTTTGGTATGAGATAAGACATTATCCCGGCAACTTCCTCCGCTCTCCTATTCTCTGAAGAAAATATACGAAGTTTCTTACCGGTTGATTCAACTAAATAATATAGACTTAACACTGTTGCAAAAACATTAACAAATCCTTTATTGGTTAAACAATCTTGTTTATTGAAAGGGTTTTGCATCATTCTAACTTTTCTCACAGCCGGATCTTCTATGGAAGCAATCCATTCTGGAGGATCTTGTTCTCCGTGTCGCATGAAGACAATTTTACGGCCTGGTGGAGCAATTAGATTTTGAAGTTGGGTCAGTTTTGTTGCGTCAACTGGATCGGCATTTTCATTCCTGTTACCGATTACATGACCAACGGAAGTGGCAAGTTCATTACTGAGGATAGCAACCCTTTCGGGGGTTAATACACCAATGCTCTCAATTTCTGATTCATGTCTTTCTCTAAAGGATCTCCAAACTCTAAAGGCCCTGGGTACGCGAAGATCAATAAGATCTCTATAAGGAGGCAAATCAATAATAGGTTCTGGCACAAGGGAACCTTGTTCTTTGCCCATTTTAGGGAAAAAGAAACAATATCATTTATTCTTTGTAATTGTCAAATTTTTCAATCACCTTATACAAAACTATCCCCAAGGAGACCATCACATTTAAGGAAATATTAACCCCAAACATAGGCAGTTCAACTATCCCATCTGCCATTTTAAGAACCTCTTTTGATATTCCATGAGTCTCATTTCCTACAATTAAACATATAGGTAGGCTATAGTCAAACTTATCATATTGAACACTTTTTGTACTCTGTTCTATTGCAACAACAGTTAGTTTAGAGTTCGTAGTTCGTAGTTCGTAGATTGCTTCAGCTGCAGTCTCTTTATAGCTCCAATCAACCCACTCTGTTGTATTAATGGAGGCTTTTTTAATCCTGGGATTTGGAGGAATTTCAGTATCTCCACAAAGATAAAGTTTTTTGGCTGCCACAGCATCAACCAGCCTGAAAATTGAACCTATATTGTAGGTATCCAAAACATTATCCAAAACAATATAAATCTCATTTCTTGTTACTTCACCCTTTCCCCTAAACCCTTTCCTTAACTGCTTGGCATTAAGTCTTATACTGAGCGGTTCGACTGAGCTCACCGTCGAAGTCTTGTCGAAGTGTTTCATGTCAACTATTGTATAAAATATGTTAAGATTAGTATATGCCCTGGAAAAACCGCCGTTTCCAAGTTATAGCTATTCTAATAGTTATTCTTTTACCTATCCTGATAGCTTACCTGCTCACTAAAACTCCCCTTAAAGACCAGGTTACCCACAAACTTTCAAATGATGAAATTGCCGCTTCAAAAGCCTCCTATAAACTTACCAAAAATCCTAACGGAAGTACTGATTATTTTATAAAAGGCACCATCCAGAAAATAACCGACCAGCCTCATTTAAGGTATCTGGTGGAAATGCAGCTGACCCCGGCCAGCGCCTCCGGTACTCTGATACAATTTACCATTCCCTGGTATCCTCCCAGAAAAGATTCAGCCAAGTATGGCAAAAGCATTAAGGAAATGTTTGAAAAAGGCTTTAAGGAGGTGGATATAAAAATAGAATATGATAAAGAGAGCAGGTTCTGGGGCTGGGAAGTATTAAACAATAAACCTTAATACCGTTTGCACAAATCAGGTGTGTACTGTTATACTTTATAGTTGCAATCATTTTTAGAACTTAGAAGCCCTTTTTATACTATAAGTTTCTATCTGGAGCAATTTTGTGGTATAATTAGGGTATGGAAAAGGCTCCACAATCAGTAGTTCCTGAAGCTAAAGTTTCTGAAATGAGAGGGAATCATCCCTTTACTAATCTAAAACATACTTTCCAGGATGTGGTTGGTAATTTAGCAGTTTTTATTGATGAATTACCTTTTAGACAGCCCAGCAGGCTGGAGAGGTTTTTAGCAGGCACTACTGCCCTAGCCCTGTTAACTGAACCATTAGCAGCCAGAACAGCCATTGTTATGGCCCAGGAAGATCAGGAAGATCAACATACAGGAGAAGTTGAATCAGCTGGTGAATCAAATGGAGAACAAACTTCAGGATTTGTCAACTTATGCGGTCAGGCAGACTCTCTTCCTTCATGGACAGGAGGTGCAAAGAATACCTCTATTACATTCAGGAATATATCTCCTCAAATTTTAACTGTATTGCTTAAAAGCAACGAAGGAATACTTCAACATGCAATCACTCTTGGTGCTGGAAACTCAAAAGAATGGAGAGCCAATACTGAAGGGCTTTATGTTGTAAAAGATGGAGACGATACCTGTTTATTTGCAACTTATGCTCAAGACCAGCCTGCAGAACTGGAAGTAGGAATCCAGGATCAGCAAGGTGTAGAAGCCAGCCCCAACCCAACTCCGGAAGCCGCTACTCCATTACTTTTTCCGGAAAAGCTTACCTTTGGAGGAGGGAAAATTATTATCCACAATATGGGGAAAAGAGTGGGGATTGACATAGGTGATTGGGGGTTTACTGATAAAAATGGCAACTTTTGTCCTGCAGGTGGAAATATAAACTGTGATGGACAAACTAATCACCAAGGTTTAACGGAAAAAAATCGGATTTATATTGAAAATATTCTGGCCAAATATAATCCAAAGGGTAATCTGGAGATCTTTTTATATGACAATCTTAAGGATTATCCATTTATTAATCAATCAAAAGTTTCAAATGGCAACTGGTATCAATATGACCGCCAAACAGGAAACACTATTCAGGCGTATTATGCTTTGTCTGAAGGAGCTATTATTGATAAGACAGTATATGATAATTTTACTAGGCTCCTGTTTACTATACAACATTTTATTCTTGGCCATTATTACGATTTTGAAGGACTGCGCAAACCTGGTGATGTTGATTATATCTGGGCTCCATCTAAACTTACATTAAAATCTGTAGGTTGATTAACTTGACATATTAATGAATATAAGAGACGATAGGATCAGGCATGAAACTGTCCATTTTTCTAAGCGCTCTTATACTTTTATTACTTTTCCTCTTAAAACCAACTTCCGTATTTGCCTGCACACCAGGTGATGTATGTGGTACATCACAAAAAACATGCCCTATAAATAATAACCCTGCTAGCGGCGGAGTCTGCGCTAATTCGACTTCTTACTGCTACTCCTATGATACAGGTACCGGTGAGGGAGGTACATGTGGTGATAATAATGGTTGGAATTGTGATTGTGGTGGATATATTGAGGAATATAATGATTGCGGTTCCTGCCCGGCTCCTCTCCCTCCTTCATGCACCTGTGATTCTACTACAGCGGCTTCTTTATGTCCATTTCAGACGTTTACAGATAGCTGTGGAAATAGCGGAGCTTGTAGCGGTATTAAAAATTGTAGTCCTTCTGTTGATCAGTGTGCAAATCTTAACTGTCAAGCGGATATTGGTGAAACATGTTTTACATGTCCAGCAGATTGTGGTAAATGTAATGCAACTACAACATGTAGTGACAAGATTTGTCCTGCTGGGACTACAAATGCCGGGAAATCTTATCAGACCTGCTGTGATTCTTCAACTCAACAGTGTTATGACTCTCCATCTTGCAACTCAACTACCCAAACCGATGCTTGCACCAGTAACGCGAGTTGTCCAGATCAAACAGCGCACTGTGAAAATGGTAGTACTTGCGGTCAAGTTGTCTGTGCTCCCGGGGGCAATTGTTTATCTTCTTGTCCCACTGATTGTAATGCACCGAAGTGTAATTATAATCAGGTTCAGGATAATGGAGAAACAGGAAAAGATTGTGGAGGTGGAGGATGCCCTGCCTGTCCTACTTCAGGCACTGGTGGTACTGGAGGGACTGCTCCTCCTCCTGTAACTTCTGATAACTGTGGAGCAATTAATTTTACCTTTAATAACCAGTCATCTGTCACTTCCGGCTGGCTTATTGCCAATACCCAAGGAACTATGAGTGTCAATCAAAACGGCATTGTTCAATATCTTAGTTCCTACTCTAACTACGTTTGTAGTAATAACCTTGCTGGACTGTTTAGAATTGGCATTGGACTTTCTCCTTTTGCTCAAAACTCCACTGAGGGAACCTATGCTACTGTCCACTGTGATGCAAATATCCAATCCTGTAGCTATTGCCCTTCTTATTCGGGCTGTAATTCCGGGTTTCCTTCCCGTTACGATGGATTTTATTCAGATGTTTCTGATGTCACCTCAAATTCTAACTTTAACTTTACCAATCTGCAAACAACAGGTATTACTGCAGGAGATCAATATGTTAGCTATTTTGTTGATAAAGGCTGTTGGCAAAGCAGCCAGTATGTATTCTCCCATATCTGTACTGCCCAGGCAGTCATAAATGTGTTTAATTCCTTTGATTATTACCTGTCAAATACAGGAAATATTACTGTAGAACAGGGCCAGTCAGGCCAAACTACCATCGGGGTTAATTTTCTCTCCGGCACTGCCAGAAATGTGGTTT
>JBBTSA010000041.1:14057-35057 GCA_038064895.1 Patescibacteria group bacterium
TCAGAGCACAGGCAACCCATAGCACATTTACTGGAAATGTGGTTTTGGCTGTTGATTCCTCTCAAGTCCCCGGTGTAACAAATTCATTATCCACTACCCAGTGCATACCTACCTGTCAGTCTACCTTAACCCTAAATATCCCTGGAAATACCCCCTTGGGCACCTATACTGTCACTGTCTGGGGAATGGTACCGGATTATCCCACCCCCCTTCAGCGTACCACCACATTTTCCCTAAGAGTTGGTGCAGGCCCGCCCTGCATTAAAACCACAGGAGATGTTCATTCCAATACCAGCATAAATTCCCAAGGTTGTATATGAAAATAAAAATCTTATCTTTTTTAATATTGTTTTTTGTCTTTCTATACCCTATACCCTACCCCCTATACCCTACCTTTGCCCAGACTTGCGGCTCCGGTGTCTCCCAGGCTAACGGCCTGATTTCAGCCCCCTCAATTTCCGGTCAGTTCCCTACCACCGGAGGCTGTATTATCAACCCTAAAGCAGCTTTTGCTCCCTTTAAAATTCCCGGCTATGATGATATGAAGTCCCTCTACTATACTCAAAAAAATCCTGCCAGTGTAAATAAAGTACCGGTTTCAGATAGTGCCACCCAAGCAAATCTTAATGCCACCCAGGACAGTGTTTATTTAATAAGCGGCGATTTAAATTTAACCGGCAACTTAACAGCCAGCGGCATGCAGGTTGTTTTTGTGGACGGCAAGCTAAATATCGGGCCGATAATTGGCAATCAATTTACTTATGGAAGCAGCGCTGCCGGCAATGCCGTCGTGTTTATTGTTCAAGGGGATGTTAATATTGATTCCACTATCAGCAAAATTGATGCTGTGATTATTTCAGCAGGAAATATTTATACCGCTTCTACCGTATCCGGAGGTACAGCCATAACCTGCGCCTCAAATTCTGTCACCACTGCCCCGGCTCTGATCATAAACGGCAGCTTAATTTCCATCAATCCTGATACTGTCAGCTCTTCTTCACACATCATTTTCTGCAGGGATCTGCAGGGTCTAAACTCAACTACTGCTGCCGAAACCATCAACAACCAGCCCAAATATCTGGTGCTTTTAAGAAATCTCCTGTCCGATACTTTGCAAAAATGGACAGAGGTGGGGCCGGAGGTAGTAGTCCCTATCCCTGCCCAGTCTGATTTTACCCTGACTAATGGAGGAGATAAAACCGTTATCTCCGGCTCATCCGTTGACCAAACTATCAATTTAACCTTAAATGCCGGGCCGCAACAGTCAGTCTTATTTACTGCTTCAGGGTTACCATCAGGTGTCACAGCCAGCTTTAACCCCATATCCTGCAGCTCAAACTGCGCTACTACCATGACAATAACCGCTCTTTCCAATACTCCCTCAAGTGTTAATACTGTTACTGTTACCAGCACTTCAGGCACTATTACTAAAGATACCAGCTTTAGTCTGACAGTTAATAATTTTAACTTTAGTATAGGAAGTATTCCTGCTAGAACTCTTACCCAAGCATCTTCTGTTACCCAATCTATTAATCTCACTCTAACTTCAGGAACTACAGTACCAGTCACCTTATCTGCCTCAGGATTGCCCACAGGAGTAAGTACATCCTTTAGTAATAACCCATGCAGCCCAACCTGTTCTTCAACTTTAAATTTAACAGCCTCTGAAACAGCTCAAACAGGCCCATCCACTGTTACTATCACAGGCACCGGAGGGGGTATTTCTAAAACTGCCCCTCTTAGCTTAACAGTCAATGCCTGCACTAGACAAACCTGGTATAGGGATAATGATGGAGATAACTATGGATCCTCAACCTATGGCACAGCATTAGCCTGTACTCAGCCTAGCGGTTATGTGGCAACTAGTTCAGATTGTAATGACCAATATAGCACTATTAATCCCGCAGCTGCATTCCAAACCAGTCCCCGTCCTGATAATGGCAGCTGGGACTGGGACTGTTCAGGAGGGATAGAATTGGAGTATGGTGCCTATAACACTGGCGGTTGTGTAATCGCCAACTCAAGTTATGACTATTCTGATCCTTCCTGCACCCAATCAATCAGCTGGAGTGGATATTATATGAATCTTTCAAATTCCAGTCAATGTGGCTCTTTGCTTGGAGCAATCTCTCCTGGTTTAGCTCAATCATCATCATCCAGTCCTTATTGGATATATACCCCTGCCTGGAATGGTACTCCTGCATCATGTGATTCTGGCGGCTCTGCTGTTATATCAAATAACTGCAATGTGCTAAGTAATTACATCCTAGGGTGTCGTTAGTTGATTTAATATATCCAGTTTTATTTTACGCCCCAAAATACTCCACTTTTCTATTTGGGATGGGGAATATCTTTCCAGGGCCTGCTGGTAGGTTAGATAGCCTCCCTCAAACCCTAAATTATTTCTAATTTCTGCCTTATCAAAGTACTCCAGGGGCTCATCCAATCTGTAAAAAGAAGGAGAAAAAGCCAAATATATTAAGCCATAGGCGCTTCTTAGAATATATAGATAAGTGTAATTTCCCTTTTGATACTCCCTGCTGACAGCCTCAATCTTAACTGGGGCGGATAATAAAGAAGCTGCTTTTCCCAAAACCAACTCTAAATCAGATAGCTTGCGGGAATAATTTAAATATCTTTCCAAAAACTCATCTTTTTTACCATCTGTCAGATGATAAAAGTAGGCATAATAATTCACTAAATTTTCAGCATCAACTTCAGACGGAAACTCGGCCTTAAAAAATTCATCTTCTAGAATCTTTCCCTCTTCTGCAGCAGTCTTGATCTCCTTTGGCAAATTATCAGATTTTAAAAACTTATCAAATAATGGATGATCTTTTCCTTTTGACCAAAGAGAATACAAACTGGCTAAGGTATTTTGGTAGCTGGAGTCAGCGCAAAGATAAATATTGGTTTCTCGATAGTGAATCCAATTCAAACCTTTCCCTCCAAAAACAGGATCTCTAGGGATAATTCTTTTATAGTAATTGGTGGTGGCCAGCTTAGAATCTTCTTCAGGAAGCTCCTTGTTATTTGGGAAATAAACATACAAAGGTTGAGTCCTTATCTCCTGTTCGCCAGGTAAACCAAAACATCTGGTCTTAACCAAAAAAGGCCCATATAGAGGAATTTTTTTATCCAAAGTTGGCAGTAAAACCTCTCTTGGCAGTAATTTTTCTTTACTGAAATTCGGCTCATTTCCAACTGGTTTCTTCTTGGTAAAAGAATGCGATACTCTGCGGCAATTAACCCCACTACTAAGACACCACTGCCTCTCCTCTATCTCTTTTTTTAAAATGATTGCATTCTCCTTAAGCCTCTTAAGATCTGCCCTGATGACACTAAGATTGGTGGCTGTATTTAAGGAAACAAAGTTTCTATCCCTGATACTGTCAAAATCTTTTGAATTTAAAAGGGTCAGAAAATCGTCTACTGCCAATCTATAGTCTTCCGCTGTTTTGTAATAAATTTTTATCAAATTATCAGCTCCTCTTTGATCTGGTTTAGCCAGAAAAGCTTTATGGAGTTTGGAGGCTTGAGTAATATCCTTTAAAAAATCTATGGGAAAAATTTTATTTTTTAGCTTAAAAAAATCCAGGGAGATATTTTGTTGGGTTCCCAAAAATTCAACTGATTTTAAGAACTTATCCTCATTAAAGTCAGGACTCGTAAATAGTGGATCTTCTTTTGTCCAAATATAAAAAGCTTTAAGATTTTGTTCCCTAAAGATCTGCCAGGTTATCCCGAATATAAAAAAAGCCAAAACAAAAATGATAATTTTCTTCACTGCAAGATTATCCCTGATCCTGTGGCCTCAGAAGGCTTAATATTAAGATATTTTAAATCCGGCAGGCTCTGCATATATAAAACCAGGGAAAAGGCCTCACCATATGTTCTATACCCAGTAAAACCCTCTTCCAACTTGCCTATAACCTGGCCTTCACTCAGGTAACCAGAAGGTGAGGCCAGTTTCTTATCAGGCAGACCCTGAAATTCATAAGTGATCTCAAGATTCTGATTCTGGGATTTAATTTTGACGGTGGTGCCAGGGTAGGATTTGGGCCACTTGGGAGAACCTATCTGTTTCAGACTTATGGTATAATCACCAGCCAAAATTGCCACCGCATCTTTAAAGATTTTTGATTTATATCCCAAGCCATGAAAATTGGCCGCATCAGTAGATTTCGTGATAATAGTAGCTTTTGGACAGGGAAATGCCAGCAAAGGGCAGATAAATTTAGTCTTTGTTTCAACTGAAGGCGGCTTTATTGCCTGGGGGCTGGGCTGATCTTGTTTTAAAATGCCCATTGGTAAAAGCTTAAAATACTTTGCTGCGGCCAAGATTATTAAAAAAACTGCCACCACCACTACTATTCCTAATACAATCTGCAAAATATTAGAGCGGAAATTATTCACCACTTTAGCGTAAGTTTAAAAAGCCTACTTGTCAAGTCCTACAACACATCTGTAGAATGGAGTTAGTTATGAAGAAAGGTTTTACCTTAATTGAACTTTTGGTTACCATTTCCATCATTGCTGTTTTGGCAACGATTGGTTTGACCTCCTTTGGGGACACCCGAGGCCAGGCAAGAGACACAAAGAGAAAACAGGATCTGCAGACTCTGGCTACTGCCCTGGAAATTTACTTTCAAAAAAATAACAAATACCCTGATTCAACTGCCGGAATTGACGGAACCTGCGCCTCAAGCCCCAATGATACCCAGGGAATTTATACTGGCAATAAACTGGCTGATTTTCTAAATCAACCACCTACAGATCCGCAAACAGGAGCAAGTTACTGCTATATTTCTTTAGGTGATGGCAAATCTTTCAGGCTTTTTGCCACTTTGGAAAACTGCTCCTCATCCGATACAGGGATTGTATCCGGTTGTCCCTCAACCTATAATTTTTCCGTAACCTCCCAGGATTTAACCCTGGCTTCTGCCCCGGAAAGCTCAACTATCCTTCTCTATACTACCCCTGCCAGCACATATACCACGCCGAATACTACCTATACTTCACCAGACACTACTACTCCCACCCCCACTCCTACCCCTACCCCTGCTCCTGCCTGCTCCAACCCTGCCAGATTTTATCCGGATCTGGATCATGATAACTATGGTCAAACCAGCTACTATACCTATGCCTGCAGTAAGCCTGCCGGTTATGCCAGCCGGGGAGGAGACTGTTATGATTTTAATCGTGATGTTCACCCGGGAGCAGGATGGAAGAGTAGTCTCTATTATAAATCAGACGACGGGACTAGAAGCTGGGACTGGGACTGTTCAGGATGGGTAGAATTGGAGTATGGTGCCTATAACACTAGCGGTTGTGTAATCTCCAACTCAAATACTTATACCTATTCTGATCCTTCCTGCACCCAACCAATCAGCTGGAGTGGATATTATATGAATTTGTTAAATTCCGGTCAATGTGGCTCCCTGCTTTATTCAGGCTCTACTGGTTTAGCTCAACCATCAGATGTCAGCACAATTGGTCCTTATTGGGAATATATCCCTAGCTGGAATGGTACTCCTGCACAATGTAATGATAGAGGCTATGTTATTATATCAAATAACAACTGCAATCTGCTAAGTAATTACTTCCTAAGGTGTCGTTAAAATTGTGATATATTGAAATTTGTGATATATTGAAATTAACTGAAATTATATGAACAAAAAGCAAAATCTACATCATCTAAGGGTGTCGGTGATTATTTTAATACTGGGGCTTATGGGAGTTTTAATTTACATTTCACAGATTCCAAGAGTTAAGGTGCAACAGGCCCAAAAACAGCCGGAGGCAGTAAAGTCAGAGATCAATCAGGATGATGTGATTGATTGTGCTAAAAAGGACCAAGCTGATCAGCTGGCAGTTTTACTAAACCAAAAGCAAAGTGATAATAGCTGTTTATTTATAGGCTGCAGCGGTTTCTTTTAAGCCTTCATGAATCAGACGGAATTTAAACAGTTTATAAAAGTTTTGAGGTTTGTTTTAGAAAACAAATATTCCTCATTTTATAGGGATAAGTATAAACAGAAAATCAGCCTAAAAAGCATATCCTTCCCTGCTGACTTTAAAAAAATTCCTTTTTTAATCAAAGAAGAAATAATCAGGATTGATCCTTATAGACGTTTTTTTGAAAATCCCCAAAAAATAAGAAGGATCAGCATGACAAGCGGCACCACCGGCAGCAACATTCCTTTTGTCAGTTTTCGTCCTGAAGGCAGCAGCTTTATCAGAAGGTTTAAAAAAATGCCCTTTAAAAATATCCTGCATCTTGGTCCTGTTTTTTCCGGCTCTTTTCTAAATTTCTCACAAATTTTAGGAGAAAAAACCTCTACCTTGCCAATATTGGGTGATATTAATAACCTGGAAAGAACTGCTAAGATGGCTAAACTCGTAAAAATTGAAGCACTGCAAACCTCCCCGACAATTCTATATTTCTTTATTCCTTATCTTAGAAAAGAGCATAGTTTAAAAAAGATAAAACATATCCGCTTAGGAGGAGAATATTGCTCCGAGGCAAGATATACCCTATTTAAAAAGCTATTTCCCAATGCACAATTTGATTTTAGTTATGCTGGGGACGGAATGGGTCTTAGAGGATATCGCTGCCAGTTTCTTTCAAAAAATTATCAGCCTAAATTCTTCCATCCATCCCATCATCTTTATATGGAAGTCTTGAGAGAAGAAAATGAACTGGTGGTTACCAGCTTGATCACTAACACCGGCTTTCCTCATATACGTTATAAAACAGGTGACTCGGTCTTGATAACTGATTTTGAGTGCAGGTGCGGCAGCAAAAAGCTGATGGAAGTTTTTGGCAAAATCAATTTTGATGTTATCAGAATTTCTGGAACCACCATCTATGCTTCGGAGGTGGAAAAAGCACTTCAGCCTGTCAAAACCTATGTTGATGATGATTTCCAGCTGCATGTGTATGAGGCGATATTAGATGATAAAATCCGACCAAAACTTGAGCTAAAACTGAAATTAAAAAAGGGTGTTTTGGAGGAAAAACTTTTACGGGCTATTCTTGTGCGGGAGATAAGTTCACACCTTTATCTGTCGGTAACTCTGACTTTGGAGGATCTGGTTAAAAAGGGAATTTTTTTGCCCCTGGAGCTTACCTTTGTTGACTCCTTCCCCTTCTCTCCCAAGAAAAAGCATCTTATTTTACACGTCAGTTGACTCCAACTTGCTTTAAAAATCCTTTAGTTTTCAAATCATTGGCAATATCAGTATAGATAAAATCATCCATCTTAAAATTTTTGGGTTCAAAATCCAAAATTGCTAAATTCTCCTCGGCAAGCAAGCGGTCGGGTGCAAATGTAATTTCATCAGCTCCTTCTAGAAAGAAATCAAGGTATATTTTTGCCTCTTCTTTTGTTGCATCATAACGGGTTAGGGTATCAATTGTTTCCTCATGGTGATTTTTTATCCAGAAAACGGTTTCAAGAAGGGCTTTAGAAAAAGTTTCCACCTCTTCCTTATGCTCTCTTAGGAAATTATGGTGAGTTGCAACAGTAAGCGGATCCTGCGGGAAAGAAGTTTTATCCTTACCTGTGCTGACCAGCACTTTAAATTCTTTAGCCTTCTCTGGATTTTGTTTGCTAAAAACTATCCATTCAGATTCCCCGGTGGTTGCAGCATCTACCTTGCCGGAAACTACTGATGCAAAGCGCACATTGACCCCTCCCGATATAGTATGCAATGTCACCTGGTCCTTAATCTTTAAAAAATCCAGCATAGCCAAGGCGGCATGATAAACTGAGCTCCCCTGGGTTGAGGTGGCAACGCTTTTAATCTGTTCTGCCTTTTTGTTGGAGAAAAGGACAAAGCTTGGGCTTTTGGTTTTTATAGTACCTACCCAGACAACATCTGCCCCAGAAGCAGCCGGAGTAATGAGAGTAGAAAGAGAAGTAAGCAAAATATCAACATTTTTGGAAACGAGCAGCTTTGAGACACCGCTTGGTATACTCTGCAGTTCCACATCCAGGTGATATTTTTTAAAAAATTCCCTATCTTTAGCCACAAATAAGACGATTGAGTGTCCAGGCAGGCCGGTGGACTGTTGAAATCCTATTTTCAATACCTTAGGGGTAGTAGTTTTTTTCCAAACGGAAAAAGTTAGCACTGCTCCTATAAAAACAAAAACTACAAGCAGTAGAACAAAGGCAACCTTCCTCATGTTGCATCATAGTAACAAACTTTTGAGAAGCTATCAATATCTATCTTTTGAAAGCTTCCAGTTGCTTAGTTTTCTTTCAATTAAAGACAGCGCTCTTATGAAAGTGGTACTGATTGCCACAATTATTACTATCACAGCAAAAAGTTTGCTAGTCTGAAAAGTATTGCCGTAGTAGGAAATTAAATAACCCAGACCTTTGCCTCCCACAAACAGTTCGGAAACAATTACTCCTCCCAAGGCTCTAAAGATGGCTATTCTAAGACCGGCTGCTATATAAGGAAGCGAGCCAGGCAGGATAATAGTTTTAAAAATAGTAGCATCTTTTGCCCCAAAAGATTTGGCCAGTCGGATGTATGAAGGATCAATATTTCTTACCCCGGAAAGGGTGGTAATAATTATCGGATAGAGAACCACCACAAACACAATTGTAATTTTGGTCCAAATAGAAATCCCCATCCAGATTACAAAAAGAGGAATCAAAACAGCATAAGGAATGGCATGCAAACCATAGATGAAAGGTGAAAAGGCAGCATAGGATTTTTCATACCAGCCAAGCAGTAAGGCTATGGTAACACCAGCTGCAATTGCCAGGGTAAAGCCAATGAAAAGCTCTGCTAAACTGGTCAAAAGATGGGGTAAAACTGTTCCTGAGTTTATCAGTACTACATCACTTTTTAAAATTTCCCAAGGTGAACTGATAAAGAAAGGATCGATTATACCCTTTGCAGAAACAAACTGCCAAGCCAGAAGGAATAAAGCCACTGCGATGAAAGATTGCAAACTGTTAAAATTAAACTGTTTCATTTTCCAATAAGTTATGAAGCTTCTTTTTCAAAAGGGTAAATGCTTTGGCGCCTTTTAATGACAGATTTCTGGGCCTTTTAAAATGGATTTCCACTATTTTTTTTATCCTGGCAGGTTTTCCCCCCAAAACAATCACTTTATCAGCCAAGAAAACAGCCTCATCAATCAGATGTGTGACAAAGATAAAAGATTTTTTCGTTTTTCCAAAAATTTCCAGAATTTCCATCTGCATATGTTCCCGCGTCAGGGCATCCAAATGGGAAAATGGTTCATCCAAAAGGAGTATGTCAGGATCAACAGCCAGGGCCCTGGCCAGATTTGTACGCTGTTTCATTCCGCCAGAGAGCGCATCAGGATAATATGCTTCATAACCTGACAACTTGACTAAATCAATCAGCGGTTGAACCTTATTTGGTATTTTTCCTTTAGGATATCCGGAAATTTCCAGTCCGAAACTAATATTTTGAACAACATTTCTCCAGGGAAGTAGAAGAGGATCCTGGAAAACAACAGATATTTTTGCAGGATTTCCTTTTACTTTTCCCACTAATAATCTGCCTCTTTGTGGTTTCAACAAGCCCATGATAGAATGAAGAAGAGTTGTTTTCCCCACACCAGATAAACCAATAACAGCAATAAATTCACTATTTTTTAGGCTAAAATTTATATTTTTTAGAACTAATTTTTCAGCTACCCCATTATTAGGATAAGAAACGCATAGGTCTTCTACCTTTAGATATTTCATAGGAATCGACTCCTCAGTTATTTCCCAAAATTTCTTTTGGCCTTATTTCTTTTGGCCCTATTTCTTAACTGTATGCATGCCTAATCTTTTAGCCTGCTCTCTATAAAAATTCTGAAGCTTCTTTAAACTTAAAGGTACCAACATTTTAGGTAAGGTATCGAATTCTTCAATTTTTAAAAAATCTCCTCCCACAATGACTGGTTCGAGTTCTACTCTAAATTTTACTTTTACTCCATCCATCAAAGTCCAAACTGTAAATTCTTGAAGCAAAAAATATAAATCTACAAAATCCTTAACTTCGGTTCTTTGGTTGGTAGTTAATAACTTATTTATGGCAATGTCTAAAAGACTATCTACGATAACCTTTTCTACATTTTTTCCCTTTTCCATTCTCTTATAGGGATAGTGATTAAAATCAATTTTTAATCTTTCTTCATCGGGAAAAGTAAAATCAAACATTTGAACTTTCTCAATACTTCTAGATTTTACTTTAATATTAAATTTCTCACTCCATAGGCTAACTTTATCCAGAGTTATCTGTGTGTCAAAAGGTTGTTCAGAAAAGAAATCTAAATCTTCAGATTCACGATGATGTAAGTAAATAAGGGTTAATGCTGTTCCACCAGTAAAATAAAAAGTGGATCTTAAAAATTCATCTTTTTTAAATTGATCCCAAATAAGCTGCTGACCCTTAGTAAAAAAGTTCATTTTCCCCAAATGAGCAGTTCAAAAAGTCGTTTTCTCCTGGGTTCAAGGTTCAATTTATTCCAATTTTTTTTAACTTCGGATAAACTAATCTTCTCACCTTTATCAGGTCCATAATTGATCATTCTTTCCAAAATCAAAAGCCTGCCTGATTTAGTTTTCTTAAGCTTATTTATATCATAATCCCAAATAAACGGCATATATACATTCTACCATAATTACCTCCCAAAATTTCTTTTTTGGGTCTGATACCAAACAATGGCTTTTTTTAGTTCACCTCCGTCAAAATCCGGCCAAAGAGTTTTAGTAAAATAAAATTCTGAATAGGCTGTTTGCCAAAGTAAAAAGTTAGAAAGCCTGCTTCTTCCTCCTGTTCTTATCACCAGTTCCGGATCGGGCTGGCCATTGGTATATAAATGCCTTTCTACAATTTCCTCATTGATCCTTTTAACATCAATTCCTTTTTTAACAATATCTTTGATGGCTGAAACCAGCTCTTTTTTACCACCATAATTTAGGGCAATATTAAGCTTTATAGATTCATTCTTTATATGTATACTTCTAACCTGGTTTATTAGCTTTTTTATGGTTTCCGGAAGGCCGTGCAGTTCTCCCAGGATAGTTACTGAAACTCCTTTTTGCATCATCTTTTTTAATCTTTGATGATAACCTCTTCTCATCAGGTTAAAAAGCCCCAAGACTTCCCTTTTGGCCCTTTCTTTTATATTTTCTGTAGACAGGGCATAAACAGTCACAGTCTCAATCCCCAATCCTTGGGCAGCATCTACTATTTTTTCCAAAGCCTCCGAGCCAGCTTCGTGGCCTTTAATATCCGGGAGGCTTCGCCTCCTTGCCCATCTCCTGTTTCCATCCATAATGATAGCAATGTGTGGAGGAACGTTCTGTTGATCTGACTTCATAGTTAATAGTTAATAGTTAATAGTTTCTAGACGCTAGACTATCCTTTCTATACCATCTGTAGGATAGATCCAAACCTGGGCAGTTCTTTGCCTGATGGGATTTTTACCTGTTCCATCCCTGCCGTCAAATTCAAAAAGGGCAATCTGCTGGTATTTACCAAGCGCCAGTTTACCATCTTGGAAAGGCACTATTACAGAAGGGTGTGAATATAAAATAGCCCTGATGTGAGCGGCGGCATTATAATCCTCATCTATCTCATCACAAAAAGGATTATCCTGACATCTATGTGTATAATCTGTAGTGGGATGCGGGTACTTACCTTGAGCATGGGTGGAACGCCTATCTTCCGGCACATGTTTTAAGCTATGATGCAGGATATCCGCAATCAGGTTTGGCTCGGCAATTTCCTGAACCACTACTCCCAGGGTGGTGTGTTTGGTATTAATAAACACCACCCCATTTGCTGATTTGCTTTTAGTAACAGCCTGCTGCACTTTATCGGTTATATCCTGTATATAAGTTTGTTTAGTTGAGTCAAACTTAATCTCTTTTAAAAATACTTTCATCTATAATTTCCTTTCAATTAAAAAGTCGGCCATCTCAGTTAAAAGCTTGCTGAATTTTTTATCCTCTGTAATGTCAGCAATGAGTGATTTGGCCTTAAGGATATATTCTACTGCATCCTGTAAAGTTATGTCCACTTCCTCCCCATCCAGCATATCGTCCCTGATCTGATAAGCTATGCCTAAACTCTCCCCAAACTCCCCCAACTTCCCTAACAACTGATTATCAACCCCAGCTAATATTGCCCCAATCTGCAGAGGGCCTGCAATAGTATATTTGGCAGTTTTGTAAAGATTTACAAATTCTATATCTCCCTTTTCCATATCCATAATCTGTCCCCAGCCGGTATTTATCAGTGTTTGAGAAAGGCACTTTAGGGCTTCTAATTTATATTCACCCGGAAAATTTGATTCAGTGATAATTCTGATTGGCAAGTACAACCCAATATCTCCTAAAGAGATTGCCTGTGACATTCCCAAATGTCCACCTCCTAAGGCTTCATGAAGTGCAGGCTGGCCACGGCGGGTTGGGCTTTTATCCATAATGTCATCGTGGATTAAAAGTGCGGTATGCAAAATCTCCAAAGCAGCTCCCACTCTCACTACGTCATTGCGAGCCCTGAGTTTATCGAAGGGAGAAGCAATCTCAAATCCTAACTTAACCAGCACTCCTCTTATTCTTTTTCCACCCTTACAGGCATTTAAAAATCCCAAAGCAAATGGCACAAGCTTAATATTGGTTTTTTTGGTCTCATTTAGGAAATCTGAAAGTATTAAATCCAACTCCTGATCAATATTTTTGGCATTTTCTTCCAAATACCTTTTAAAATCCATAGAGCTAATCTTACTTCTCTTTTTGGTATAATTCAAATTCAAATCAATGGCAAAGAAGAAACTTTTAGTTATGAGCAAGAAACTTTTAGTTATTAAACTTGGCGGTTCTGTGATTACAATCAAAGATGCACCGGCTGCCAAAGCTAACCTAAAAGTTATCAAAAGGCTGGCGAAAGAAATCAAAGCCGTTTTGGATCAGGATAAATATAAAATTATCCTGGTCCATGGAGTAGGTTCTTTTGCTCACGGTCTGGTAAAAAAATACAACCTCCATCAAGGAATAAAGACTGATAGGCAAATTGTGGCTTCCGACCAAGTTAAGAGGCAGATATCAAGATTAAATTCCATAATTGTTAAACACTTACTTGGAGCGAAGATAAGGGCTGTAGGTTTGATTCCGCATACCTTTATTGTTCAATCCAAAGGCAGGCTTAAAAATATTGACATGGAAATAATCAACGCTTATCTTAATAATAATCAAATCCCAGTACTATTTGGAGATTTGGTTTTGGATGATAAGTGGGGTTGTTCTGTTTTATCAGGAGATACCATAGTTTGTCATCTTGCTAAAATACTGAAAGCTTGGAGGGTAATTTTTCTATCTGATGTTGATGGAATTTTTGATTCTGATCCTAAGAAAAATCCTGAGGCAAAATTAATATCTGAAGTTAATAATTCAAACATAAAACAAGTACTTAAAGGGTTATCTCCGTCGGGAAGAGATGATGTCTCCGGAGAAATGATTGGTAAAATTTCAGAAATCCAAAAATATCTTAAGCGAGTCCCTGTACTGATAACAAACGGCCTGAAGGCAGATAATCTTGTGCAGGCTGTGAAAGCCCCCACAAAAGCCCAAGTCGGGACAAGGATTCTTTTATATTCTTTTATAGTGTATAATCAAAAGATTGCCCAAGCTAAATGATGGAAAGAGTTTCAAACTGGCCGGATAGAATACTATTAGCCTCTCCAAGAGGTTTTTGTGCGGGAGTAAGACGTGCGATTGATGTTTTGCGCAGTGTCCAGGAGCAAAATCCAAATACACCAATTTTTTCTTACCATGAAATAATTCATAACACTCATATAGTTTCTGGTTTTGAAAGAAGTGGTGTCACTTTTGTAAATTCTTTAGGTGAAGTACCTGATAATACACCCCTTGTTTTTAGTGCTCATGGGGTATCTCCAGCTATTATGGATCAGGCCCAACAGAGGAGATTGAGTGTGGTTGATACTACCTGTCCTCTGGTATCTAAAACTCATACTGAAGCACAACGTTATATCAGTGAAGGCCTAACAGTTCTTTATATAGGACACAAAGGTCATGACGAAACCGTAGGAACCCTAGGTTTTGCTCCGGATATAAAGCTTATTGAAACTGCGGAAGAAGCAGAAAAAGTAGAGGTACCTGATCCTCTAAAAGTTGCTTTAATTACTCAGACAACTTTATCTTTTGACGATGCGGAAGTTATAAGAGATATTGTTTTGAAACGTTTCCCTGCTACTGTTACCCCTAAGGTTACTGATATTTGTTTTGCTACACAAAATAGACAGGATGGGGTTAAGGAAATGGTCAGAAGAGGGGCTGAAGCCGTAGTAGTCTGCGGTTCTCTAACAAGTTCAAATTCAACAAGATTAAAAGAAGTTGCACTGGCACACGATGCTGAGAGTTTCTTTGTTGATGAGGCATCACAACTGAATCCAAGTGATTTTAGAGGATTTTCTTGTATTGGATTAACTTCAGGAGCTTCTGCACCTGAAGATAAATTTCAGGAAATAGAAGAATTTTTCAGATCAAGAGGGTCCGTTATCTTTGAGGAGGTAAGGGTTGCGGATGAAAGCATGATATCCTTCGCACCTCCAAAATAAATTATCTGCGTTCTGTCCTTGAAAAACCTCCATACCTTAAAACATGGCTGATCGATTTTCCTAGTAGTTTAACTGCTTCCCGTGCCCAAGCCGTGTAATTATCAGGCTTTTGTTTAATATCTTCCAAAAAGGCTTTCTTAAAAATCCATTTATATTCATATCCAACACTTGGATTTAGGGAAATTGGGCCGTTGTATTCCCCAACTAAAATTGCACAATGCTCATTCTCACAATATTCACCCTGTACCGTACGGTACGGGGCAAAATAATTAAAAAATCCCAAATTTTTAAGAGGAATCTTATCTTTTATTCCATACTCCACTTCCAGACAACGCAGAACTGCTTCTTCCAACGACTCATCACCTTTTTCCTGATGCAAGGGGTGGGTTGCACCAGTCAAATCCCAAATATTATCAAAAATTTCATGTTTTCTTCTTTGTAGAAGAACCTGACCTTTCGAGTTATACAAAAGAACCGTTATTGCAAGATGTCTCCTGCCCTTGCCGGTATGTCCAACCTCTTTTGGTATATATTCCAAAAACTTTCCATTATCATCACAAGCTAGAATTATTTGACTCATCCTAATGAACACCTTCCAAAGAAGAGATGGCAAAATATATTACCATTACACCTATTAAAAGCATTACTGATTCCCAAAAAGCCACTCTTTGGTTATCCCTATTGTGGATTTCAGGAATTAAGTTTGCCAGTGCAATATATATAAAAAATCCTGCAGTTACAGATAAAATCAAAGGTAAAAATTCCTCTATCTTATCTTTATAAATATAGGTTAGGATTGCCCCAAGCAAAGCTGCCAAGGAGCTGTAAAGGTTTATTAAAAGCACTTTCCCTCTTTTCATTCCTCTATTAAGAAGAAGTCCAAAATCACCTATTTCTTGGGGGATTTCATGTGCTGCAACAGCCAAGGAGGTAACAATGCCTAAAGGAATACTAATTAAAAATGTTGCTGCAATAGCCACACCGTCCGTAAAATTATGCATAGTATCCCCAAGTATTACTAAAGGTATAACTGTCTTTTTTTCTTCAACTTTTCCATGACTATGTAAGATATGATGGTGGTGAATAAACCTTTCTAAAAGGAAAAAAGTTAATATTCCAACTAAAGCCCAGAGAGGGAGGTTGCCTTCAGGAAGCAAATCAAAAAATGCTGTTGCAAGCAAAGCCCCTGCTGCAAAAGCAGAAAGATAATGGGAGATTTTCAAGGCAAATTTTTCTTTTAAAAGTAACAACACCCCACCAATAAGAGAAATAACGCTTCCTAAAAGAGTAAAAAATAAAATGTAGCTAAGAATTGTCATTCCATAGTCCTTTCAGGACCCTGATCCCTGTGAGCATCAATAAATTCTTCAATTCTTGTGCTATCAAACTGATCAAGTTTATCAAGATAAGTCCATGCAGTTAAAGCAAAGTTTGTGTCAAGATTTTCTCTTGAAACAACTATTAACTTTCTTTTACCCTTTTTTTCATAAACTTGGGATAGTTGCTCTTTTCTTTCTTCACACCCGTCATTGCGAGCCTCGCCAGAGGCGGGCGTGGCAATCTCGTTATTATCCGTGGAAGATTGCTTCCCCCTCGCTTCGCTCGGGGTCGCAATGACGCATTTATAACTCATGATTATGTAGCCATGTTCCAGTGAATGAACTAAATTCCTATCATCCTTTTCACTATCATATACTCCTGCTCTAACCCAATCTTCATAATGTTTTCCTGATGTTGGAGGATTGGAATTATATTCAACTTGCTCACCAATTGGCACATGTCCTCTGCCTAAATCATCTATTTTTGTACCAGGCAAAGGCTTGGAAGATTCAATAAAAAGCCAGGCTAGGAAAACTATGAATAATATAGTAATCCCTCCTAAAATAGGCCATTTCTTATTCATTACCTGAGGATTATATCAGAATATAGTGGTCTGATTTTGAAAAACAGCATCATGGTATTCCCAATATTTCCCTTGATCCCCTGCACATCTTGCTGCCTCAGCAGCCTTCTGTGCTCCCGGGTGAATTTGAGATAGCGGATAATCTCTGTAATAAAATCTGACCAGTCCTTTGTCTATATATTCCTTTTTAAGTTGTGCTTCAGCTTGTGTAAAATGTCTTGCACAAAAAGGACACTGATAATCAGAAAATTCAATCAGGGTCACTTTTGCAGATGCTTGACCCAAAGGTGGCAAATTCCCTACATCTACTGTTTTCCTGTCTGTGGCAGCTGTACTACCTGATAGTTCCTCATCAATCACACTCTTAAATTGTTCAAAAGGTTGTGCTCCGGACAGCAATCTGCCGTTTATAAAAAATGCCGGAGTTCCATTGACCCCTGCTTTGCTGCCATCATCCAAGTCTGCTTTCACCAAAGATGCTTTTTCTCCCGAATCCAAGCAGGAATCAAATTTCCCGCTGTCTAAACCAAGCTTTTGAGCTTGACTTTTAAGATTTTTAACAATATCTGCTTCTGTTCTGGGAGCTTGTGGTTGAGAAGGCTGGGCTGCAGCAGATCCACCTCCTACTCCTTTTGGTGCCGTAACTTTACCCAGCTTAATCACTCCACCATGCATAAGTATTGCCATAGCCACAATAAAGCTTCCTAAAAGAATTGCAGCTTGAGTGGAACGAAAAGGGTTTAATAAGTCTTTCATTAAAATTTAGTTTATCAATTATATTGATTTTGCGCAATAGGGAGTCCTTTTTCTAAAAGCAGTTCAATTGCATGAGTTACCTGCTTTATCATATGTTTAACTTTTGATTTTTCAGAATGCATAAACGGCTGTAAAACAAATTTTTCTGCATCAACATGAGCATGCTTATGTTCTGAACTTTGAGTTCTTAAATTTCCAATCCCAAGCCTTACTCTTATGAATTTATCTGTTCCTAAAGAATTTATGATTGACTCTACTCCATGATGTCCTGCAGCTGCCCCACCCAGTCTGATTTTGATTTTACCAAGCGGCAGATCCAGATCATCATGAATAACTATTAAGTTGGTAGTTGGTAGTTGGTAGTTGGTAGTAAGGAGTTTTACAGCTAAACCAGAGTTGTTCATATAAGTTTGAGGCTTTACTAGGACTATCTCCTCTTTGTCATCCTGAGCACTTCGACTTCGCTCAGTGTAAACTCCGCGAAGGATCTCACTTTTAAATTTCTTTTCCACCTTCCAATTTCTATCTTCTACCCCTATCTTCCACCTTCCACCATCCATCTTCTTTATAAACTCATCCACCACCATAAATCCTAAGTTATGTCTCACCTTTTCATATTTAGGCCCTGGGTTTCCTAAACCAATAATCAATTTCACCTTAATGCCTCTAGGATTTGATTATGAATTAAACCATTTGAAGCAACAATAGACAGCCTTTCTTTGCTCCAATCAGGTTCATTTCCCTCAAAATCTGTCACTTTTCCTCCGGCTTCTCTGACAATTACAACCCCTGCCACAAAATCCCAAATCCAGGCATCACAACAATCTGCATCTAACATTCCCTGGGCAATCATAGCTAATATATAAACAGATGATCCAAATGAGTAAAGATATCCAATCCTATTCATTAGAGGCCCTATATACCAATCATATTTTTGTTGTCTTCTTAACCTGTGTCCAAAGTCCAAAACTACTCCTGCCTGATCCAATCTCTTTTTACGGGTGACAGAAATTTTTTTCCCATTTAAAAATGCACCTTTACCTTTCTGGGCCCAGTATAGATTTTTAAAACTCACATTATAAATTACTCCTAAAATAGGTTCATTATTCTGTAAAAGACCAATCGAAATAGAATACGTTGGAATACCTAGGCTAAAAGAAAAACTTCCGTCCAAAGGATCAATCATCCAGCTAAATTCTGAGTTATTGTTGATCTTTGTCTCTTCCTCACCAAAAATGTTGTGGTTGGGAAAACTCTTGCTTAGAATTGAGACAATAACTTTTTCTGTGTCAAAATCGACTTTAGTTGCAAAATTGCTCTTATCCCCTTCCTTGTAGACTAACTTGTGCTGACTACCAGAATATTTGGAAATTATTTTTCCAGCTTCTAAGGCTGCTTTTTTGGCAACTTTTAGAAAATCATCATTTTTCATATGAGTAATTGACAACAAGGATACAATATTTAATCCTTGTTGTCATCCTGAGCGACCCTGAGCGAAGTCGAAGGGGAGTCGAAGGATCTCTACCACCTCTTCATCAGAAACGGGTAAGAAATCCTGATAAAACTGGCCAACAGCTTGGAAATACTCCGGAATCTCCAAAACAACATCCCTAACCCCCTCAACAGCCCTAATCTTATCTACAGCTTCTTTTGAAGCAACAGGTATAGCCAAAATCACTTTTGCCTTATGTCTTTTAAGATAATTTATGGCAGACAGTGTTGTTGCTCCTGTTGCTATTCCGTCATCCACAAGTATTACTACTTTTCCATCGACATTTAATTCACCTTTTCCAGCTCTGTATAAATCTTCCCTCCTTTTTAATTCTTTCCATTCATTTTTGATTATATCCCCAAGTTCCTCCCTACTCACCCCCACTTCCTTTAGCAAATCTTCTTCCCAAACAACTTCTCCGTCCCCGTCAACCGCACCTAGGGCAAGTTCACTCTGAAATGGAGCCCCAATTTTACGTACCACCAAGACATCCAGAGGTAGACTAAGCTTCCTAGCTACTTCAGCAGCCACTACAACTCCTCCTCTAGGGATACCGAGGACTAAATCCGAACTCACGTTTTTTAAACGTTTTGCAAGTAATTTTCCTGCAGCTTGTCGGTCTTTAAAAATCTTCATATTAACTTGCGAGTAGCGAAGTGTGAGTCATAAAAGCAACCTAATCAAACAATTCCAACTGTGGAGCTTCTGATTTTTGCTCCTCAACCTCTTTCTCCTCATTGCTCCATATCTTCACTACTCCATATACTCCATCATATCCCGGATCAATAACCAAATCCCCTTTACGGACTTTTTCAACTCCTTCAGCAATTTTAGGACCTGCAATTTTTGCAATTTCAGTAATTTCAGTTTTAGTTAAAACTTTAATTTCACTTCCCAAACTAATTGTTAACTTTTTATACTCATTTAAAACCTTTTGTGTTGTTGGGGCAGAATTTAGCGCTTCTGCAATTATCTGTAAAAGGGGGACCAACTTTCTGTATCCCGGCCTTTTCACCCCAATCTCCCCAACATCTCGCGAAGCGAGCTTTTCTACTCTCTCCATTACTCCAACAGTTAAACTTCTACCACATCTTGGACAAGTTGTTCCTTTAGTATTTGTATCCTCTGGGGAATATTTAATTCCACACATTCTGTGTCCTGTATAATGGTATTTTCCTTCTTCAGGATAAAACTCAATTGTCCCTGCAATTTTTTGATTTTTGATTGCCTGATATAAACCCTCGTACCCATCTTTTAAATTTTCAGCCAGTACTGTTACCTCCCTACCTAAATTAGGTAATGAATGAGCATCTGAAAATGAAAGAATTGATCGGCTGTCAAGCTCTGTTATTCTCCAATTCATTGCAGGGTCACTAGATAGTCCAGTCTCAATCCCATATACATGACCTACCATATCTTCGAAACATTCCTCTAAAGAGTCATATCCACTTTCTGAGCCGAATAGACCAAACCATGGCGTCCAGAGATGACTCGGCACAAACAAGGCTTTGTCTGAAGCCTCCAAAGCCATAGAAAGTAAATCTTTTGAGGGTATACCAACAATGGGCCTGCCATCGGATGCCAGCGTTGCATGTTTGGAAAGTAAAGCTTTTTGAAACTTTTCTGCTGATTGGAAATCCGGCAAGAATACCAAATTATGTATTCTTCTTCCCTTGCCTTTGTGAGAATACATTGAAGCAATCTCAACTGTTAAAAGGAACTTAACTGATGGATCTTTTGAAAAGGTCAAAAAACCAGAGCCATCTTCACTTAATTGATTCTTAAGTTCAGTCAACCATAAAGGGTGTAAAAAATCACCAGTCCCTAAAAGATCAATACCCTTAAGTTTTGCCCATTCAACTAAATTAGGTATATTAAGCTGTTGTGAACAAGCCCTGGAAAATCTGGAGTGAATATGAAGATCAGCAACATAAGCCATAACAGTTGCCTAGTTTACCACATTAAATAAAATCATTTATCTACCCACCATCTATCTCTTAATTCCAATACTTAAGTCTAATATTAGTAGCAGTAAGTTTTCTTATAATGGCCTGAGCAAGTTCTGGAGGCTCAATAACAGATAGTCGGCTATTTAGATCAGCTCTAAATTTCTCATCCACTCTTACTAACCTCTCTGCAACTCTATCTATCTGAAAGATTGATATATGCCGGCTATACCTTATTCTTATAAGCTGAGCTAATTCTGATAGATCCTCTTCC